>NZ_KV813705.1:1431-242078 GCF_001813685.1 Rothia sp. HMSC061E04 | reverse complement strand
GGGGGGGGGGAGATGAGTGTGGGGAGGTGAGGCTCAGCCCTCACCCTGCCGCCTCCACCCCCAGCGCCTCGATTTGTTCTAGATTCGCGCTACCGAATCGGCGACAATAGAACAATAGACAGATCGGCGCACCTGCTGTGAAGAATGCGCCCGCTGTGAAGAACCCGCTACTGAGAAAACCGCCAGCGCAGTTTCACCCGCGAGGTTCTATCGGTGCAGTTCTGCCACCATATTGAAATCCGTAAGCACATTCCCGGCACCCCGCCGGCAAAGGAGGACCATGACCATCCTGAGCATCCGCACCGTAGGCGACCCGGTGCTGCGCAGCGTCTGCGACCCCATCACCGTCTTCGACGACGACCTGGCACGACTCATCGACGACATGCTAGAAACCATGTACGACGTGGGCGGCGTGGGCCTTGCCGGCCCGCAGGTTGGCATCTCCAAGCAGATCTTCACCTTCGGCGGTATTGACGACCGCGAAGGCTACATCATCAACCCCGTGCTCGAAGTCGGCGAAGAAGACCAGGAAGGCGGCGAAGGCTGCCTGTCCGTGCCCGGTCAGAAGTCCGTAACCCCGCGCAAGAACTGGGCGCGCGTGACCGGCGTGGACCGCCACGGCGAACCCCTCGTGCTGGAGGGTGAGGGCCTGTTCGCGCGTATGCTGCAGCACGAAACCGATCACCTGCACGGCAAGCTGTTCATCGACCGCCTCGTGGGTGAAGACCGCCAGCGCGTGATGCGTGCCCTGCGCGCCGCAGACTACAACGCCGTCGCCGCGAAGACCGTGACCGAGCGTGCAACCCGCGTGGGCGGCGCCTTCGGCGGCGGCGGTGCGTTCGGTGCCGGTTCTGCTGGTTCCTCCTTCGGTAGCTTCGGAAAGTAGGCTCACATGCTCAACATTATTTACGCAGGCACCCCCGACGTTGCCGTGCCCCCGCTCGACTACCTGGCGAACTCCGATAAGGTGCGCGTGGTCGGCGTGCTCACCCGCGAAGACGCCCCCGTGGGCCGCAAGCGCGTGCTCACCCCCTCCCCGGTTGCACAGCGCGCCGAAGAGATCGGCCTGCCCATCGTGAAGGCAAACCGCTGGAACGACGAAGCCGCCGCAGCCATCGCAGAACTGAACGCTGACGCAGCCGCCGTGGTCGCCTACGGCGCCCTGCTGCCGCTGTCCGCGCTCGAATCCCTGCGCTACGGCTGGGTCAACCTGCACTTCTCCAAGCTTCCCGCATGGCGCGGCGCCGCCCCCGTGCAGCGCGCCCTCATCGCCGGTGAGCAGGAAATTTTCTCCACCACCTTCCTGCTCGAAGAAGGCCTGGACACCGGCCCCACCTTCGAACAGGAATCCACCCCCGTAGCCGCCGACGATACCGCAGGCACCGTGCTGATGCGCCTCGCCACCAGCGGCGGCGCACTGCTTGAACGCACCTTCGAACGCCTCGAAGCGGGCGAGAACGGCACCGTACAGGTCGAGGACGAATCGGTCAGCTACGCCTCCAAGATGAGCATTGCCGACGGCCGCCTCACCTGGACCGAACCCGCCGAACAGATCCTGGCACGCTTCCGCGGCGTCACCCCCGAACCTGGCGCATGGTGCGAACTGGGCGAAAACCGCTTCAAGATCGGTGGCCTGGCGGTTGCCGACGAGCGCCTGGTGCAGTCCCTGACCGAGGCGAACGGCGGCCCCCTCGCACCCGGTGCGGTGCGTCTACACGCAAAGAAGGTACTGGTCGGCACCGGTACCGAACCCCTGATGCTGCTGCAGGTTCAGCCTGCCGGTAAGAAAATGATGGATGCGCCCGCGTGGGCTCGCGGCGCTGGCAAGGACATGGCGGAAGGTCTGGTGGTACTCGCATGAGCAACGAAAAGCGCCCCTACAAGGGAGGACACGGCAAGCCCGGCAACGGTAAGTTCAGCCAGGGTAGCGGTCAGGGTGAGGGCGGTGCGAAGCGTAAGCGCCGCCGCCGCTCCGGCACTGGCAGCGGCTCCGGCTCTGGTGTGAGTGATCAGAACCGCCAGCAGTCCCAGAACCAGCGTTCCCAGGGCCAGCGCTCTCAGGGCCGCCCGCAGAAGTGGGATGACAACTCCCGCCCCGAATCGCGCACCGGCCGCCGCTTTGACGGCCTGACCAGTGTGGAGCGCGCCGAACGCCGTGCCAAGACCGCGCACGAGGACACCAAACGCGGTGGCGGCGGCACCTCCCAGCGCAATAAGAGCGGCCACGAACGCAACCGCCGCTCCATGTCCACCCGTGAATTCTCCGCGGCGGCCCCCTCCGCACGCTCGCGCACCGCAGACACCGCACGCGCAACCGTCTTCGACGTACTGCGCTCCGTGGCGGAATCTGACGCCTACGCGAACCTCGTGCTGCCCAAGGCAATTCGTAGCCACCGCCTCGACCACCGCGACGCAGGCTTCGCCACCGAGCTGACCTACGGCACGCTACGCCACCAGGGGACCTACGACGCAATCCTCAGCCGCTGCGTAGACCGCCCCATCGAGAAGGTCGGCACCACTACCCTGATCGTGTTGCGCATGGGCGTGCACCAGCTGCTGAACATGCGCGTTCCCGCCCACGCGGCACTGAACCAGAGCGTGTCCCTGGCGCGCGAAAAAATCGGTGCGGGCCCTGCAAACTTCATCAACGCGGTGTTGCGCCGCGTCTCCGAGCGCACCCCCGAAGAGTGGTACGAACTCATCATCGAGGACGCGAAGGACGACACCGAGCGCATGGCGCTGCTCGCCTCGCACCCCGGCTGGATTGTGCGTTCCATGCGCCAGGCACTCGTCGCGCACGGCCGCCCCGCCTCCGAAATTGAGCAGCTACTCGAAGCGGACAACCTCGCCCCCGTGGTGAACCTGGTTGCGCTGCCCGGCCTGGGTAGCCTCGACGAGGCACGCGAACAGGGTGCCGTCGACGGCGAGCTGGTTGAAGGTTCGGCGCTGTACGCCTCCGGCGACTTGGCGCGCCTGGAATCCGTACGTGAAGGCACCGTCCGCGCGCAGGATGCCGGCTCCCAGCTGGTGGCACGCGCGCTCGCCGCAGCACCCCTGGACGGCACCGACACCGCATGGCTCGACCTGTGCGCAGGCCCCGGCGGTAAGGCGGCGCTCCTCGGCGCGCTCGGTATTCAGCGCGGCGCATCCCTGGTCGCCAACGAGGCGGCACCGCACCGCGCGCAGCTCGTGGAATCCTCCATGCGCCCCCTGCCCGAGGACAGCTACACGGTACTCACCGGCGACGGCCGCCAGATCCGCGAGACCCTGCGCAAGAACGTCTCCGACCTGCCCGGATCCATTGAGCCCGGTCAGCTTTTCGACCGTGTGATGGTGGATGTGCCCTGCTCCGGTCTGGGTGCCCTGCGCCGCCGTCCCGAGGCGCGTTGGCGCAAGTCCCCGCGCGATATTGCAGAGTTGCTGCCCCTGCAGCGTCAGCTCCTGGACGCAGCCATTGAGGCGACCCGCCCCGGCGGTGTCATCGCCTACGTGACCTGCTCCCCGCACGCGGCAGAAACCCAGAACATTGTTGCCGAGGTGCTCGAAAGCGGCGCGGTCAGCCTGCTCGACTCCGCCGCCGCACTGCGTGAAGTCGCCCTGCACGCCGAAGGCGCGAACGGCGAACCCGTGAGCGTGCTGGCGGGGGAGAAGGACCCCGGCCACACCCCCGAGATCAAGGTCAAGAAGGGTGCGCCGGTCGTTAATGCTTCGGAGAACCCGACCACCGCGCAGCTGTGGCCGCACGTGCACGGAACCGACGCCATGTTCCTCGCCCTGCTGCGTAAGAACTAGCAGCTTCACTGCCTAGCATCACTGGCCATACGGCACGGATTTGAAAGGAACCCCATGGGTATTGCCATTAACCCGTCGATTCTCTCGGCGGATTTCGCGAACCTGCAGCGCGAGCTGGAGCGCATTTCCACCGCAGACGCCGCGCATATTGACGTGATGGACAACCACTTCGTCCCCAACCTCACCTGGGGCCCGCCCGTGGTCAAGCGTCTGCGTGAGGTATCGCCGGTGCCGTTCGACGTACACCTGATGATTGAGGACGCCGACCGCTGGGCACCTCAGTACGCCAGCATGGGCTGCGAATCGGTGACCTTCCACGCGGAGGCGGCTATCGCCCCCATCAAGCTCGCGCGCACCCTGCGTGCCGAGGGCGCGAAGGCCGGCATGGCGCTGCGCCCGGCAACCGCCGTGGAACCCTACCTGGACATGCTCAGCGAACTGGACATGCTGCTAATCATGACCGTGGAGCCCGGCTTCGGCGGTCAGGCGTTCCTGGACGTGACCCTGCCGAAGATCGCCCGCGCCGCCAAGGCGATTGAGGGCGCAAACCTGCCGGTGACCGTGCAGGTGGACGGCGGCATCACCGAAGAGACCATCCTGCGTGCGGCCGAGGCGGGCGCAACCTGCTTCGTCGCCGGCAGCTCGGTCTACGGTGTGGACGAGGCGCTCGGCGGTCCGGAGGCGGCCATCGCCTCCCTGCGTGCGGCGGCCGCCTCGGTCAAGCGTGCCGGTTCTGGTTGCGGTTGCGGCCACTAGCGGTGTGCGCGGGGAATGATGTACTCCTGTAACGGTGCCCCTGCGTTTTGAATCCGGCGCCCTGATTCGGCGCCCTGATTTGGTGCCCGCATCTATAATCCCGCACCCATAAAACCTCATACGCCCCGTTGCGAAGACTGCGCCCCGTCGCGGTTCTTCGCGGCGGGGCGTTTTGCGTGCCCTGATTTCTTACCCACCGTGGATTTATGGTGGGGCAACAGTGGGGGAGAGGCACCCATTTAAGCGACATAGTGTCAGCAAGACTATGACAAAGAGTGAAATATGTTAACCCGCGGAATTCCGCGGCAAAACCGGGCATCCTGGCGGTCAGAGAATGCAAACTGAGCACGCCTTGATGTAGCACTCAGATATCTGTAAGGTTAGGTATAGTTTAGTCATTTATAGGGGGAACTATGTCTTTCAACCGAACCGAGCTGACCGACACCGAAAACCACGGCGCATCGGGCGTTAACCGCCGCGCCTTCTTTGGCCTGGCGCTCGCCTCCTCGGCAGCTCTCGCCCTCGCAGCATGCAGCAGCGAGACCACCACGACCACCACTTCCGGCGGTTCCACCTCCGGAGGCAACAGCGGCACCCGCACCATCAAGGACATTGATGAGGAGAACGTAGAAGTTCCCGCCAACCCGCAGAAGGTTATCGTCCTCTCTGAGCCCACCCTCGACGGCCTGCTCGCCCTCGGCGTGACCCCGGTAGGTTCCGTCTCCGGCCGCGGCCAGTCCGGCGTGCCCAACTACCTCGCCGACCGCGCCAAGGACGTCAAGATTATCGGCACCGTCGCGCAGGTCAACTACGAGCAGATCGGCAACCTCGAGCCCGACCTGATTCTGGTCGACTCCACCGGCGTGGACAAGCGCTCCGACGCCTACGAAACCCTCAAGAAGATCGCTCCCGTCGTCTACTGCGGCTACGCGGGCGGCGACTGGCGCATCAACTTCCGCAACGTCGCCAACGCTATGAACATGGTCGACAAGGGCGAAGAAGTCATCAAGGCATACGAGTCAAACGCCGCTACGCTGAAGGACCAGCTCGCCCCCAAGTACGGCGACAAGACCTTCTCCATCGTCCGTTGGGCAGGCAACGGCCCCGCCCTGATCCTCAAGGAACTGCCCGCCGGCCAGGTGCTCAACGACCTGGGCCTCAAGCGCCCCGAGTCGCAGGACCGCAACGGCCAGGGCCACTCCGAGCCCGTCTCCCTGGAGAACCTGGCAACCATCGACGCGGACTACATGTTCCTCGGCACCCTCGGCGGCGCAAGCCAGCAGAACCCGAACGCGCAGGGCTCCGCGGGTCTGCAGGGCGCCGAAGAAGCACTGAATAAGGCGAAGGAAACCTCCGGCTTCACCAACCTGAAGGCAGTCAAGGACGACCACGTGATTCTCGTGGACGGCTCCAAGTGGACCTCCACCGGTGGCCCGCTGCTGCTCAACGGCATTATCGAGGACGTCAAGAAGGCGCTTCCGCTCTAAACGCCCTGTTCTGAACACCCCGTTCTAAATACCCTGTGAAGCAATCACCCGCTGAAGCTTCCGCCACCCTTCCCGCCGCGACCTAGACCCGCGGCGGGAAGGGGATGCACGACCCACCACACCATCCTCAAGGACCACAATGACCGAAACCCGACCCGCACGCACCGCAGCCCGCTACGGTGCCGTCGTGGCTCTCGCCGGCGCGCTCATCACCCCCGGAGCAGCACTGACCGGCACCACCATTGCTTACGCGGATTCCAACCTGCCGATTGGTATCGCCTCGGACCCAGTGGCGACCCCGTCAGCCTCGGCTACCCCTAGTGCTGCTCCCTCTGATGAGCCGAGCAAGACCGCTGAACCTACCCCGTCCGCGTCGTCGAGTATTGAGCCGACTAAGTCTGCCAGCTCCAAGACAGCGAACCCTGTGAAGGCACGTGTCACCATCTCCACCGAAAAATGGCGCGAAGGCAAGATTGTGGTGCGCGGTGAAGGCTTCGTGAGTAACGCCCCCGACCGCGGCGCCATATTTGCGGTCAAGTTCCTGGATGCCCTCCCCGATGATGCACACCAGGCCATTAACCCCCTGACCAAGAAGGGCGGCAACTCGCCCGCGAACTTCATCGCAATCGCCAATGAAGACGGCACCTTTGAGGTTGAGGTTCCCCTGCCCACCACCGAAAACACCGGTCTGAGCGCTGAAGTTTTGGCTAAGGCAGGCTGGGCTACCGAAAATTCCGAGCACAACGTGCAGATCCTCTCTGGTTCCTTGGGTGGAGCAGATAAGCAGGATAAAAACTACGACCGTGGTGTGTCTATTCGACAGAAGATTAAGCTCAGCGACAAGGCTCCGGAGTACGCCCCCGGTGACGCACCCGAGCCGGTCAACGCCTCCGAACTGACCGACGGTCATGGCGTGCAGGTGAACCGTGACGGCTCCATCGTGACTGTGACCGTGCCGAACGCTGAACCGGGTACCTGGGTGTACGCCGCGACCTACCTCGGAAACTCACCGCAGACCCTCTACGGCTCCGGCTGGAAGCGCCTGGATGGCAACCGCAGCTTCAGTTACGAAACCAGCGTGAGCATGCCCGCCGCCACTTACCGTGTGGTCGTGCACAACGGCAATCAGGGCGCTGAAAATGCGGTGCTTGGCTTTGCTGACATAACTGTTGAGCGTGTCGTGGCACCCCGCGAGGATGTATCCAATGATGACCAGGACTCCTACGAGGTGGAGCCGTCACTCGCCACAGTTGTTACTCCCGCCGAACCTATTGTGAAGCGAGTGCAGGCTAAGGCGAAGGAAGTAGCTCCCCAAAGCGCTGCCTCGACGCCCGAGGCTAAGGCGAGTGCTAAGGCCATCAGCTCGCCTTCTGCTTCTGCCTCGCCACGTTCGAATGCAAGTGCTACCTCCAGCCCTACGGCTCTGACTGCGCAGGGGCCAACCATTGAAGGTACTGAGCTAACCGGTATGACCAAGTGGCTAGTCAATAACGCCAACAACCTGCTGCTTTCGGCAGCTGGCTTGGTGATTCTGGCTACGGCTCTGGTGCTGCGTACCTCCAAGAAGTAAATTTTCTGACTGCACACTCACACCGGCACCGGCTCACCCCCCCCCTGAAGAAGGGGTGCGTAAACCGGGTGCCCCTCCGACTACTTGGGTTCAGATATACAGCGTCGTTCCGTTGTTTCTGCTACGGACCGGAATATCCAGAGATGAACCTGGCAAAGATTTGAAAGGACCACCATGCGTGCACCTTTTTCGGGAGCCCCGAAGGCATCCCTGACCTCTAAAGCACTGACCGCCTGCGCCGCCGCAACCCTGGCACTGGGCCTGGGTGTTGGCACCGCATCCGCCCTGCCTCCGGGTGGCGCGAAAGCTTCCACGCCCGGCACTTCTTCTACTGTTTCGTCGTCGGTGAATGAGCACGGCGTGATTTCCTTTACCTTAAGCGGTTTCCCCGCGAACACCGTGGTGTCGGTGAAGGTTGATGATGGCGACCTGTGCCCGTCTGACGCGGCTCAGGGTGCTTGCGTGGTGCACCAGCAGAAGAGCGATGGTAACGGTAACGTTTCTGGCTCTTTTGCTCTGCCGGATGTTGGCGCTGGCACCCACACTCTGCGTTTCCTTGCAACTGGTGAGAAGCGCGATAAGGACGGCAAGTACCTGGGTACCGAGGCATACACGAACCGTAGCCCCGAGTTCACCGTGGTGGGCGAGAACGGTTCTGAATCTTCTAACTCTTCCTCTCGTCGTTCGGGTTCTGATGATTCCGCAAACTCTCAGAGTGACGAGTCGAATGCTGAGGCTGAGACCGTGTACACCGACGCTGACGGCAACACCATCACCAAGGAGGAGTACGACCGCCTGAACGCGGCAGCTGACTCTTCCGGTACCTCCGGCACCTCCGCATCTTCCGCCGCTCCGGCTACTTCGGCTTCTGCAAATGCCCAGAAGAAGGCGACCGCTTCGGCGAGCGCATCTTCTTCGGCTGTTGCGCGCGGTACTGCGTCGAACCCGAGCGCTTCGGCTTCGGGCGCGGCTAACACCGCATCCACCGTTCAGACCGTGACTTACGGTGCTGCGTTCCCGTGGATTGGCGTGGTGGTTCTGGGCGTAAGCATTGTGGGCGCTGCTGCGCTGCTGCTGACCCGTAAGCGCTAAGACTTAACGTCGGATGCGGGTGGGGGAGTACCCGCCCGCTCCGGCGTTTCTCTCATTATTTACCGGTGTGCCGGGTGCCCCTCGCGTGGTGTGGGTGCGCCGGGGGCGCCTCCCCGTTTTCTTGTATCGAGCATAAGGAGCATAGTGGCCCGCACGAGCTCATTGTCCCGAGGTGTTCAGCAGGAGAGTACGTCCCGTCAGGGGTCTGTGATTCAGGGGCAGAAGTTGGGTAAGCGCCTGGCTTTTCTGTTCTTGTTTGCGGTGCTTTTGGCGGGTGCTGTGGCTGCTTCTTTGCTGTTCGGATCGAATAATCTTCCGCCGGATGAGGTTCTGGCTGTTTTCAATGGCACTGCTTCTGAGCAGGCGCAGACGATTGTGATGGAGCAGCGTATTCCGCGTACCCTGGTGGGTCTTGCGGCTGGTGCCGCGTTGGCTGTTGCCGGTTCGCTGATGCAGTCGCTGACCCGTAACCCGTTGGCTGAGCCCGGCCTGATGGGTGTGAATGCCGGTGCTGCGGTGGCTGTGATTGCTTCCGTGGTGGTTTTCGGCGTGATGGGTATTTGGCAGTACATGATTGCTGCGACCATTGGTGGCGCGTTGGCTGCGGTGCTGGTGTACACGCTGGGTCGTGGCCGTGATGGCTCGATTGTGAAGCTTGCGTTGGCGGGTGTGGCAATTTCTGCGGCGCTGTCGGCGATTGCACAGGGCCTGATTTTGGCTGATCAGGATGCGTATAACGAGTTCCGTGTGTGGGTTGCCGGTTCGCTGGAGGGCCGCGGTATGGATATCGCGTCGACGGTGGGCCCGGTGATTGTGCTGGGTGTGCTGGTGGCGTTCTTTGTGGCTCCCGCGATTAATGCTCTGAGCATGGGCGAGGAGGCGGCGACCAGCCTCGGCGTGAGTGTGCGTACGACCCAGAATTTGACGTTGCTGGCGGTGACGGTGCTTGCCGGTGCGGCGACTGCTGCGGTGGGTCCGATTGGTTTTGTGGGTTTGGCGGTGCCTTTTGTGGTGCGTGCTCTGCTCGGTAATGATGTGCGCTGGGTGAATTATGGTTCGGCGCTGTTGGGTCCGGTGTGGCTGCTGTGTGCTGACGTGTTGGCGCGTGTGCTGGTGGCTCCGCAGGAGACTCAGGTGGGTATTGTGGCGACTCTTGCCGGTGCCCCGGTGTTCTTGTTCTTGATGACTCGTCGTAAGGTGGAGGCTCTCTAATGTCGAATTCTTCCGCTGTTTCGACTGCAACCGCCTCCGTGAACCGTTCTGAGCGTCGTCGCGGCCGTGATTTGGGCGGCCGCCCGGTGCTGACGGTGCGCGGCCCTGTGAGTGCTCAGGTGCCGTGGCGTGTGCTGATCCTGAATGTGGCGTTGGTGGTGCTGATTGCGGCGCTGGCGTTTTGGGGCATGTTGCAGGGTGATTATAAGCTCGCCCCGGAGAAGGTCATTCCGGCGTTGATGGGTGAGGGTAAGCAGATTGCTGTGACTTTCGCTCAGCAGCGTGCGGCGCGTATTGTGGCGGCGCTTCTGGTGGGTGCGGCGCTTGGTCTGTCGGGTGCGATTTTCCAGGTGATTTCGGGTAATGCCCTGGGTTCGCCGGATATTATCGGCTTCACGAATGGTGCCGCGACCGGTGCGCTGTTGCAGATTATTGTCTTCAATTCCGGTCCCGTTGAGGTTGCTCTGGGCGCTGTGGTTGGTGGCTTGGCGACTTCGGTGCTGGTGTGGCTGTTGACGCGCCGCACGGGCCTGCATGGCTTCCGTCTGGTGCTGGTCGGTATTGGTGTGGGTTCGACCCTGGCGGCGTTCAATGCGTTGCTGGTGGTGCGTGCTTCGCTGACTCAGGCGCAGACCGCGGCGTCCTGGCTTGCCGGTTCGCTCAATGACATCACGTGGGAGCGCACCTACGCGCTGATGGGTCTGTTGCTCGTGGTGACTCCGCTGCTGCTGATGCTGGTCCGCCCGCTGGGCGCGATTCGTTTTGGTGACCAGGTGGCATCCGGTTTGGGTGTGAGCGTGAATGCGTACCGTGTGGCGGCTCTGTTTATCGGTGTGCTTCTGGTTTCGCTGGCGACCGCGACGACCGGCCCGATTGCCTTTGTCGCCCTGGCGGCACCGCACATCGCGAAGACCCTGTCTCGTAGTGGCGGGGTGGGCTTCACCTCCGCGGCACTTATGGGTGCGCTCATGGTGCTCGGCTCTGACCTGATTGGCCGATTCGCTGTTCCCGGACGCATCATTCAGGTGGGTGTGGTGACCGGCGCGATTGGCGGCCTGTACCTGATTTACCTGATTTACCTCGAAAGGAAGAAGAGCTAGTGAACACTAGTGTGACGACCCGCCTTGAAGGCGAGAACATGGTGGTTGCCTACGGTGAGCATACGGTGCTCAACGGGGTAGATTTTCAGGTGCCGGAGGGGGAGCTGACCGTTATCTTGGGCCCGAACGCCTGCGGTAAGTCGACCACCCTGAAGGCTCTTGCCCGCGTGAACCCGCTCAAGCAGGGTGAGGTTCGCCTGGACGGCACCCCGCTGCCGCAGATGAAGTCCCGCGCCATCGCCAAGATCCTGGCGATGCTGCCGCAGACCCCGGAGGCGCCTAGCGGCGTGACCGTGGCAGATGTGGTGGCGCGCGGCCGCTACCCGCACCAGTCGCTGCTGCGTTCCTGGTCTGATGAGGACGAGCGCGCCTGCGTGGAGGCGATGCAGGCGGCGAACGTGCTGGAACTTGCGGAACGCCCCATTGAGGCGCTGTCCGGCGGTCAGCGTCAGCGCGTGTGGATTGCCATGACCCTGGCGCAGCAGACCCCGCTGATTCTGCTCGATGAGCCGACCACCTACCTGGACATCACGCACCAGATCGAGGTGCTGAACCTGACGAAGAAATTGCATTCCGAAGGGCGAACGGTAGCCGTGGTGTTGCATGACCTGAACCTTGCTTTCAGGTATGCTACTCATGTTGTGTTAATGAAGCAGGGCCGGATTATCGCTCAGGGCGATCCGCGTGCGATAATTACACCGGAACTTATCCAGGAAGTTTTTGACCTGCAATCGGTTATTATTCCTGATCCATGCACTGGCACCCCTTTGGTTATTCCGAAGGAGAACCAAACAATTCATATTGCCGCTGACGCTATTTCGGCGGCCCGCGAAAGCGAATAGTTTTCGCCCCTAAGCCGCGTGGGAGTTAGCGCCAACCGTCTCAGTACGGGTGGAAAAGCTCGGCATTGCGCCGAGTAGCGAACGTTAGGATCTGAGGGACCCAGGATCCCCTGCGCGTAGGGCGCCTACCCGGTGCTCGCCCGTCTTTGACGCATGAACGGCTCCGAGCACTGGGTAGGTTCCATTTTGGGAACCCGTAGATGAGGCACCGAGACTGCCGCATGAGACCTTCACTGTTTGAAGGTTTGATGCACGGTCTCGGTGCCTCATCTCTTTTAACTTCTGGGCTGGGCTGGTCTTAGGTGGGGCTGGGCTGGGTTGGTCTTAGGTGGGGTTGTGGCGGCTTGCGCTTGGGTTTTAGGAGCCCGCGCTCGCTGTCATGAATGTCATGTTGTGGTTCTTTCGCTTTTCCCTTTGGCTGGAGTTTGGGTAAGGGATACCATAGAGTGAGGTAGTAGAGGCTAACTAACGATAATGCGCCTCCTCACCGATTCTCACCGATTGAGTGTTTCCACAGACCAAGGAGGAACCGTTGGGCGAGCACGAACCCACCGCGACCGTTCCCGCGCAGAGTATTTCTGCACAGAATACTTCTGCCCAGAACACTTCTGAACAGGCTACTTCGGCGCAGCCGCGTACCGTTGCGCCGACCGTGCGCCCGGCCCCTCCCAAGATCCCGCGCCCCGTACCGGCACCGCGCGTGGACAGTCCCCTCATCAGCGCCCTCATCGCCGAGGCGGTCAGCCCCGAAGAGCTGAACGCCCGCATCGTTGAGATCGTCTCCGAAGGCACCCCCATTATCGAGCCGGTGCACCGCGAAGACGGCAGCATCAGTGAGAACGAGCGCATCGTTACCTTCCTGTACCACAACGAGCAGGCGGAGCAGGTGCTCATGTTCATCAACCGCCTGACCGATGAGAAGAACCTCGACCGTTCCCTCATGGCCCGCATCGAGGGCACTGGCTGGTGGCAGCTGAGCATACAGATGGAAACCACCTGGCGTGCCTCCTACAACTTCTTGCCGGCGCTGCCCGGCGAGCGCCCCGCCTGGCTGGGCGATGACGACCAGGTGCGCCTGCGTGCCGCCCTGGACTCCGGTGAGGGTGACCCGCTGAACCCCGAGACCGTGTGCAACCGCATCGGTCGTTGCATGGGTGTGGTGCAGCTTGAGTACGCGCCGGTGCAGGAGTTCATCCTGACTCAGGAAGAGATTGACGCGCTGCCCGCCCCCGAGTGGATGCAGACCTCTGACGGTCACCAGTACGTGCTCGGCCGTGTGGGTGACCCCGCCCCGGATGCGCCGCTGTTTATCCAGTTCGACGGTGAGATGTGGTTCAGCCAGGGCATGGAGCAGACCCTCAACCGCGCCTACGAGGCGGGCCGTATTCCGGCGATGCACGTGTTCTTCCTGCACTCTGGCGGTCGTGAGCACCGCTGGAAGGAACTGAACGGTGACAACCCGATTGCCGACTACCTAGTGGAGATTGCGTTCCCGCACCTGGAGGTGGTGCACGGCATTAAGACCGCGCCGCAGAACATTGTGATTAACGGTCAGTCGCTGGGCGGGCTGTCCTCCCTGCTGGCGGTGCTGAGCCGCCCGGAGGCGTTTGGCGGCGCGATCGCACAGTCTTCGTCGCTGTGGCAGCCGCAGGTCATGGACCGCCTGGACGAGCTGGAGGCGGCTGGCGAGATTGACCGTCTGCGCCACCTGTACCTTGAGATTGAGGTGGGGGAGCAGGAGTGGGTTCTGGTGCCTCCTCACCGCGAGCTGAAGGCACGTCTGGAAAAGCTTGGCCTGGAGAGAGCACGTTGCACGACCTTCAACGGCGGTCACGATTATGCATGCTGGCGCGGTGCGATTGTGCCGGCCCTGGAACGTATTATTGCAGCCAGCCGGGAGATTGAACGCACTGAGCGGGGCTCTGCGGAGGACCTGCAAGAGGTCGTCTAGGGATCCTGTACGGGTAGAGCATGCCCCGCATGGTGGGCGTGCGGGGTTTCCGTTAGGGTAAACACCGCCGCGCCCGTATCCTAGAGAGGTACAGCCTCAGAGAAGCACAACACTACCGCGCCGCGAGGGGTACCGAAGGGTACCCGGCGTAGGTTGCGCACCCGCCCTCATTGACGAGATGGCATCACGCTGCGAACGCACGCAGCACGTGAGCGCTATAGAAACCGCAAACGACACAGAAATCGAGAGAAGATGACCGTAGAACGTAGCCCCCTGGCCCCCACGCCGCTCATCCCCGAGTCTTTTGCCGCGAAGTACCGAGAAGCCGGCTACTGGATCGACCAGACTATCCCCGAGTTCCTGCTGGATGCATGCCGCGCGAAGCCGCACTTCCCTGCGCTGGTGGCGCTCTCGCACGCGCAGCTCGATGAGGATGGCAAGCCCCAGCAGATTCGCCTCTCCTACGGTGAGCTGGAGGCGGCAGGTCGTGCCGCTGCGGCGCGCCTCGTTCAGGCTGGCGTGCAGCCCGGTGACCGTGTGCTGCTGCAGCTGGGTAACACCGCCGAGTACCTGGTGTACCTGCTGGGTATTTTCTGGGCGGCTGCGCTGCCGGTGTTCTGCCTGCCGCAGCACCGCACCACCGAGCTCGTGCACTTTGCGACCCGCACCGACGCTGCGGCGCACGTGTTCTCTTCGGTGACCCCCGGCGCAGATTTCACCGCCCTGCACGAGGACGTTGCCGCCGAGCTGCGCAAGAACTCCCTGGAGCCGCCGGTTGCTATTGACGTTGCGGAGTCGCTGACCCCGCTGACCGAAGAGGAGCTCGCTGAAGAGTTCGTGCCCGGTGTCATTCAGAACACCGAGAACCTGCGTGCGAGCGAGCAGGTGGCGTTCCTGCAGCTCTCCGGCGGTACGACCGGCATTTCGAAGCTGATTCCTCGCACCCACGCCGCCTACCTGTACTCGGTGCGCGGCTCGGTCGATATCTGCAAGCTGAACAACAACACGACCATGCTCGTAGTGCTGCCCGCCGCGCACAACTTCACGATGAGCTCGCCCGGTATTCTGGGCGTCATGTGCGCCTCCGGCAAGCTGGTGTTTGCAGCGGATCCGTCCCCGCAGACTGCGTTCCACCTCATTGAGATGGAGGGTGTGACCACCTCCGCGCTGGTGCCGCCGCTGGCTCAGGCGTGGGTCGCCTCCGCGGAGAAGCGCGGCGTGTCCCTGCCGTCCCTGCAGAACCTGCAGGTGGGCGGTTCGAAGCTAGCCCCGGCGGTTGCAGGCAAGATTGAGTCGGTGCTCGGCTGCACCGTTCAGCAGGTGTTCGGCATGGCTGAGGGTCTGGTGAACTACACCCGCTCGACCGACCCGATTGAGCTGCGCCTGAGGACTCAGGGTTACCCGATTAGCCCCGACGATGAAATCCTGATTGTTGATGATCAGGACCAGCCGGTTAAGCGCGGCGAGAGCGGCCACCTGCTTACCCGCGGCCCCTACACGATTCGCGGCTACTACCTGGAGGAGAACGCGAACCGCTACGGCTTCACCGAGGACGGCTTCTACCGCACCGGCGACATTGTGCGACTGGTCGCAGGCAAGTACCTTGAGGTGACCGGACGCGCGAAGGACCAGATTAACCGCAACGGCGAGAAGATCGCCGTGGACGAAATCGAAGAGCTGGCGCTGACCCACCCCGACGTTTTTGACGCCGTGGTTCTGGGTATCCCGGACGAGACTGTGGGCGAGCGCGTGGGCCTGGTCATTGTGCCGCAAGAAGGCGTCGACCTGGGCGAAAACCCGCGCCGCACGATGCACGAGTTCTTCACCTCGAAGAAGCTCGCCGACTTCAAGATCCCGGAGCGCGTGCAGGTTCTGCAGGAGCTGCCCACCACGAACGTGGGTAAGATTTCTCGCCGCGAGCTGCGCGCCAAGCTTGCCGAAATTTTCGGCTAAACCCTTTGAGCTGATCATTTTCGGCTAAACCGTACGCCCTTATTCCTACCCCTATTGAGGAGAAAAATGTCCGCATTTGAGACCCTGCGCCCCATCATGGAGAAGTACATCGTCGAGCCCGACTCCCTGCAGACCGCTTTTGACGAGCCGACCACCGACCTGTTCTCCCTGGGCATGGATTCTATGGGCGCATTCGCCCTGCTCGACGACCTTGCCGCTGAGGGCGCCGTGATTGAGTTTACCGAGCTGGTGGAGAACCCGACCGTGGAGTTCATCGCTTCCCGCCTGGGCTAAGCGTTACCGCACCCCGAGTGCCCGCCTGCCGCGAATGCAGACGGGCGCCCGGGGTGTTTGCTACTCGCCTCGTTTTTCTGTGCGCCGGTTTTACGCCGTGTTGTGTAGCTGTGTTTGCCCTTGTCTGCGCACTTCTGCCAGCGTGAAGCGGCGGGGCAGTAGCCTACCTTTCACACCTACCTTTAACATACCGCATATCATCCCTAATCCAGACCCCTAATCCAGACCTTTGAGAGGCCACCATGGGCGTAGCTGATACTACCGCACCCGCTAGCTTCGGGACTGCTTCCGACCTTCGCACCGCCGCGACCCCCTCCGCACAGCACAGCGCTGACAGCCCCTGGCTGCCGCTGACCACTAACGCGCGCGGCATCTATTTTGCCGCCGCGATTGACCCGAAGAACCCCTGCTACAACACCGCGGAGGTTCTGCAATGCCCCGCGGACACCGACCTCGCTCTGCTGCGTGAGGCTTTTGAACAGCTCTACCGCGAGAACGAGGGCTTCCGCGTGCGCACCCGCATTGCCGATGGTGCCGCCTCCCAGCAGATTCTGCCGCTTGAGGCGTTCCTCGCGGGCATTGACCTGCTCGTGGATGAGGGCGAGCTGGATGATGGCGAACTGGAGGAGCGCGAGCTGAGCGGCACCGCAGAGGCGGGGGAGGAGAACACCTCTGACCTGCCTGACTCTGATTTGCCCGCGCCGGTAAGCGCCTGGGCACAGCGCCTACTCACCCAGCCCCTCGCCACCGATGAGGGCGTGACCGTGCGCAGCGCAGTGGCGCGTTACGGCGGGTTCCTCTGGGTGTACCATTCCTTCTCCCATGTGGTTGCCGACGGGTTCGCCGCGTTCAACGGCCTCTCCCGCGTGGCGGCGATATACCGCGCCCTATCCGCCGGTCAGCCGGTTCCGGCAACCCGCCGCTTGAGCCTGCAGCAGCTGCTCGACGCCGACGATGCCGCCTCTACCGCCCGTGACGAAGACGTCGCCTTCTGGGAAGCGAGCGGCGCCCTGGAACAGGAAGACACCTCCCAGGCGGGTCGTACCGCCTCCCCGTCGGCGCAGTCTGTGCGCCTGGCGTTCAGCATTGATGTGCCCACCCAGCAGGCCCTGCTGGATGCGGCAAAGCAGCACGCCGTCTCCTGGCCCGTGCTGGCGACCGCCGCCGTCGGCTCGTACCTGGCGCGTGTGGGCGGCTACCCGCAGGCTTCGTTCGGTGTGCCGCAGATGAACCGCATGTTCGCCCGCACCCTGCCGGAGGCGACCCGCGCCCTGGGTACGGCGAGCGCGCAGACCGGCTGTACCGCGGTGAACGTGCTGCCAGTGCAGGTTGCGGCGACCGGCCCCATCGCGGAGTCCCTGCACTCGGTGAAGGAACAGTACGCCCGCAACGCAGAGCATCCGCTGGCTCGTCAAGAAGACCTCGAGCGTACCGCGCGTAACGCCCAGTCCAGGCTGTTTGGCGCGCAGATTAACGTGGTGCCCTTTGACGCGGTGCTGCCGCTGGCGGCGCCCTCTAAGGACGAGTCCGGAACCGTACAACCGGTGCCGACTGCGCGCATCCACAATATCTCTGCCGGTCCCGTTGCTGACGCGACCTTCACCCTGCGCGGTATGCCCGGCCGCGGCAACAGCATCTCCTGCGAGATTGACATGAACCCGGCGCTCTACACCGCTGAGGAGCTGGAACGTCACGCCGCCCGCCTGAGCGAGTGGCTACCCGCATACGCGGCGGAGGCGCAGCGTGAGGGTGCTTCCCTGAACAACCTCGGCTTGGCGACCGAGGCGGAGCTTGCGACCCTGCGCAAGCTGACCGCCCCGGCGCTTACCGACCACCCGATGGAGTACAAGACCCTGCTGGGCCGCTTCCGTGACGCGGTGGCGGCGCATCCGCAGGCGCTCGCCGTGCTGGATTCTGCCCCCGCGCCCGGTGAGGTGCTCACCCCCGAGTCGGAGCACGCCTACGCTTTTGACCGCGCCCTCACCTACGCCGAACTGGACGAGCGCGCCCGCGCGCTTGCCGCGCAGCTGCTGGACTGGGGCGTTCGCTCTTCCGACGCGGTGGGTCTGCGTGTGCACCGCGGCGCCGAGCAGTACGTGACGCTGTACGCCCTGCTGTACGCTGGCGCCACCTACGTTCCGGTGCTTCCGGATCTGCCCGCCGAGCGTGTGGGCGTGATGATGGAGGACGCCGAATGTTCCCTACTGCTGCACGGCCCCGGTCTGCATCCGCTGAGCGCGGAAGAGCTGAACCCGCAGGAGCCTGCGCGTCACGCAAACCTGCCCCAGCACATCCTACCGCAGCTGAGCATCGAGGAACCTGTACAGGCACCCGCCGCCGAGGAGCTTCCGGGCGTCAAAACCGGCCTGGACGAGGACGCTTACGTGCTCTTCACCTCCGGCTCCACGGGCAGGCCTAAGGGCGTTGCCATCAGCCACCGCGCGATTGATAACCGCCTGCGCTGGCAGCAGCACCAGATTCCGGTGGGGGAGGGCGACCGCGTTCTGCACAAGACCCCCATCTCCTTTGACGTGCACGTGTGGGAGCTGTACTGGCCTCTCGCTGAGCGTGCCGCCGTGGTCATTGCCGCCCCGGAGGGGCACCGTGACCCCGCCTACCTGGCGCGCGTGATTGCCGAGCAGTCCGTCACGGCGGTGCACTTTGTGCCGACCATGCTGTCGGCGCTGACCTCTTCGCCGGCGGCACGCCGCATCCTGGCTGATGCTGGCTTCGGCCAGGATCGAGAGCAGCCCCTGCGCTATGTGGTCTGCTCGGGTGAGGCTCTGCAGAAGGACCAGGTGCAGGCTGCGGGCGAGGTTCTGGGCGTGTACCCGCTGAACCTGTACGGCCCGACCGAGGCGGCGGTGGACGTGACCTTCTGGGAGACCTCCACCGACCCGCAGCGCGAGAGCGTGCCCATTGGCGAGCCGGTCTGGAACACCGGCACCCTGATTCTTGACCCGACCGGCCACCCCGTGCCGGTGGGCGTGACGGGTGAACTGCACCTGTCGGGTGTGCAGCTGGCGCGCGGCTACAAGAACAACCCGCAGGGAACCGCGGCGGCTTTCGTGGAGCAGGCTCCTGCCGGTGCGCTCGCGCTGCTGAACGGTGAGAGTCAGCGCCTGTACCGTACGGGCGATTTGGCGTGCTGGGAAATTCTTCCCGATGGTCGCGCCGTCATTGGTTACCGCGGCCGCACGGATTATCAGATTAAGGTGCGTGGTCAGCGCCTGGAGCTGGGCGATATTGAGATGGCTCTTGCCGCGGTTGAGGGCGTGAGTGCTTCGGTGGCTCTGCTGTACCGCGGCCTGCGTGAGCCTGCCCTGGCGGCTGTGCTGGAGGTCGGCGACGTGCCCGCTGAGCGTGCCGAGCAGCTGGTGGAGGCGGCACGCGAGCATTGTGCGCAGGTTCTGCCGGACTACATGGTTCCTACCCTGTGGCATACCCTGCCTGCTCTGCCGGTGAGCCCCTCCGGTAAGGCGGATCGCAAGCTGTTGGCGTCCCTGGACCTGACCCCTCAGACTTCTGATGCTGAGGGCCCGCACGGTCTGCTGGAGCAGCAGCTGTGCTCGATTATTGCCGGTGTGCTGGGTCGTGAACGTTTCGGCGTGGATGAGGATTTCTTTGCCTCGGGCGGTCATTCGTTGGCGGCTCTTGAGGTGATTGCCGCGGTTGAGGAGCAGCTGGGCCTGAGCGTGAGCATTGGTGCGCTGTTTGCGCATCCGACCGTGCAGGCTTTGGCGGCGTCCATTGCGGGTGAGCGTGGCGAGGGTGCGGAGTTCGCGCCGGTTCTGCCGCTGCGTGAGCACATTTTGACTCAGCGCGAACACGTTGTGACTCAGCGTGAGCAGCCCGTTGTCCCCGATACTACCGAGGCCCCCGCGCCGCTGTTTATCCTGCCGCCTGCGGGTGGTTTGGGCTGGTGCTATGCGGGGTACCTCTCGCATCTTCCGGCTCAGCAGGGTGTGTATGCTGTGCAGGCTGAGGCGTTCTCTGACCCGAATGCCGGGTTTGCGTCGAGCCTGCAGGAGCTGGCTGAGGGCTACCTGAAGCTGATTGAGAAGACCCTGGCGGAGCGTTCGCTGCCGCGTCGTTTTGCGTTGATGGGCTGGTCTGTGGGCGGTACTGCCGCGGTGCAGGTGGCGGCCCTGGCGCAGGCTGCGGGTGCGCGGGTTGAGCGCGTCATCCTGTTGGATGCGTATCCTTCGGAGCAGTGGCAGGGCGTGCCTGCGCCGGATGAGCAGGAGAGCTTCCGTGCGCTGTTACGTATGGGCGGTTTGCCGGAGCCTGCCGCTGATGAGCGGCTTGATTTGCCGGGTACGTTGGAGCGTTTGCAGCGGGCGGGTTCGGCGATGGGTTACCTACCGGAGGAGAAGTTGGGCGTGTGCTTGGGTAGTATGCGTGCTTCGGCGGCGTTGATGCGTGGTGCTGAGCAGGCGTTCTTTGATGGTGATGTGTTGCTGGTGGGTGTGCCGCATGAGGATCAGCCGTATTTGGATGCGGAGGGTTGGTCGGCGCATGCGTCGTCGTTCCGTTCGGTGCTGCTGGAGGGTACGCACCCTGACCTGGTGAATCCGACGCGTCTGGCGGAGGTGACCGGCCACTTCGCCGATTAGCCCTCTCTATTTGTCGAGTAATTAATAAATAGAAGGTCCCCGATTGATGATTCATCAATCGGGGACATTATATTTATTGGTTTTTGAGAACCCACTCTTTATATCGGAGATAAACTTCTGATAGCTGCCGTCGCTGTTCTTCTAGTTTTGTTTCATTATCTCGAATGAGCGGTTTTTGATATGAGGCTACGAGGTTGGCAAGACCTTGAGCCATTCCTGTATCTTTACTGCATTGTGCTTCAATGACGCTGAGTCGAATTTCTTCTTCCGATGCAGGGGCATTATTATCACCGCTAGCGCGGGTTGCATTTGATAGTTCTTTTGTACCCCATTCTTCGTCGCCTTTTCGTGGCGTTAGACCTTTATCCGATAGGCATTTCCACCATGCTTCACGGTATTTTTTCCATTCGGGATGATTCATGGCAGCTGCATAGGATTCGCCGTGGATTCGACGATAGGCTTCTCTGAGGCCACTTTGCTCTTCGAGGCTGATGCCGGCAATCTCTTTCAACGTGGCTAAGATTTCAGGCATGCACTGTTCCATGATTTTTGTGTCATATCCCCCGGATGATGGTGCATTCCCGAATCGCTTGTAGTGTCCATATTTGGCGGCGTATTCGGGGTTCCAGAGGCCAAACTCGCGACCGGATGAAACGAATTTCCTGTCTTCTACATCCGGGATATATATTTCGTAGGATTGGCCGTGTTTTGCGAAACAGCGCTGCCTGAGAATTTCCAAGGCTCGACCGTAATACTGGGAATTTTCATCGAAAATGTCATTGTATTCTTCGAGTGGAGTAATGATTCGGTTGTTTTTATAGTCTAGAGTTGCTTGGGCCGTTTCATCACGTTCTAGTTGCGGGCCTGTAGAACAGGATGTGCAGGCTAGCGTGAATGCAAACGTTATAGCCATTGCGGGCTGAAAGAATTTCTTGAGGTTCATGATTCTCCCTCCGTAATTGGATAAAGAATATGTGACAGTAAAGAAAGCGGGGCTGTATTTTGCTGATTGTTGCAAAGCATATGACCCGGTGAATATGGGTGTCGAGAGAATCTGGAATCTATGTGAATCCCAGAGCGATAAGCAGAATCTCGGGGGAGTGCCTGCTAGCTTGGGAGTGCACCCATAGCGAAAGGCCAAGACGCTATGGCAGACCATGCACAAGGGTGTTTCTGCAGCGTCGTTACTGCTGGGAGAGTATTCTAGAGCTTCATCATGAACCCCTATGAGTTATGGAGGGCAAATACTCATAGATGAGTGAGCCGTGCCCCCTGCTGGTCGGGCACCCTAAAATATCCACCGATACTATGGCGAATATCATAGTTGAAGGGTGGTTAAAGCCTACCACCGGCTAGACGCACCAGGCAATCAAAACTCCGGTCACGTCTGATTTATTACGTAAGAAACGCATAGTCAACGAGCATATCGACAGGAATCAGCTCGGGTATCCTGCACCCCTTCACAGTTAAAACACGAATGCCCCCGGTTGATGAATCACCAGCCGGGGGCATCGTTTAGCGTCTAACGCAGAGCCGAGGTTCTACCGCTAAATGCTTAGTGCTGCTCCAGCTCGGAGTTAGCGTTCACGTTCAGCAGGTCGTACTTAGCGAATGCCTTCGCGGGAACGTCTGCTGCAACCTCGCCGCGCTTTGCCAGCATCTGCAGGGTACGGACAACAACCGACTCTGCATCGATGTGGAAGAAGCGACGTGCACCCGGGCGGGTGTCTGCGAAGCCGAAGCCGTCAGCACCCAGGGTTGCGAAGTCGTTCGGAACGAACTGGCGGATCTGGTCGGGAACCTCCGAAGCGAAGTCGGTGGTCGCGACGATCGGGCCAGCAGCGCCAGCCAGCTTCTGGGTCACGTAAGGAACGCGAGCGGGCTGGTTCGGGTTCAGCAGAGCCTCTTCCTCAGCGGCAATGCCGTCGCGGCGCAGCTCGGTCCACGAGGTGACAGACCAGACGTCTGCGGAGACGCCCCAGTCCTCAGCCAGCAGCTGCTGAGCCTTCTCAGCCCACGGAACAGCAACGCCGGATGCCAGCAGCTGTGCCTTGGGGCCGGAGGTCAGCGGGGACTCGCTGATCTTGTGGATACCCTTGATGATGCCCTCAACGTCAACGTTTGCCGGCTCAGCAGGCTGGTGAATCGGCTCGTTGTACACGGTCAGGTAGTACATGACGTTGTGGTCTTCGTCCTTGGTGCCGTACATCTGCTCGATACCGCGCTCCACGATGTGAGCAATCTCGTAGCCGTATGCCGGATCGTAGATCTTGAACGCCGGGTTCGTGGACGCCAGAATCGGGGAGTGACCGTCAGCGTGCTGCAGACCCTCACCGGACAGGGTGGTACGACCTGCGGTTGCACCGATGACGAAGCCGCGGCACAGCTGGTCGGCAGCAGCCCAGAAGGAGTCGCCGGTGCGCTGGAAGCCGAACATCGAGTAGAAGATGTAAATCGGAATCATCGGCTCGCCGTGGGTGTCGTAGGACGAACCCAGAGCGATGAATGCAGCGGTTGCGCCTGCCTCGTTAATACCCACGTGAACAATCTGGCCCTCGGGGGACTCGGTGTAGGTGAGCATGAGCTGGTGGTCAACGGGCACGTAGTTCTGGCCGTTGGGGTTGTACAGCTTAGCCGAGGGGAAGAAGGAGTCCATACCGAAGGTACGTGCCTCATCGGGGGTGATGGGAGCGATACGGTGACCGAAGCCCTTCACGCGCATGAGGTCCTTCATCAGGCGGACGAACGCCATGGTGGTAGCAGTGGTCTGCTTGCCGGAGCCCTTCTTGGTCTGTGCGTAGACCTTGGACTCGGGCAGGATAATCTCAGGCTGGGTGTTTGCGCGGCCGGGGATGTAACCGCCGAGTTCCTTACGGCGTGCGTGCATGTACTGCAGTGCCGGGTGGTTTGCCTCGGGCAGGTAGTACGGCGGGTTGTACAGATCCTTCTCCAGCTCCTCGTCGGAGATGGGAATGTTCAGGTGGTCACGGAAGCCCTTCAGTGCTTCCATGGTGAACTTCTTGATCTGGTGGGTGGAGTTACGTGCCTCGAAGAACGGGCCGAGCTCCGCACCCTTAATGGACTGTGCCAGGATGACGGTGGGCTTGCCCTTGGTCTCCATAGCTTCCTTGAAGGCTGCATAGAGCTTCTTGTCGTCGTGGCCACCCAGGCGCAGGTTGAAGATCTGCTCGTCGGTCAGGTCTGCAACCAGTTCCTTGGTCTCAGGGTACTTGCCGAAGAAGTGCTCGCGGATGTAGCCGCCGTCTTCACCGCGGAAGGTCTGGTAGTCACCGTCGAGGGTTTCGTTCATCAGCTGGATGAGCTTGCCGCTCTTGTCCTTCTTGAGCAGCTCGTCGTAGTCGGAGCCCCACAGGACCTTGATGACGTGCCAGCCTGCGCCGCGGAAGAATGCCTCGAGCTCCTGAACAATCTTGCCGTTACCGCGAACGGGACCGTCCAGACGCTGCAGGTTGCAGTTGACGACGAAGGTCAGGTTGTCCAGGTGCTCGTTTGCAGCCAGCTGCAGTGCACCACGCGACTCGGGCTCGTCCATTTCGCCGTCGCCCAGGAATGCCCAGACGTGCTGCTCGGAGGTGTCCTTGATCTTGTGGTTGTGCAGGTACTTGTTGAAGGATGCCTGGTGGATTGCGTTCAGGGGGCCCAGACCCATGGAAACGGTCGGGAACTGCCAGAACTCGGGCATGCAGCGGGGGTGCGGGTACGAAGGAATACCGTCTACGCCCTTGGTCTTCTCCTGACGGAAGCCGTCCATCTGGTCTTCGCTCAGGACGCCCTCAACGAATGCGCGGGAGTAGACACCGGGGGAGGAGTGACCCTGGAAGAAGACCTGGTCACCGCCACCGGGGTGGTTACGGCCGCGGAAGAAGTGGTTCTGGCCCATTTCGTAGATGTCAGCCACACCTGCGAAGGTGGAGATGTGACCGCCAACGCCGATGCCCTTCTTCTGGGCACGCTGAACCATAATTGCTGCGTTCCAACGGATCCATGCGCGGTACTGGCGCTCGAGTTCCTCATCGCCGGGGTACTCGGGCTGCTGGTCTGCGGGGATGGTGTTGATGTAGTCGGTCTTGACCAGAGTGGGGACCTTTACGCCCTTCTCGCCAGCCTCCTTGAGCAGCGCGCGAAGGATGTACTCTGCACGCTCGGTGCCGTGAGTCTTGATAAGGTCCTCGAGGGACTCAGCCCATTCCTGGGTCTCTTCTACGTCGATGTCCTTCAGGCCATCAAGAAGGGTGCTCAGGGAGTGCTCGTTCGGTACGTTAGCCAAACTAATCCAACCTCTCTTCTGTGCGGTTGTGAGATCGCCCGCCCCGCGATGTTGCGTTGTCGAACAATCTTTGTGTTTAAGCGCTATAGGTCTGTAAGACCCACATCGCTTCTTATCTCTACTATCTTAGACCTAAAGGTGCCTCTCTTGGTCTCAAATGAGGGTTTTTGTGATGTGGGTTTCGCATTGTGACTATCTGGGTGGGAAATATGTGCATCAAAAGTACTAGTTAGAGTTTTTTTGCACCTAAATGGCGCGGAATGACGGGGTTGGCGGAATGGCGCGGAATGAAGGGGTATGACCTGCCTAAAAGGTAATGGTCCAACATGACTTGTTGTGGCTTAGTGTGGGGTGCGGTGGGAAAATGAAAAAAATATTGAGACATATAACACATGTTATGGATTTGCATGTCGCACCAGAAGTCCGTATAGTTTTTTCTTGTGTTCGCCACTGGAACGAAAACGAAACAGTGAGAACTACGGGTCTTTAGCTCAGCTGGTAGAGCGCCACGTTTACACCGTGGATGTCATCGGTTCGATCCCGGTAGGACCCACCGATTACCCCGGTACCGCAAGGTGCCGGGGTTTTGTTTACCCAGTTTTCTTTACCCACTACCCGCCGCGAGGGAGCCCGGCGGGAAGCTCACGAAGATAATCCAGCCGGAACTGTGATTCCTCCAAGCATAAAACTGCAGTCCACCTATATATAGCCTGCCCTAAGCGCGTATCCTTATATACATGACTGAAAACAAGAAGGCACAGATTGGTGTCACCGGCCTTGCTGTCATGGGCGCAAACCTCGCCCGCAACCTGGCACGTAACGGCTACACCGTGGCACTGCACAACCGTTCCGTAGAGAAGACCGACGCACTGCTGGCTGAGCACGGCGCAGACGGCGACTTCATCCGTACCGAGTCCCTGCAGGAACTCGTTGACTCCCTCGAGTCTCCCCGCCGCATCCTGATTATGGTCAAGGCGGGCGCACCCGTCGACGCTGTTATCGAGCAGCTCACCCCCATGCTCGATGAGGGCGACATCATTATTGACGGCGGTAACTCCCACTTCCCCGACACCATCCGTCGCGAGCACGCCCTGGCTGAAAAGGGCCTGCACTTCGTGGGCGTTGGCGTCTCCGGCGGCGAAGAGGGCGCTCTCTGGGGCCCCTCCATGATGCCCGGCGGCTCCGCAGAGTCCTACAAGCACCTGGGCCCCATGCTCGAGAAGATTGCAGCGAAGGCACCCCAGGACGGTGCACCCTGCTGCGCATGGATTTCCACCGACGGTGCGGGCCACTTCGTGAAGATGGTCCACAACGGTATCGAGTACGCCGATATGCAGGTTATCGGCGAGGCATACGACATTCTCCGCTCCGTGGCAGGCATTGAGCCCGCCGAGCAGGCAGAGATCTTCAAGACCTGGAACAAGACCGACCTGAGCTCCTACCTGATCGAAATCACCGCAGAGGTGCTCGCACAGGTAGACGCAAAGACCGGCAAGCCCCTGGTCGACGTTATCGTTGACGCAGCGGGTCAGAAGGGTACCGGCCTGTGGACCGCTAAGGCTGGCCTGGACCTTGGTTCCCCCGTCTCCGCTATCGCAGAGTCCGTGTTCGCACGCGCCCTCTCCTCCTCCGAGCGTGAGCAGCGCGAGCAGGCACAGCGCGAACTGCCCGCAGGTCTGATCGCAACCACCGGCATCGGTGCAGGCGACCCCGAGTTCGTTGAGGATGTGCGCCGCGCACTCTTCGCATCCAAGCTCGTTGCGTACGCACAGGGCATGGACCTGCTCACCCGCGCAGGCAAGGAATACGGTTGGGACCTGAAGCTGGACACCATCGCATCGCTGTGGCGTGCAGGCTGCATCATCCGCGCCGAGCTGCTGGGCGACATCATGGCTGCCTACGCAGGCGAAGCACCCGCGAACATGCTGCTGGCACCCGCCTTCAAGAACCTCATGGAGGAGCTCGTTCCTTCCTGGCGTCGCGTGGTGGCTAAGGCAACCGCACTGGGCATCCCCGTGCCGGTGTTCGCATCCGCACTGTCCTACTACGACGGCCTGCGCCGCGACCGCCTGCCCGCATCCCTGATTCAGGGTCAGCGTGACTTCTTCGGTGCACACACTTACGGTCGTATTGACGAAGAGGGTGCCTTCCACACCATGTGGAGCGGCGACCGTTCCGAGGTGAACGCAGCGGATATTCACGTTCACTAAGCTCACGTAGCTGAATACGTCAAAGCCCGCCTTCGGCTGGATGAGAATCCGGTCGAAGGCGGGCTTTCGTTATGTCTTGATGGGGTGCCCCGAGATGCCTCAGAGGTATCTCAGGGGTATCTTGAGGGGGCATAGCAGGGGGAGAAGGCCAGAGCAGAGCCTAGAAGCCTAGTGAGGAGCCGTCAGATGCACCTCTACCGCCTCAAAACGATTGCCAAGCCTAAATCCACATGGCGGGGTCAATATACTCCACAGCGTCCACCAGCGGCTTCTTCTTCTCCGGGGTACGCGGGCGGTGCTTCGCCGGAATGCCGGTAATAATCGAATCCGCCGGATGATCGTTGACGACCACAGCGTTCGCGCCAATAGCGCTATCGGCACCAATAACCACCGGACCCAGCACCTTAGCACCTGCGCCAATGGTCACACGGTCACCAATGGTGGGGTGACGCTTCACCTTCTCCAGGGAGCGACCGCCCAGGGTCACGCCGTGGTACAGCATCACGTCGTCACCAACCTCAGCGGTCTCACCAATGACAATGCCCATGCCATGATCAATGAAGAAACGGCGGCCAATGGTCGCGCCGGGGTGAATCTCCACACCGGTCAGAAAACGAGCAAACTGCGAAAGAGTACGAGCCAGAGCCTTCGTCTCATCCTTCTGCCAAAGCTTATGGGTCAGACGGTGAACCCAAATGGCGTGCATACCCGAATAGTTCAGCGCAATCTCGACAGCGCCGCGCGCAGCAGGATCGTGCTGGCGGACGTTCTCAATATCTTCACGCAGACGCGCAATAAAACTCATGGGTTCCCTTTCCTTCATCGGTCGTGCTGTGTGTATGCGACCTTTCCAAAGGTACCAACAACGGGGCCCTTTCGGCTATTCCCACCGCAATCAGCAACATGATGGACGCACCCGCCCGTATCACTACTCAACCGCGGCGGATGCACGTGGGACGGCAGAAAAGAACAGCCCGGGACCCACAGGGGAGCGGTGGAACAGTTCAGCTCCTCGCCGTACAGTTCGCAGAGTCTCTAATTTCGCAGGGGGCATAGAAACGCCCCGCCTGCCGTGTATGCAACCGGCAGACGGGGCGTAGCGCTATAAACCTGACGCCTCCCGATAACGGCGGGGGCTCAGAAGCTCAATTAGCCGCGGATATCCTCGTACAGAGCGGTAGAGATGTAACGCTCACCGAAGTCGGGAACGATAGCCACAATCAGCTTGTCCTTGTTCTCAGACTTCTTAGCCTCCTCCAGAGCAGCCCACACAGCCGCACCGGAAGAAATACCGCCCAGAATACCTTCCTGGGTAGCCAGCAGGCGGGAGGTGCGCATAGCGTCCTCAGCGCTGACCGGAGTCACCGAATCGTAGATGCCGCGGTTCAGGGTGTCGGGAACAAAGTTAGCGCCCAGGCCCTGAATCTTGTGGGGGCCAACGCGACCCTCGGAGAGCAGCGGGGAGTCCTTCGGCTCAACCGCAACAACCTTCACGTTCGGGTTCTGCTCCTTCAGGTACTTACCGGTACCGGAGATGGTACCGCCGGTGCCAATACCCGCCACGAAAATGTCGACCTTACCGTCGGTTGCTTCCCAAATCTCGGGGCCGGTGGTGTTGTAGTGAATGGTGGGGTTCGCCTCGTTGGAGAACTGAGACGCCAGGATAGCGTTCTCGGTGGTCGCAACGATTTCCTTAGCCTTCTCCACAGCGCCGCGCATACCCTCGGTACCGGGGGTCAGCACAATCTGAGCACCGTAAGCGCGCAGCAGCACGCGACGCTCAGCAGACATGGTCTCCGGCATGGTCAGGATGACGCGGTAACCGCGAGCAGCACCCACCATAGCCAGCGCAATACCGGTGTTGCCGGAAGTACCCTCAACAATGGTGCCGCCGGGCTTCAGCGCACCCGACTTCTCAGCAGCGTCAATGATGGCGCGACCGATACGGTCCTTGACCGAACCTGCGGGATTGTAGAACTCAAGCTTGACCGCTACGTTACCGGGAAGGCCCTCGTCCAGTCGGTTCAGCTTAACCAGGGGGGTCTGGCCGGTTGCTTCAACAATGCTGTTGAGAATCTTTGCCATGGGGTGCTCCTTCATGAGCTTGGGGGGAGGCCAGCCGCGACGGGGTCTCCGCAATGAATAATCGGTTACGTGGCAACTCTACTACGCACAGGACGCGGGGGTAAGCCTGCTGTCACAGTTCGTAATAATGCCAGAGAAAAACCTCAAGGAACGAGGTTCAGAAAGAGGGTACAGAAAAGCGCCGCACAAACCCTTTCTCGACAAAGGACGATGAATGTGCGGCGCTCTCTAGAAACATTATGTAGCCCAAAAGACAACCTCTGTATATAAGAGTAGTGATGAACTCCGTTCACCGCAAGCTGGAGCCACAAATTTTATTGCCATCAATGGAAAAACAGTAAAAAACTGCATCCTGAGATGGAAAAGACGCAAAAGCGGGGGAGAAAACCAGTCTCAGAGGACTAGTTGATGTCCATGTGAAGGTCCCACTTGTTGTTCAGGTAGCGGCCAACAGCCTCACCGAACATCTTCACCTGACGCTTATCAGCCGCCACGGTCTGCTCCTTGCCGTCCTTGAACAGCTTCTCACCCAGGTCCACGTTCAGAGTCACGGTCCAGTTGTACGCACCCTGCGCCAGAACCGGCTGCTTGGTGCCAATGGTCAAAGTAGCGGTCGGGTTCACGTACCAGGTCTTCTTCTCATCAATACCTGCCTTGGTGGAGTCCGCGTACTTCTTCATCGCCGCCAGGGTCTCCTGGTCGGTGCTGACCTCGTTCATGTAGTGCATATCGCCGGTACGCAGCAGGTACTCAAATGCCGCACCGAAGTACGCCAGAGCCGCCGCAAAGCCAGCCACCGAGTTCTGGTGCATAGCCTCCGGAACAATCGGGGACGGTACGTTCTGCGGAGGGTGCTCAGCGTTACCCGGCTGGTACTCGCCGTGATCCTCCATCTTCTCCAGCTTCGCTACGCCGCTGTAATCCTTATTGTCGTTAGGCAGCGGAGAGTTCGTCGCAGTAGCCGAAGCCGACGCAGAAGCGGACGAGGAAGCAGACGCCGATGCAGAAGTAGAGGACGAGGCGGTAGCAGACTCAGAAGCTGCAGTAGAAGCGCTCTCAGAGCCAGAAGCGGAAGCAGACGCCTCAGAAGTAGCCTTAGAGCCACAAGCCGCCAGCAAAGCCATGGAGCTGACGCCCAGTACACCCAGCGCCGCGCGGCGGGTCAGGTTCTCGGACATAGTGATACCTTTCAGTCAGTCGGTGATTGCAACCAGTTTAGCCGCAAACCCAACAGGATACAGAGTCGAGTGGACGAAGCGTGAGAAGCGCCTCACAGATAAAAGCGTTATGACGAACTATGACGCCGCGGAGGTAGCGGACGCCTCAGCAGAAGCGGCGGCAGAAGAGGGCGCAGAAGCCGAACCAGATGCTGTCGCGCTCGCGGAGGAAACACCGCCCTGAACAGTGGCACCGTACGCCATGCTCAGCTCCCACATCTTAGAATCAGCGTGGTAGCGGCCGCGGAAATCACACTCCTGAACCGTCACCTGAGAAGCCGGACCCGCTGCAGTAGCAGAAGCACTCGGGGACGCCGCATCAGACACCAGCGCATCCTCAGAAGGCTCAGTAGGCTCAGCAGAAGCGCTCGCGGAGGCGACCACCGGCTGGATCTTGCCCTCAGCCACCGCCTCCGCACCGAAGTCCAGAGTGTACTTGCCCTTAAACAGTAGATTGCCATCACTCATAATGGACGGCTGAGCGCTTGCCAGAGCATAGGAAGCCGACGGATTCACATACCAGGAACCCTTCTCCACACCCGCAAGAATAGAAGCCGACAGAGCATCCACCTCCGAGCGAGTCTTCGACGACAGCTGAATACCGGTCGAGAACGCATCCGTGCTACCGGTCTTCACCAGATAATCCATAGCCGCCGCAAAATAAGCAATCGCCTCATGAAAACCCGTCACCGTATTCGCCGACAGAGCATCAGTCACCTTCGGCTTCGGAGCATTACGCGGCGGATGATCCACCGTGCCCTGCTCATAATTCACCGCACTCTCATAGTGGGTGTACTCCACCAGACCCGAATAGTTCTGACCATCATCGCTGTACCCGTTCGGGTTAGCACTCGACTTCGAACCGTTCAGGCTACCACCCTGAGAACCCGACTGCTGGCTAGATCCGCCCGAACCGCAAGCGCTCAACAGCGCCGCAGAACCGGCAACAGCAGAAACGCCCACACCCAGGCGCAACAGGGAGCGGCGAGAGAAAGAAGACTGAGAAAAAGAAGACATAAGAGAAAAACCTTGAATCCAGGAAAGCTCGTTACTACCAGAGTAAAACAGATCATGCCCTAACCCGAGTGCGAGTTAGGGCATGATGCCTCATCCATCTGAGGGCTTAAAGGTTGTCACCATTAGAATTGCCGCCATTACCGGAGTTACCGGAATTGCCAGCATTACCATCGTTAGCGGCACCACCGCTGGCACCACCATTAGCGCCGCCATTCTGCGGCTGAGCCGATGCCTGAGCCTCGTACTCATCCTGAATAGTCAAAGTCCAGTCATTATCGTGGCGCACACCGGTAATCACCAGACCGCGCTCAGTACGGCGCACCTTCTCAGACATCTCCGCAGGAGCACCGTCAATCACCACGGTCGGACCCAAATCAATCACCAGATCAAAGGTCCACTGCACGCTCTTCTTCACCAGCGCAGGAACCGCAGTGAACGCAGACATGGTCACCTTCGGCGACACAAACCAATCACGATTCTGCGAGCTCTCATTCGACTCATCCATAAACGAAGAGAACGAAGCAACGAACTTCTCATCAGCCTTCGACTCACGCAGCGGAGCCGCATCACCGGTCAGCACCAGGTAGTTAATCGCCGCATACACGAACGCAATCGAATCGTACAGACCCTGCACCGAGTTCTCCGAAGCGCTCGCCGGGCGCTTAGGGAACGGCACGTTCTGAGCGGGTGCAGACTCGGTCGCCGGAACGAAAGTGCCCTTCTTCTCGTAGTTATCGAAGGTTACCTCGCCGCTAAAATCAGTACGCGAAGAAGCCGAAGGGGAAATCTGAGGGGTATCCGCATCAGCGTCCTCACTGGTGGACGAAGAACCACCGCACGCAACCAGTAGGGCGCTCAACGACACGCCTGCAACGCCTGCACCGGCGTAACGCAGAGCAGAACGGCGGCTGATGCCGGTAGCGGAACTATCAGAAAGCCCAGAGGTCAAAGAGAAAAGCGCCACGGAGTACCTTTCGAGTGAGAATCTCAGGTGAGAGACGAGTGAGAGTGCGCCTCGACGAGCGGATATCACACGCGGATATCCCTTAGAGACAGTCCTAAGTATAACGCGCCCCCGCCTTCACACCCGTGCGTACCAGCGCTCAAACGAGCGTGATATGCCGCCCATCAGCGAACTTACCGCAAGCAGCGGCACCAGTACACCGAGGGGGTACAGGGCACAGTGAAGGAGAGGACGCGTTCAACGTCTATAGGGGTTGTTTATAGGGATTGTCTATAGGGGAGGGGCTACTGGGCGCCCCCGGCGGGAGCAGCATCTGCACCGGCGGCACCATTCTGAGCGGCACCGGGCTCAGGAGCACCGGGAGCTACACTCGGCTGAGCCGTCGTAGCGGCAGGCTGAGTCGCCACAGTCTGCGCGGGAGCCGCAGGCGCCTGGGTAGCGGCAGGCTGAGGAGCCTGAACCGCGCCACCCTGACCAGCAGAACCCTGACCGACACCACCATTCTGGGATCCAGTGTACTGACGGGAACCGTTCTGGGCGGCAGGAGCCTGCGCACCACCGTTCTGCGCGGCACCATTCTGAGCAGTGCCCTGAGCCGCGCCGTTACCCGAAGTATTCGCACCGGCGTTCGCGCCAGCATTAGCCGCCACGGTGCTGTCATCAGTCACCGTCGGGGTATAGGTCGAGGAAGGATGCGCACGCGGAGTCTGCGTCGGCTTCGGGGTCAACGCGGGATCGTACTGCTGAGGCGAGATGACGACCCAGCGTTTCGCCTCCTCATCGTACTCAGCGTAGAGAGCCTTAATCTCCTGTGCCTCAGTGTCTTCCAGAGGCTTGGTCGTATTAGTCGCCTTCTCAACCTGCATACCGTGCGCCTGAGTTACGGTGCACGCCCACGCATACTTAGTGCCGCGGGTCGTCGGCTGCTTATCGGTCAGACGGAACGTCCACTCGCCGCCCACCAGCCAGTTCGTGCCGGTCGCGTAGAACACACGCAGCTTCTCCAGCGCCGCACGGTTGGTAGAGTTCTGAGCCTGAACCACCTGCAGAGCAGGACCGGGGTCACCGGTCATGCGGGCATAGTTCACCGCCGCCGCAAAATACGCGAAAGTGGCGCGCAGACCGCGGGCGTTCTTGTCGTACATGCTCTCATCCTCAATCGGGATGGGCACGGCACTCGCCTTAGAATCAACGCTTGCCGGGCCGGCAGTCGGCTCAATCGTGTACACCTGACCGGTTTCCGGGTCGGTGCTGCTCATCGGGGCCGCACCGTTGCCCGCAATGTACTTAGTCCACTTCAGCTCGCCCGACAGATTGTCGTAGGCACCCGCAATCGAAGCGGAAGCAGTGGGGGAGGCAGTCGCCTCCTCAGTCTTTTTGGAACCGCAAGCGGCAAGCATCGCACCCAGGGCGGCGGTGCCCGTAAGCGCAATAAAGTGGCGGCGGCTGTGAATCATAGTGATCCCCTTGAATGTGCTGTGATGCGGAAGTATCGGTGATAAGTGAAGAGCTCACGCTCCAATTCTCAGCCTAACATCACGCCCCTACAGGAGGGCGCGAAGCAGTCACCCGCAGGGCGGGTAGACGCGTATTGAGGCGAAAATGGGCGGACCTCATCTAGCCCTAGCCTATAGATTTCACGCGTGGCACACAAATAAAAGCCCTCATCCGTGCCTCATATCACCCAATATGACGGGTTCTTTGAGGCACGGATGTAAAGAAGCTTTAGGCTGAGCCTCGAATATAACGAGTCGCCTTAGAAGAGGTGCTCTCATTCGGGGTCGGGTGCGCACTCGGAATATTCGCGGACGGTTCAGCGGTAGCCGCAGGGGTAGCGGTAGTACTCGGGGAAGACTTTGGATCCTCCAGCATCTGCCAGCCCTCTTCACCAAAGTAGACGTACGCATCCGCCTTCTGATTGCTGCCGTAGATGCCGGTGAGCTGCTCACGCTGACAGGTCTCATGATTGAACAGGAACGCGTTCTCGTCCACCTTCAGGGTTGCCTTCCAGCAGTAGACGTCCTGCTCGGTAGCGGGCACCGGCTGCGGGGAGCTCAGGTTAATGCACATGGGGTGGTTGTTCTTAGAGACCAGCCAGCCGATGTTGTAGCGGTAGATATCGCGGTACATCTGCGCCATCTGACTAAAGTGCTCCTGGCCGGGCAGACCCATGAAAGGATCGGTATCGCCGGTGAGGAGCATATAGTTCTGCGCCGCACCCCAGTACTGCAGGAAGGCGTGCAGGCCCTCGACGGTGCGCTCTTTAGCTTCCGGGGGTATGGTGGGGCGGGGGACATTGACGGCTCGATGGATCAGGGTGCCGTTCGAGAAATTCCCGGAACGCTCAAAGAACTGATCCGGCAGAAGAGCCGGTCCGCGACCATCCAGAGCCGATGCGGGCAGGGGCTCGGTGTGCGTAATGCTACGCGTGGTGGTTGCAGATTTGGTCTGGGGGCTCTGAGAATCAGCCTTAGCAGGGGAAGGGTTAGCGAGTGGTTGAGGGCGAGAAACTGCGCTGGGACTGCAGGCGCTTGTGAGTGCACTCAACGCTGCTCCGGAAGAAAGAGCAAGAAGATGGCGACGTGACAGCGAACCGAACATACGCAACCTTTCGCAAGAGTAAAGACGGGCAGGCAGTAACGGGTAGCTCGGATGCAGTGAACCTCAACGGCAGTTGATTGCAGTTGTGTGAGGGGTCGGCGAGCGTTCCCGATGGGGGGTGGCATACCGCAGTGAGTACGGATGCGATAGAAAGGGCAGGTCAGAAGCCTCCTGAGGATTCGGTGTGGGTTATGACCTGCCTGGTTGTCGTGCTCAATGATTCTAAGCGTACTTTCAGGCCCGCAATGACCATATCTGCGCTTAAAGGTAAAAAGTTATCAAATCTTAATATTTGCCCGTTTTATGTGGGTTATAAAACGTACCAATGTGTTCCGGATAACCGCATTGAAATGTGCTGATTTCCTGCGGAAAATCAAGGATTTTCTCACCTGTTCTTCTTGTGAATAAATCATAAATTGGAGTTGTTGCACCATGTTTGCAAGTAGTATCTCAACCTCTTCAGGTTGTCCAAACACCTATCAAAAACACCTCAATATGAGCCCCCAAACAACCCGTAGCCGTAACGCGCCCACCGCAACGCCCACACATGGCATGAAGCAGGTGCACCCTATGGGACAATAGCGCTGTGACTACCACCGACTATGCGCAGCTCAAAGCAGCTCGCGAACTGCTCACTCGAATCCCCCTTCCGCTCGACGTAGAAGCCGACGAAACCCCCGGCACCCCCTACACCGTCGCCCACGACGGCACCGCCGAGCACGGCACCGCCACCGCGCGCACCCTACTCGCCGCCATGGCACGCCAACTCGATGACTACATCCTGCCGCGCAGCGCCAGCGTCGACAACCCCCTCACCATCGTGGTCGGAGGCTCCACCGGCGCCGGCAAATCCACCCTCGTCAACACCCTGCTCGGCGAACCGCTCACCCAGTCAGGCGCGATTCGACCCACCACCCGCCACCCCGTACTCCTGCACCGCGCAGAAGATGAAGCGGCGCTATCACCCGAACGCTTCCTGCCCACCCTGCCGCGCACCCGCACCTCCGGCATGAACGCCGGATCGCAGGCACTACCCGGCCTCGACCCGAAGATTGCGCGCGCCCTCATTCCTATTACTACCTCGGCGCTACCGCAGGGCATCGCACTCATCGACGCACCCGATATCGACTCCGTCTCCGAGGAAAACCGCACCCTCGCCAAGGAACTGCTCTCCGCCGCAGACCTGTGGCTCTTCGTCACCACCGCCAACCGCTACGCCGACGCCGTGCCCTGGGAACTGCTCCACGAAGCAGCCGCACGCTCCATCGCCATCGCTGTGGTGCTCAACCGCGTGCCCGAAGGCGACGAAGAAGCCATCGAAAACGACCTGCGACGCATGCTCGACGAAGCCGGAATCCACGCCGTACTGATTCACACCGTCACCGAACAGCCGCGTGACGAAAGCGGCATGCTCGCCCCCGTCAGCCTCGCCCCGCTGACCCTGTGGATTCGCGAACTCGGCGCCGACGCACCCGCCCGCGCCGCCATCGCCCGGCAGACCCTCGCCGGTGCCGTCGAAACCCTCGCCGGGAACCTGCAGGTGCTCGCCGCCGAACAGGCACGCCAGCAGGTGGCACACCAGTCGCTTGCCACCATCGCCGCCGAAGAATACGAGGACGCACTGACCACCATCGACGGCGCGCTCTCCGACGGCTCGCTGCTACGCGGCGAAGTGCTCTCGCGCTGGCACGACTTCGTAGGAACCGGCGACTTCTTCCGCTCCCTCGACAGCACCATCGGCCGCCTGCGCGACCGCGTCGGCTCTGCCCTGCGAGGCCAGCCGGCCGCCGCCCAGAAGGTAGAAGACGCCCTCGAAAGCGGCATCCACGCCGTCGTGCTGGATGCGGCCGCCCGCGCCTCCGAAAACACCCGCACCCGCTGGCGTGCCAGCCGCGCCGGACGCTCCCTGCTGGCGCGCCTTGATGCGCCGCAGGCTGTTTCTGTTGCGCCGCAGACTGCCTCCGCCGCACCCGAACAGAACGCAGGCATAAACGGTGAGGCGAAGGGCAACGAAGCGAAGGGTGACGAGGCGAAGAGTGAAGTGCAGTCCGCCGAGGACATCTTCTCCGCAGCCGTTGCCGAGCAGATTCGCCTCTGGCAGGGTTCCGTCCTCGAAATGATCCGCGAAGAAGGTGCCGACAAGCGCAAACGTGCCCGCTTCCTCTCCTTGGGCGTGAACGCCGCCGCCGTGATGCTCATGGTCGCCGCGTTCAGCCTCACCGGCGGCATCACCGGTATTGAGGCGGGTATTGCCGGCGGTAGCGGCGTGGTCGGCACCAAGCTGCTCGAGTCCATCTTCGGTGAAGACGCGGTGCGCCGCATGGCAACCCGCGCCCGCACCGACCTGCTCGAACGCATGGCGGATCTGCTCACCGAGCACGCTCAGCCCTTCACCGCCGTACTGGAAGAAACCGACCCGCAGGCTGACGCCGAGGACATTCACCGCGCCGCCGAGCAGGTGCAGGCAATCGCCGCAGAAATGAGCGCCCAGAGTCAAACCACACAGCGCCAAGCCGCAGCCCACACTAACGGCACGGTTGCCCGCTAAACCACTCCGGACAGGCACCCCCGCACCACAGACGAAGAAAAACGCACTATGACTACTCCCGAGAAGAAACTCGAGAACACACTCGAGAACAAAGCCGCTGAGCGCCATACCGAGCGAGGCGCCACCCCCGCCGTGGCAACCTCGCCCTTCGCGCGCTCCGTCGCATCCCTGAAGGACGCCATCAGCTACGGTGAAGGACGAGTCCCCGAAACTGTGCTGCTCGACGCCGCCGAAACCCTCGAACGCCTCAGCCAGCGCCGCGAACTCTCCACCGAACACACCGTCATCGGCTTCTTCGGCGCGACCGGCAGCGGCAAATCCACGCTCTTCAACGCCATCGCCGGGCAGAACATTGCCCTCTCCGCGCCCACACGCCCGACCACCTCCACCGTGCAGGCGGCAATCTGGGAAGCAGAAGGCAGCGAAGAGCTACTTGACTGGCTCGGTATCGACAAGCGCGTCTACCCGCAAACTCAGGCGCTCGCCGCCGAAGGAGAGGCAACCGAGGGTAATAAGGCAACCGGGGGAGTGGCTGCACCCAATACCGTCACCGAACCGGCGCCCGGACTCTTCAACCGCATCCGCCGAGCCGTCGGTGGACGCGGCGAAATGCGCACCCGCACCGGCGGCCTCATCCTGCTGGACATGCCCGACTTCGACTCTGTCACCACCGCCAACCGCGACCTCGCCGCCCGCATGATGCGCTACGTGGACGTACTCGTCTGGGTTGTCGACCCCCAAAAATACGCCGACGCCGTCATCCACCGCGACTTCATGGTGCCGCTTGCCGCCTCCGGCGCGCAGGCACTCTGCGTGCTCAACCAGGCGGATAAACTCGCACCCGCCGAGGTGCCCGCCGTGCTCGCATCCCTCACCCGTCTGCTCCAGGCTGAGGGCACCGAATCGCACCTGCTCGCCGCACCCATCGCCGTCTCCGCACGAACCGGTGAGGGCGTGGACGTGCTCCGCGACCTGCTCGCCCAGGTAGCCGCCGCCAAGAGCCTGTCCCTGCAGCGAACCGACGCGCAGCTGCACGCCACCGCCTCCCAACTGCGCACCTACGCCGGGGGAGAAGGGACCGTGCTCGCCGGAGCCTACGCCCTCGAAGCGGAACAGAAGCTCGTGAAGGCATGCTACACCTCCAGCCAGGCAGAGCAGGTTTTGCAGGCGGCAACCGCCTCCTACCGTCGCGCCGCGGGTCAGCACACCGGCTGGATCCTAACCCGCTGGATGAGCCGCCTGAAAGCTGACCCCCTGCGCCGCCTACACCTGGGGCAGCAAGAGGAAACGAAGAGCATGTCTAAGGCTGAGAAGTCCGCGGGTATGCTCGGTTCCGATAGCGAGAACGCACCCGAGCTGGTGGCATCCTCACTACCTCCGCTGAGCGCCGCGCAGAAGGCACGCATGGCAAACGCCGTGCGCCAATACAGCAAGCAGATGGCGGCCCGCATCGACGAACCGTGGAAGCGCAGCATGAAGGAAGCCGCCCTCTCCCGCGAGGCGGAGCTTCCCGAACTGCTCGAACGCGATATGGTGCGCATCGACTACGGTCTGGGCCGCATCCGCGCCCCCTGGGTCATCTTCAATGCCCTGCAGTGGATCGCGCTACTGAGCGCCCTGGTAGGCGTCGGCTGGCTGACCCTCATCTCCGGCATGGCGTACCTGCAGATTCAACTGCCGCCCGCCCCGACCCCCGAAGGCTCCCCGGTGCCCCTGCCAACCCTGCTTCTGCTGCTGGGTATCCTGCTTGGTATCGCCTCGGCGGGTGTGGGCAGGCTACTTACCGCCATGGGCTCACGCTACTACTCACGTAAGCTGCGGGGTCGCCTGCAGACCGGCGTGGAGAAGGCGGTGCAGTCCTGCGTGGTCGCCCCGGTACAGCTGGAAGCTAAGCGCCTCACCTCCTACCGCAAGGCGCTGGACATTTAGCGAACTAGTATCTGAGAAGCCGCATCAGGCTGAGAGCGCACAAAAGAATCCCTCCCCACCTCAATCGAGGCGGGGAGGGATTCTTGTCATTAAAACTATCTATAACAGAGCCTTAACTTTCCTCAGCATCCGATGCCGAGTGAGAGGCAGAGAGCTCACGCAAACCGTCAGTAATCGCCTGAGCAGCCTTGACGACCATCTCAGGGTAGTTGCGGTTCGGCTGGCGGGTCATACGATCCATCGGACCCGAGATGGACACAGCCGCAATCACCTTGCCACCGGGAGCGCGCACCGGAGCGGACACCGAGGCGGTACCGCGCTCGCGCTCACCCACGGACTGCGCCCAACCGATGCGGCGCACAGCCGCGAGCATGGCGGCGCTGAAGTGGGCGTCGCGCAGGCCTTCAACAATGCGGTTCTGGTCTTCCCAAGCCAGTAGAACCTGGGCGGCGGAACCAGCCTGCATGGACAGCTGGGTACCGACCGGGATGGATTCGTGCATGCCGGAGGGGCGTGCCGCGGTTGCCGCGCATACACGCCAGTCGCCCTGGCGGCGGTACAGCTGGGTGGACTCGTCAGCTTCGAGGCTGAGCTTCTGCAGAATCGGGTCTGCCACGGTGATGAGCTCATCGGAAATGGTGGCAGATGCGAGTTCGGTCAGGCGGGGTCCGAGCATGAAGCGTCCCTGCACGTCGCGGGCTACGAGGCGGTGGTGAGCCAGCGCCACGGCGAGGCGGTGCGCGGTGGGGCGTGCCAGACCGGTTGCCTTGACGAGGTCGCCCAGGGATACCGGGCCTGCCTCGAGGCAGTCAAGGATGAGGGTCGCCTTGTCGAGTACGCCAACGCCGGAGGAGCCGTGGGAGTGTACCTCTACCATCTGCTCGTCGGCGGCCATGTGTTCGGGCGGCTTGACGGGATCGACAATCGGTGCGTTGTGGTGTGTGGATGCGTTGGGGTGACGCATTCCGTGTGCGTTAAAACGTGAGGCGGAAGGAGTCATTCTTATATTCTATCTCAGAATATGAAAGATACCCCGGACTTCGTGGACTCTTTGGGGTGCAGAGCTGAAGATGGAATCACCCCCTACGGGATAAATTATGAATTTTTCATAATAAGTGTTTATGTGGGTTTACGGGTGAAAATGTGCGAAAAAGCCGTAGGAAAATGCGTGCAATCCCGCAAAATTACCCTGGAGTCATAGAGTAAACCCACATAAAAACACTCGCTAGTTCGGGGTGTTTCTAGGCCGTCTCACAGGCTAAGAATCTGTGAAAAAATATGCGACACGCCGCAGGGAAATGCCGATTTGAGGGTCCCATAGGGTACATAATCCGCCCCTCAACTCTGCAAACTTGCGGTACGCACCACACCGAACGCATCCACCGTAGGAACGCATCAAGCAGGAGAAAGCATGACTAGCGAACAGAACGCAACCACCGCGGGCACCCGTCCGCGCACCCTGGCAGAAAAAGTCTGGGACGCACACGTCGTCGTCCCCGGTGAAAACGGCAAGCCCGACCTGCTCTACATCGACCTGCAGCTACTGCACGAAGTGACCTCCCCCCAGGCATTCGAAGGCCTGCGCATCGAGAACCGCCCCCTGCGCCGCCTCGACCTGACCATCGCCACCGAGGATCACAACACCCCCACCGACAACATCTTCGGCACCATCGCCGACCTGACCAGCCGTACCCAGATCGAGACCCTGCGCCGCAACGCCAAGGAATTCGGCGTGCGCATCCACTCCCTCGGTGACGAGGAACAGGGCATCGTGCACGTGGTCGGCCCGCAGCTGGGTCTGACCATGCCCGGCATGACCATCGTCTGCGGTGACTCCCACACCTCCACCCACGGTGCGTTCGGCGCTCTCGCGTTCGGTATCGGCACCTCCGAGGTGGAGCACGTCATGGCAACCCAGACCCTGCCCCTGGCACGCTTCAAGACCATGGCAATCAACGTTGAAGGCACCCTCAAGCCCGGCGTGACCGCAAAGGACATCATCCTCGCTGTCATCGCGCAGATTGGTACCGGCGGCGGTCAGGGCTACGTGCTCGAATACCGCGGTTCCGCAATCCGCTCCCTCTCTATGGAGGGCCGCATGACCATGTGCAACATGTCCATCGAGGCGGGCGCACGCGCCGGCATGGTCGCCCCCGACGAGATCACCTTCGAGTACATCAAGGGTCGCCAGCACGCGCCCAAGGGTGAAGAGTGGGACAAGGCAGTCGAGTACTGGAAGACCCTTCCCACCGACGAAGGCGCCGTTTTCGACAAGGAAATCTTCATCAACGCTGACGAGCTCGAACCCTTCGTCACCTGGGGCACCAACCCCGGTCAGGGTATTCCGCTGAGCCACGCCGTTCCCTCCCCGGATGACTTCGAGGACGAGAACGACAAGGTCGCAGCAGAACGCGCCCTCGAATACATGGGCTTGGATGCGGGCACCCCCATGAAGGAAATCCCCGTGGACGTCGTCTTCCTGGGCTCCTGCACCAACTCCCGCATCGAGGACCTGCGCGCCGCGGCGGACATCGTGCGTGGCCGCGCCATCGCCGAGAACGTACGCATGATGGTCGTGCCCGGCTCCCAGAAGGTCCGCGCGCAGGCAGAAGCAGAAGGCCTGGACAAGGTCTTCAAGGAGTTCGGTGCCGACTGGCGCTTCGCCGGCTGCTCCATGTGCCTGGGCATGAACCCCGACCAGCTGGCACCCGGTGAGCGTTGCGCCTCCACCTCGAACCGTAACTTTGAGGGCCGCCAGGGCAAGGGTGGCCGCACCCATCTGGTCTCCCCGGTGGTTGCCGCCGCAACCGCTGTGCGCGGTACCCTGTCCGCCCCGTCCGACGTCGTGGCCTAGCACGCCGCTATAGCTAAGGAGCCATTATGGAACCCATTATTAAGCACACCGGCATTGGCGTGCCGCTGCGTTCTTCGAATGTTGACACCGACCAGATCATCCCCGCCGTCTACCTCAAGCGAGTGACCAAGACCGGCTTCGACGACGCCCTCTTCGCTAACTGGCGTAAGGACCCCGAATTCATCCTGAACCAGGAGCCCTACAAGCACGGTAGCGTGCTGGTCGCGGGCCCGGACTTCGGTACCGGTTCTTCCCGTGAGCACGCCGTGTGGGCGCTGCGCGACTACGGTTTCAAGGTCGTTATCTCTGCTCGTTTTGCCGATATTTTCCGCGGCAACTCCGGTAAGCAGGGCCTGGTCACCGCACAGGTTGCACAGGACGATATCGAGCTGATCTGGAAGGCGCTGGAGCACGAGCCCGGCACCGAAATCACCGTTGACCTGGAGTCCAAGACCGTGACCGTCGGCGCGCTGGTTGTTCCCTTCGAAATTGACGACTACGTGCGTTGGCGCCTCATGGAGGGCCTGGACGATATCGGTCTGACCCTGCAGAACCTCGAGGCTATTGAGGCGTACGAGGCGAAGCGCCCCTCCTGGATGCCCCGCACTCAGGAACTCTAAGCCGAGAGCTCTAAAACCTAGAGGTATAAAGCTTGAAGGCGGCGACTGAATCAGCCGCCGCCTTCAAGCTTGTCTGTAGCCAAAATCTTGGCACGCAGATAAAAGGGCCTTCCCGGAGCATCAGCTTCCGGGGAGGCGTATTTATTCAATGCCTAGAGCTTAGTCGCCCTCAGTGATAGGGGTTTCCAAGGTTGCGTTCTCGGTACAGCTGTACAATGCCGCCGAACCGGGGGAGCGCACACCTGCGGTCGGGTTCGCGTTCTGCGCGGTGGCAAGAGCGAAGTCAGAAACCACCTCGTGGTTAATGTAGCTACCCCCTGCACCGCCGCCACTGCTCAGGGAGCTGATCGAGTAGATGTTGCCTTCGCTTTCGAACTGCATCTGACGGCCGAAAACGCTCTCGTAGTACGCGCCGATAGTCCAGATGTTCAGACCTGCGCCGCCGCCGCCGTAGCCGGCGCCACCACCGGATGCTACGGAAGCGAGGGAGAGCCTGCCGTGGGTGTGGGAGAGCAGGCCGCCCGAGCCGCCCTTACCGCGGTAGGATCCGGTTGCGTCCGCACCGCCGGTACCCTTTTCGCCCTCATGCACGGAGTCACCCCCGTAGAGGTAGTAGCGCGGGAAGCTGTACGATTCGAACCAGGGGTCGGACATTGGCTGGAGGTTCAGCTCGTTGTTCTCATCGAGGATGCCGGCCAGTGCCTCACCGAGGGTGCCGGGTGCGCCGGAGCGACCAGCGGTACCGCCGGTGACCATGAAACGCATATCTAAGGGCTTGTCCTCCTCTTCCAGGGGCTTAAAATCCTGGTAGGGGCTCGCCATGAGCATGCCGCCCTGACCGGTGTTATCGGTGCCCAAGTCACCGCCTGCGCTGCCGCCTGCAGTGGTGGATACGTCACGGCCGTCCAGTGCCACGCGCAGTGCCGGGTTCAGCTGATCCTTGGGCTGTGCGTTGAAGACGTGCTGGTGGGTGGTGAGGGTGCCCAGTTGGGCGCCGCCGCCACCTGCACCCGCAACAGCCACGACGGTGATTGCACCGTCACGGACCAGCTCCACAGCGGAGGAGCCGCCGCCGGAAGCGCCGTAGACGTAGCCGCTACTGGTGCCCACTACCTGCGCGCTGCCGGTTGCGGTGCTGGAACCGGTGGAGTCACCACCGGCTGCGTAGCCTTCGCCGCCGAATGCGGGCTGCGCGCCGGCCCTGGAGCCGACGCCGCCGTTACCCGCCCAGACGCGAAGGATATCTCCGGACTTGACCGTCAGAACGCCGCTGAGATGTGCGCCGGCACCGCCGCCAGCCAGGCATGCGTTCGTGACATTGATCAGGTAGCTGGGGGTGAAGGAAGATGCGGCACCGCCGGCACCTCCCATGAGGTCGAATCGTACTCGACCAACGCCTTCAGGAACGAGCCATTCGGTGTATGCACCAGCTTTGTCGTCGAAGCCGGTTGCGGTCGGCTTGAGGGTGAGGGCGAGGGAACAGGTGAGCTCGCCGCTTGCCGCCCATGCAGGGACGGTGGCGCTGGAGAGGATAACGGGGGTACTCCATGCCGCACCCTGTACGAGGCGACGGCGTGAAATGGCTGATGCAGTGTTGTGATGTGTCATATTGGGCCCTCCGGTAGTTCGCGGATGCAGCCGCGAAGTGACCTGTGGTTGGTTGCGATGTGCCCTGGTTTCTAATTGACTTTCGAATATTTAACGGTGATGTTGAGATGAATTTTTTGAAGTTGAAGTGAATCAGGAAGCTAAACCGTTTTGGTTGGGCACCATCGCAAAGGTTTATGCAGTGAATGCACGCCCCGTGCCTTCCCGTGGGGCTCTATACTGCGTGGTTACAAAGGCGGTGTTGGCGCCAGTGCTGCAGTGTAGAGCTGGTTGGTTTCTCCTTGAGAGTGGAGGCATCGCTCAGCGGGCACGAGTGTGCACGCTATTGTAGGGGAGATATTGCCCTCAAGTGCAAATTCGGATGTTAAAAAATGAAACTAACATCTAATTTTGGTGAAGAATCCAAAAAATGTTTGCATTAGTGTGAATATTGGTGTATCTTTTTGTTTTTCGGCGCTGAATCTGAAGGGTTCAGGTCGGTTTTTCATATACACGGCAGAGCAAAATCCTGGTCGGCCTTTCCGAAGCTTCTTCGTTGTTTGGAGCACCTTTACACAGGGCTTAGAATAATGATGAATATATGCGCCCGTTTCACCCTGCTACCGACAGGGTGCGGCACGTATGAGAACACGGCGCATCAGCACACTGTTAAAGTTAAAGTTCGGCCTAAACCAGCCGACTCCACAAAGGATTTTTAATGACTGAGAACATCAGCAAGCTTCGCATTGAAGGTGGCACTCCGCTCGTTGGTGAGGTCCACGTTCGAGGCGCCAAGAACCTGGTGCCCAAGGCGATGGTCGCAGCACTGCACGGTTCGACCCCCTCGACCCTGCGTAACGTCCCTGACCTGAGCGATGTCGAAATCGTTACCACCCTCGTGGAGCTGCACGGCGCAAAGGTTGACTACGACCGCGAAGCTGGTGTTCTGACCCTCAACCCCGCACAGGATGCAACCACCGCTGCAAAGAACGCAGAGGAGATTCAGCTCTTCGGTGGTAATTCCCGCATCCCGATTCTGATGGTGGGCCCGTTGCTGCACACCCTCGGTACCGCACGCATCCCTAACCTGGGTGGTTGCAAGATCGGTGACCGCCCCATCGACTACCACATGTCTGCACTGCGCAAGTTCGGCGCAGTCGTTGAGAAGGACGACGAAACCGGCACCACCCTGATTGTTCCCGAAGAGGGCCTGAAGGGTGCAGAGATTGTGCTGAACTACCCCTCCGTGGGCGCTACCGAGCAGGTTCTGCTCACCGGTGTGCGCGCTAAGGGTAAGACCGTCCTGCGCAACGCTGCGATTGAGCCCGAAATTATTGACCTGATCGCTGTTCTGCAGAAGATGGGCGCAATCATCTTCATCAATGAGGACCGCACCATCGTCATTGAGGGTGTGGACGAGCTGACCGGTTACGATCACGCGTCCCTGCCCGACCGTAACGAGTCCGCTTCTTGGGCTTCCGCGGCTCTGGCTACCGGCGGCGACATTTTCGTTCGCGGTGCAGCTCAGAAGGATATGACTGCGTTCCTGAACCAGTTCCGCAAGATGGGCGGCCTGTACGAGGTGACCGCTGATGGTATTCGCTTCACCCACCCGGCTCAGCGTATCCCCGGTGCAGAGCTGAAGCCCATCGTTTTTGAGACCAACGTGCACCCCGGCTTCATGACCGACTGGCAGCAGCCCCTCGTGGTGGCGCTGACCCAGGCTAAGGGCGCGTCCATCCTGCACGAGACCGTGTACGAGGAGCGTTTCGGCTTCACCAACGCCCTGAAGCAGATGGGCGCAGATATCGTTGTTATGCGCGATTGCGTGGGCGGAGCACCCTGCCGTTTTGAGGGTAAGGGCTACGGCCACTCCGCTATTATTTCTGGCCCCACCCCGCTGACCGGCGCTGATATTGAGGTTCCGGATCTGCGCGGCGGCTTCTCCCACATCATTGCTGCGCTGGCTGCTAAGGGCACCTCTCACGTGAGCGGTGTTGAGCTGATCGCTCGCGGCTACGAGAACTTCGAGGAGAAGCTCAAGGGCCTGGGTGCCAACTTTGAGGTGCTGGCACGCAAGGCGTCGAAGGCTCCCAAGCCTGATGCTGCAATCGTCGTTGTTGAGCCCGAGGAAGTCGAGGTTCAGGGTTAATGAGCGGACAGCAGGGAAAGCAGGCTCTGCCTGAGATTGAGCCCACCGCCTCCGGTGATGCTCTGTACAAGGTGCTCGGTAACGCTGCGCGCGGGCTGTACAAGCTCATCGCGCGCGTTGAGATTACCGGCCGTGAGAACCTGCCTAAGAGCGGCGGGTACATTATCGTGGCTAACCACACCACCGAGCTTGACCCGGTGACCGTGGCTTTCCCTGCTTTCGTTGAGGGCGCCCTGCCGCGCTTCTTGGCGAAGGATTCGCTGTTCCGCGCTCCCGTGTTCGGCTACATTATGCGTAAGCTCGCGCATATTCCCGTGGTTCGTGGTTCGGTGGATGCGCGTAAGTCCCTGATCACCGCCCGCAAGATTGTTGAGGCTGGCGGTGCTGTCGTGATTTTCCCGGAGGGCACCACCACCCACGATCCGCAGCTGTGGCCCATGCAGGCGCGTACCGGTGCGGCTCGTCTGGCTCTTGCGACCGGCGCGCCCGTCTTCCCGGTGGCGCACTGGGGGGACGAGCAGATTCTCGGTTACGTGGATGAGCTCGGCGAGGACGGCCGCAATAAGGAGAAGCGTAAGATTTCGCTGTTCCCGCGCAAGACCGTCCGCGTGAAGGTTGGCAAGGCATTGGATATTGCCTCCCTCGTTGAGGATGCCAGCCCGGATGCTAAGCACACCCGCACCGAACTGGGCGTGGTCACCGACGCCATGCTGGATGCTATTACCGCCGAGCTGGAGAAAATCCGCGGCGAGAAGGCCCCCGAGGGTCGTTGGAATCCGCGCGCTAAGCGTCGTGAAGCCCCCGGAGCCCCTTCGGGTCCGGTCGGTGGCGCACTCGGTGAACCGGACGAAAAGTAGCATCCCAGCTGGGAATCATATGAGAGCTACCGATAGGTGTCCGATCGGGCACCTAGCGGTAGCTCACCCAAGGACCTCACAAGGAAGAGAGGCTGGTGTTTTCGTGACCTTCTTTAGACGCACCCCCGCAGCAAGCCCTGAATTTACCCCTCCGGCAACCGTACAGTCTATTGCGGTGCTCGGCGCCGGTAGCTGGGGCACCGCTTTCGCTAAGATCGCGGCGGATGCTGCCCGTGAGCGTGGTGAGGACACTCGCGTGACCCTCATCGGTCGTGATGAGCAGGTGATGGCTGAGTGCGAGCACACCCGCGAGAATGCCCGCTATTTTCCGGGAATGAAGCTGCCGGATAACATGCACTTCACGGCGGATGCCCCCGCGGCGCTGACCGGCGCCGATATTGTGGTTCTTGCCTTGCCCGCGCAGGTTCTGCGTTCGCAGTTGCAGAGCTTCGCCCGCTATATTGAGCCGAACGCCATGCTGGTTTCTTTGGCGAAGGGCCTGGAGACCGGCACGGGTCAGCGCATGTCGCAGGTCATTACCGAGGAGCTGGAAGAGTCCTTGGCTCTGCGTGGTGCTGATCTGCGCGCGATCGGCCATATTCCGCACCGCGTGTGCGTGCTCTCGGGCCCGAACCTGGCGAAGGAAATCATGGGGGAGGAGCCTACCGCCTCCGTGGTTGCGGCTCGTACCCTGCCGGTGGCTGAGTCTGTTGCTCACGCGATTGCGTGCGCGTACTTCCGCCCGTACACCAACACGGATGTGGTGGGTACCGAAATTGGCGGCCTGGTGAAGAACGTGATTGCGCTTTGTGTGGGTATTTGCGAGGGCCGCAATTACGGCGATAACTCGAAGGCGTCCATCATGACTCGCGGTCTGGCGGAGATTACCCGCCTGGCGGTGGCGTTGGGCGGCGAGGCTGCGACGATGAGCGGTCTTGCCGGTATGGGCGACTTGATTGCGACCTGCTCTTCGCCGCTGTCTCGTAACCACACGGCGGGCCGTCTGCTGGCTCAGGGTATTACCCCTGACCGCCTGCACGAGCACATGAGCCAGACCGCTGAGTCGATTAAGTCGGCGCCGGTGGTGGCTGAGTTGGCTCGTCGTCACGGCGTGGAGATGCCCATTGTTGAGGCTGTGGTGGCTGTGCTTTCGGGCCGTATTGGCATTGAGGAGTTGGCGCCTCAGCTGCTGGGTCGCCGCCTCAAGCATGAGAGCCACTAGGTTTTGAAGCTTTCTGGTGTGCTGGTAACCACTTGATTAATGGTGTGTGCCAGGACATGCTAGAAGAAGAATGAACGTAGACATCCGAGGACTGATACCGTTGCGGAAGACCGGTGCGCGAGAAACGCATTAGTGACCGCGACGGTATTCATGCGTTAGGATTATTGACGCATTGCCGTTCTACCTTCCGGACCTGAGGGTAGGGGAACATTGACTAGGAGAAATATATGACCGAGAAGAAGACCGTCGCCCTGCTGTGCGGTGGCCGCTCCTCCGAGCACCCCATTTCGCTCATTACCGCCGCTGGCGTGCTGGGTGCCATCGACCGCACCGCCTACGAGGTCATCACTATCGGCATTACCCGTGACGGCCGCTGGTACCTGACCGATGAGCAGCAGCTTGCCGAGCTGACCGCTGGCACTCGCGGTACCGCAGAGTTCCCCGAGGGTACCCAGCAGGTGTTCCTGCCGATGGGTACTGGTGATTCCCGCTTGACCCTGGTGGATGCTGAGGGTATCGTTACCCGCACCGCACCGGTGGACGTTGTGTTCCCGCTGCTACACGGCCCCTTCGGTGAGGACGGCACCGTGCAGGGTCTACTGGAAATGGCTGACCTGCACTATGTGGGTTGCGGTGTGACCGCATCCGCTGTGGGCATGGATAAGCACTTCATGAAGGTTGCTTTCGAGTCCGCTGGCCTGGAGGTCGGCCCCTACGAGGTTGTCACCAACCGCGAGTGGGAGCACGAGGACCGCGAGCAGATTCTGGAGCGCGTGCTGAAGCTGGGCTTCCCCCTGTTCGTGAAGCCGACTCGCGCAGGTTCTTCCTTCGGTATTACCAAGGTGGATTCGGTGGAGGAGCTCGTGCCCGCGATTGAAGAGGCACGCCGCCACGACCCGAAGATCATTATTGAGGCAGGTATTGTGGGCCGCGAAATCGAGTGCGCTGTGCTCGATGGCCACCACGGCGAGATGCCCCGCGCATCCTACCCCGGCGAGATTGAGGTTGTGGACCAGGACCACGGCTTCTACGACTTCGAGGCGAAGTACGTTTCTGAGTCTTCCGCTGTGACCGTGTGCCCGGCAAACCTGCCGCAGGATGTGCAGGAGCGCCTGCGTGAGCTGGCCGTGAAGGCGTTCCTGGCGCTGGATGGTGAGGGTCTGTCTCGTGCGGACTTCTTCTACACTGAGGACGGCCGCCTGGTCATCAACGAGGTGAACACCATGCCCGGCTTCACCCCGATTTCGATGTACAAGACCATGTGGGAGAACACCGGTATCTCTTACACTGATTTGATTAGCGAGCTGCTGACCCTGGCGATGGAACGCCCCCTGGGTCTGCGCTAGTTTTAGAGAGTGCTTAACGAGCGGACTAAGTTCTTTAGGTGACGCTTAGCATATGAATATTTAACGGTGGGGGAACGCCCCTGCCGCAAGGCGCCTCGGTGCGGATTCTTGAGAGTCTGTACCGGGGTTTTCTTGCGCGGCTGGCAAGTCGGTTGCCGAGGAAAGCGGTGAATTGGTACGTATTTCCAGTATATATGCTGATGAGAATCGTTTGTTTTAATTCATGAAAAAATCACTTATACCCACCTTGGAGCTACTCGAATGGGGGAGCGTAAGTTCTAAAGCGGCACTGATAAGGAGAAATGGAATTCTGCTCACAAGTGCATAAAATGATGCTTCTGGATAATGAAAAGATTCGATAGATGGTTCTTGCACTTGGTGAATCTCAAAGCTCGCTAGGAAAGCGCTAAAATGGGTAATGAAGAAAAAGCTGATTCGGTAGAATAGATGAAGGCATCTCCGGTTCACCTAATGACCGGATATCTATTCACTCACAATGTATTAGAAAGTCAAGGACAACCTTTGGGAAAACGAAACCGTAAGGTGGTCTCTGCGAGTCTGGCGACAGCACTGGTTGCTTCCGGAAGTCCATACGTAGCCTTATTTGCTCAAGGTGTGCAGGAGGCGGCGTCACAGCTTCCGTCAAACCCTGTTGACGCCGCAGAACAAGCCCTAGACCCCACCGCTAACGCGGCATCTTCCTCTCAGACGGCAGTACCCACGCTCGCAACCGTGAGCGCATGGCCCACCGCTCAGGGGGACAATAAGACTGACAACGCGCGGGCAGAGCCCATCGCTCAGCCTAGCGCTTCTTCGAGCGCTCAGCCCACCGCTAGCGCCGAGCCTTCCGCGAGTGCTACGCCCAGCCCGGATGCGACTCCTACCCCGAACGCTACCGCGCAGCCCACTGCCGAGCCTTCCGCTTCTGCGAGTCCTAGCGTAGAGGCTTCTAAGGATGCGACCGCTGAGCCTACCGCTACGCCGACTGTAGCTCCTAGCGCAAGTGCCGAACCGAGTGTTGCTCCTACCGCAACTCCGACGGTTGAGCCGACTGTAGCTCCGACTGCGGAGCCTACGGTCCAGCCGACGGCAGAACCTACTGTTGCTCCCACTGCGGAGCCTACGGTCCAGCCGACGGCAGAACCTACTGTTGCTCCCACTCCGGAGCCGACCGTAGCGCCTACTGTGGAGCCCACCGCAGAACCCACCAAGGATGCAACTCCTGAGCCTACGGTAGAGCCCACTCCTGAACCTACTCCCGAGCCGACTCAGGAACCGACTGAGGCACCCACCCAGGATCCTTCTCAGGTTCCGGTCGTTCCGGCCCCGGTTCAGGATCCGACTCAGGAGCCCTCCAAGGAAGCTAAGCAGGAGCCGACTAACGAGCCGACCAAGGATGCGGTCATCCCCGTGATTCCGGTAGCTCCCGTAGCTCCGGTAGAGGATAACAAGGACAGCTCGGACTCCAAATCGGTTACCCCGATTGAGACCGAACCTGTTGCTCCGATTCCTCCGGCGAACAACCCAGTGACCACCCCCAACAACCGTCAGAAAATCTCTGGGGAAGATGTCATTATCTCCATTGAGATTCCGCGACCGGGCGACTCCTCTGAAACTTCAAGATCCTCTTCGGGATTTTCAAGTTCTTCATCGAGTACCAAGGCACCGAATGGCAGGCTTGGTAACGACGAGAATGATCCGTTGCGCTCTGGGGGCACCACCCTCGGACGAATCGCAGCTAACGGCTCGAATGACTCCATCCCTGGTGCGGCAGACTGGGTTGCTGGATACCTCTCGCGCAATAAGACCGATGAGGACCGCTCCCAGATGGCAAGCCCCTCGAACTCCTCAAACTCGGCATCGGCTTCGAAGTCGCCCAGCTCCTCCGCCTCGGCTAGCGCCAGCCGCTCCGCAAAGAGCGTTGCAAAGGCTGACGGCGCGAACGCCGCCCAGGAGCAGACCGTGAAAAATGCGGACGCGGATGATTCCGGACTTTCCGGCATTGCACCGCTGATTCTCTTCTCGCTCATCGCTCTGGTGCTGATTGCTCTGGCAATCCGCTACTTTAGCCGCGGAGCATAAGGCGAACATAACGCGTAAGAATACGCGATAATAGAGGATGTGAATCCTCAGACTTTTAGCGAAACGCGGGACAACCCCATGCGAGAGACACCTCTCTCAAAGCTAGGAGAGTCCCGCGTTCTGCGCGCTTTCATGCCGATTATCAACGCCCACAACGAGCAGGTCGCCGCTACGGCACGCCAGGCGGGGCACTTTGAACCCCTTGATGTGGGTCCCGGTGACGACTGTGCCGTCCTCGCCGCGCCCGCGCCCGGTCAGCGTACCGTGGTCACCACCGACACTCTCGTTGAGAACCAGGACTTCATGAACCTGTGGCCCGGCGGTATTGCACGGGTGGGTGAGGCCGGTGAGTTCATTCTGGAACCTGCCCGCAGCAGCGGTTACGATGTGGGGCGCAAAGCCGCGACCCAGAACCTTGCCGACGTTGCCGCCATGGGTGCACGCCCGGTGAGCCTTTTTATCTCCTTGAGCTTGCCTGGTAGCACTCCTTACGGCTGGATTGACGGCTTCGCCCACGGCATTGTGGACGGAATCAACGTCTGCGGAGCCACCGGATGTGTGATTGGCGGTGGCGATATTGGCGACTCCACCGAAATGTCTGTGACTGTCACAGCCCTCGGCTACACGAATCGCGCCGTGCTGCGCTCCGGCGCACGCCCCGGCGACACTATCGCCCTGGCGGGACGTACCGCGTGGTCTGATGCCGGTCTGCGCCTGCTGCTCAACCGGCTCTCCCTGCCCGCCACGGCACTGTTGCGTGCCATCGCCGCAGGCCAGGAAGTCGAAGCGGCGCTGGATGCGGTGGGACAGGCGTGGGCTCAGAAGCAGATTGAAAAGCAGGGCGAGGGATCGGCTGTTGCTCTTCCCGAGGGGCTCATCGAGCTTGTCCGCACCCTCACCCCGGAAGATGCCGCGCACATGATTGCGGTCTGCGAGCGCGCCGTCGCGTCGCAGCACCACCCGGTCAGCCTCATCCCCGCCGGTGAGGTGGCGCGCCAGCATCAGGCAAGCTCTATGCTGGATCTTTCCGACGGGCTCGTCAAGGACGCCGGGCGACTTGCCGCCGCCTCCGGGGTGCAGATGCGTCTCGACCGTGCCGTCGTGGATGCGTTCGCCGAGCCGCTACTACCGTTGGCGCGCCTGCTGCTGGCGATTGGTGAGCGCAACGAGGCGGGGGAGAGCCCCGCATCCCTGGCGCGCACCTTCGTGCTGGTTGGCGGAGAGGACCACGGCCTGCTGGCGACCTTCCCCGGTGAGGTGCCCGAAGAGTTTGTGCCCCTGGGCACCTGCGTTGCGGACGCCCCGGAGCGAGGTCTGAGCGCCGAACTCTACGGTGCCGAGCGCCGCCACAATGCGGTGACCGGCGCGGCGGTCGTGATGGACGGCCGTTCCCTGGACGGCATGGGCTGGGAACACTACGGGGCTTCCGCGTAGGAGTTCCACCGAGTGCCGCGAGGCGCGTGCGGTTTGTATGTTTAGTCCGTGCTTTCGTCCTCTGGGCTTTCATCCCGCGGGATAGACGACGGGCAATACCGTACATTTAACCGAAATTACCTAGAATAGAAGTACGAAATAGGTTGGATTCCGCCCGTACCGCGGGCACCGGGAAATCAGTCGGGAACTAGCCACAAACTCAGCCGAGAACTAGTTGAGAAATCAGCCGAGAACCGAGCGAAACTGACAAAACCGACGAAACCGACGAGGAGGGTAGCGTGAACGCAGAACAGAACCAGCGCACCGAAGAACGCGAGATTTACCGCCGCGCCTGCGTGCGCGCCTACCGCTTCGGCGTAGCGTGGTCCACCGCCGCCCGCACCACCATCGAACGCTACCGCGAGGCGCTCAACGAACTCAATGGGTTCCCCGTGCCCGATAAGGACACCGGCTCCAATATCGCCCATACCCTGCTGACCCTGACCGAAGAGTTTGAGCGAGGCATGGAACAGGTTCTGCCCAGTGAGGCTCTGCCCCGTAAGGTTCTGCCTAGTGAGGTTCTTCCCGCTGGCGAAATTCCCGGCGGAGAGGGTGCCTGCGTGCCCGAGGCGGCGGGCGCCTCCGAAGAGGAAACCCTCGCCCACCTGTGGATTCAGCTGGGCGGAATCTACGAGCACGCGATTATGCGCGCATCCCGCGTAGCACGCGGCAACTCGGGTACCCTGCTTTGCGCTTGGACGCTGGAGGTGGTGCGTAGTTACTGGTTCCTGCCCGGAAACCTCGCTCGGGAGCTCGGCGACGCAGCCGATGAGCTGCCGCTCGTGCGTGCCCTGGAGACAGACTACGAGCGTGTGCTGGCTGGCGGTTCCCAGCCGAAGCATCGCGAAGTGAAGCTGGAGTACGCCCACGCGGAGGCGCGCGCGATGGCGTTCGCGGCTGAGCGTATTCGAGCCAGCGTGGGGGAGCAGATGGTGCCCTCCACGATGTTGTCGGTCATGGTGGAGCTCGCCCGCCTGGATGCACACTATGATGCATCGCAGGACGCAGAAGCCACTGACGAGACGCTGAAAGAGCGTCGACGTGCGCTGATGCGTGCCGCCCTGGAACGTACCGCACAATTCCCGCCCTCGCCCGAGCTTGCCGGTTTCGTGGATGCCGGCGCGCTCGGCTTCTACCTTGCCGTGGTGCACTCCAACCCGCGCTGGGAGGGCGCAACTCTGAGCGAGGCGCAGGTGGAGTCCATGCTGCGTGCTCCCTCTGCCGGTGTGACTTCTATAGCCGGTTCGGCGGCACGAGTGGGTTCTGAACAGGCGGGCTCTGAACTTGCCGAGCACGCAGAAGGTGGGCACGCAGAACACGCGGGGCAGAGCGGCTGGGAGATCATGGGTACGCTGACCTGCGAGCCCCTCGCCCTGGCGCAGCTACGCCCCGAACTTGAAGCCATGGGCGACAGCCTGCTCATTACGCCCCTGGACATGGCGGCTGGACTCTGGGCGTTGCACGTGCACGTTCCCGAAATCGACCCCGCCCGCAAGCTGATTATGGGCTACGGTCAGTGGTCGGATGAGCGTATTTCCTCCCTGACGGACGGTCACCACGCCGACCACGCGTGCGGTGCGGAGGGCGGCGCATGAGCCCCGCCCGACGTTCCGTGAACCCGCAGCAGGAAGCCCTGGACCTGGGGCTTCCCGAGCCTGCTCCCGCCAAAGCTAAGCCGACAAATACTAAGCCTGCGAAAGCTGAGGCAGCGCAGGGTGAGCCCGTAGATTCAACGGTTGTGGATCCTACCCGCGCTGGTTCTGTGACCCATGCTGATTCCGCGACCCGAGCCGGTTCTGTGACCCGTGCCCAGCCGCGGAAAAAGGATGCACCGCTACTGAGCGATGAACAGCTCCGCACCACCGCCGAGCTGACCGTGCGCGATCTTGCTGCCTACGCCCGAGGCGAGGTGAGCCGCGCCGAGCTGAGCGAACGCGCGGCACAGCGTGCCAGCGCCCCTTATCGTAAGGCGCTCAAGACGCTCAAACATTCGCTGGGTCCCGCCGCGCACACCATGACCGACGACGCTCTCTACGAGCTGGTCGATATTGCGTTGGCGGCACGGCAAGCTACTCAGCCGGAAGCACATCTGCCAGAATCTCCTCAGTCGGAATCACATCTGCCGGGGGAACCTGCCCGGAAAGCACCCGCCCGGAAGAAGCTAGCCCAGAAGAAGCCGACTCAGAAGGCACTTGCTCAGAAGGAACTAACTCAGAACAAACCGAGCCCGCAGGAGAGCGAAACTGCCGCGCGGGATATTTCGGCGCGCCCGCAAAAGGCAACGAAGGCAAGCGAAGAGGGCGAGCAGAAGCCTGCGCCGAAGAAGAATGCGCCGAAGAAGATCGAGCCCGAGGCGGAAGCTGAAAAGCCCGCACCCAAAAAGACTGCACCTAAAAAGGTTGTAGCGAAGAAGACTGCTCCCGCAAAGAAAGCAACCGAATCCGAATCCTCGGTGAAGAGGGTAGCTGACTCCAAGACCGCTACGCAGAAAACCCCCGCGCCGAAAAACGCTACGCAGAAAACCACGCCGACGAAAGCTTCCGCAAAGAAGGCAACTACTGCGAAGGTTGCGGCTGAGAAGCCCGCATCAGCCGCCGCGGAGGCTAAGAGCCGTGCCCTGGCGCGCTACGCCTCCGAAGACCGCATCGAAAATGCGCCGCTCAAAAAGTACCTGCCCGCGTCCACCGCCAAGGCAATCTCCACGCACCTGGACCTGCACACCGTCGGGGAGATGCTCGAATACTTCCCGCGCAAATACCTGCCGCGCGGTGAGCTCAGCTCCTTCGCCGAACTCGTTGAGGGTCAGGACGTCACCATCATTGCCCGCGTGGTACACGTGAGCACCCGAACTATGGCGGCGCGCCGCGGCAAAATCACGGAAGTGACCATCACCGACAGGCTCTCCGACGCCACCGGGCAGGATGCACCTGCAGGTTTTGGGGCTGCCGGTTTTGGTGCCGCTGACCTCGGTGCTGACGGTCCTGTATCCGTGGTGCACGGGCGCGCTAACCGCCCCGGCGCATCCAGCACATCCATCGTATCCGGTGCGCCCGCGCAGAACTGGCAGGCAACCGGGATGCACAACCCGCGCATTAACGCGCTCGCTAACTCCACGCAGAACCCAGCCGCCCAGATTCCCCGCGCCCAGAATCTCGCCGCTCAGAACCCTGCACAGGGCAGGGGAGCGCAGCCCGCCTCCTACAGCGGCTACGCAGACAGCTACGGTCAAGATTCGTTCGCGCAGGATAGTTTCGCGCAGGGAGGCCTCTTTGGCGTGCCCGCGCCCAGCATGACGAACCCCGGTGAGCTCATCGGCTCGCAGATGAAGCTTTCCTTCTTCAACGCCTGGACCGCCGCCCGCGAAATCCGCGAGGGTGAAACCATGATGTTCTCCGGCAGGGTCGGCATCTACCGCGGCGAATACACCCTCACCAACCCGCACTACGCCCTGCTCTCGAAGGACGCCTCCGGCGCGGACGTCACCGACGCCGCCACCGCCCCCGTGCCCGTCTACCGCGCCCCCGTGAAGCTGCCCACCGACCGCATTAGCGGCTACATGGCGCAGCTGCTCGAAAAGGTGCCGCTCAAAGAACTCGAAGACCCGGTGCCCTACACGATTCGTCGCGCCCGCAAGGTGCCCTCGCTGGAGTGGACGTACCGCGCCCTGCACACCCCCGACTCGGAGGACACCTGGCGTGCCGCGCAGGCACAGATGCGTTACCGCGAGGCGTTCGTGCTGCAGAGCGCTCTCGCCCGCCTGCATTCGGTGCGTGCCGCGGACCTGACCCAGCCGCGCCCCGCCGTGGAGGGCGGCCTCGCCGATCGGCTGCTTGAGGTTCTGCCCTACGAGCTGACCGAAGGGCAGCAGAAGGTGGGCGCTGAGATTGCAGCCGATTTGTCGAGTGAATCGCCCATGAACCGCCTGCTGCAAGGTGATGTGGGTTCCGGTAAGACCGTGGTGGCTCTGCGCGCCATGCTGCAGGTTGCCGATGCGGGTGGCCAGTCCGCGATGCTCGCCCCGACCGAGGTGCTTGCCGAGCAGCATTTGCGTTCGGTGCTGGACATCCTGGGGGATATGGCGGCGCCCGAAGACTCTGACGATTCAGCTGACGCTTCTGCCGAGGAAACTCCCTCGAGGAGCGGGGATGAACCCCGCCGTGTGCGCGTGCGCCTGCTGACCGCCTCCATGGGCACCCGCGCCAAGCGCAAGGTACTGCAGGAACTCGCCGACGGCACCGCCCAGATTGTGATTGGCACCCACGCCCTGCTTTCCGATGAGGTGAGCTTCCACGATTTGGGTCTGGTCGTCGTGGATGAGCAACACCGTTTCGGCGTGGAGCAGCGCGACGGCCTGCGCGGCACCGACGGCGCCCTGCCGCACCGCCTGGTCATGACCGCAACGCCCATTCCGCGTACCGTCGCGATGACCGTGTTCGGTGACCTGGATGTGTCCGTGCTCGACACCCTGCCCGTCGGCCGCCAGAAAATCTCAACGCACGTGGTGCCCCTTGCCGAGAAGCCCGCCTGGGCGTCCCGGCTGTGGAGGCGCGCCCGCGAAGAAATCGATGCGGGCCACCAGGTGTATGTTGTCGTACCCAAAATCGGGGAGGACGGCGACAGCCTGGAGGAAGGCGCCGCATTCTTTGGCGCATCCAGCCTGAACGGTGCGGGCGCAGGCAACTCAGCCCAGGGCTATTTCGGTCAGGGCGGTAATGCGAGCAGTGACGGCAAGGTTCAGCTGACCTCGGTCGCCTCAATGTATTCCTACCTGAGCGCTGAGGACGCCCTCGTCGGCGTGCGTATCGGCACCCTGCACGGCCGTATGGACCCGGCGGAGAAGACCGCCGTCATGACCGCTTTCGAGCGCGGTGAAATTGACCTGCTCATCAGCACCACCGTCATTGAGGTGGGCGTGAACGTCCCGAACGCCACGCTCATGATCATCATGGACGCCGACCGCTTCGGCATCTCGGGTCTGCACCAGCTGCGCGGTCGTGTGGGCCGAGGCGGCTACGCGGGCACCTGCCTGCTGGTTACCCGCCAGGAAGAGGGCGGCGTGTCCCGGGAGCGCCTGGATGCGGTCGCCTCTACCACGGACGGCTTTGAGCTCTCCCGCATCGACCTGGCGCAGCGCCGTGAGGGTGATATTCTGGGTGCTGCACAATCGGGCTCGAAGAGCACCCTGCGCTTCTTGCGGGCGCTCGCCGATGCTGACATTATTGAGCGTGCCCGCGAGGATGCCCGCTCGGTGGTGGAGAAGGACCCGACTCTGGCTAAGCATCCGTCTTTGGCGCGTACGATTGACCGTGCCCTGGACGCTGACCGTGAGGCGTTCCTCGGCAGGGGATAAGCGCCCAACGGGGCAGAACGCTCTGCCAGTCCTGCCCACCAATCTGCCTTGCCCACCACCGACTGAAACCGTGATTTCAACACACCGCACTAGATTAAGAGGAGAGACCCTATGAGCCGTATTATTTCCGGTGCCGCCGGAGGCGTTCGCCTTGTTTCGGTTCCGGGGGATAATACTCGCCCCACCACCGACCGGGTGAAGGAATCCCTCTTCTCCAAGCTGGAGAGCTACGACATTATTCGTGGCGCCCGCGTGCTGGACGCCTTTGGCGGTTCGGGTGCACTCGGTTGCGAGGCGCTCTCGCGCGGTGCGGCCTCCGTGACTCTGCTGGACACCTACCCGAAGGCTGTTGCGGTGATTCGCAAGAACGTTGCCGCGGTGGAGAAAGCGATGGGCCGTAGCGCTACCGGTTCTGCAGCGCGCGTGCAACAGTCTCAGGCGCTGACCTACGTGAAGTCCGTCTCCGGTCCGTGGGACCTGGTGTTTGTTGACCCGCCCTACGCCATGCCGAATGAGCAGGTCAGCGAGCTGCTGGAGGCGCTCACCCCCAAGCTTGCCGAGGGTGCCGTGGTCGTGGTGGAGCGTTCTTCGCGCGACCCGGAGCCTGTGTGGGGCGAGGGCCTGTACTGTTTTTCGACCCGTCAGCACGGCGAGACGGTTCTCTACTATGTGGAGCCTGACGAGGTGGAGGAGCAGGCGGGCGACGAATCCGGCGAGGACGCTGAAGAGCTCGCCGCCTAATCTTGCCGCCTCAGCCTGCGCTCGTCCGCATGCCACTAATCCGCATCCTAAATTCGCCCGCTTCTATTCATTCCAACATCTGATATTTATTAGTGAAGGGACCGCCATGATTGCCCTCTGCCCCGGATCTTTTGACCCCGTGCACCACGGCCACCTGGAAATCATTGCCCGCGCCGCTCAGCTCTTTGACGAGGTGATCGTGGGCGTGGCGCACAATAGTTCCAAGAAGTACCGTTTCTCTCTGGAGGAGCGTGTGCAGCTGGTGCGTGAGTCTCTGGAGGAGCTCGGCATTGAGGGCGTGAGCGTGGAGCCGATTCCGCCGGGTGTGCTGCTTGCCGAGTACGCGGCAGAGCGTGGCGCGAAGGTGCTGGTGAAGGGTCTGCGTTCGGCGACGGACTACAGCTATGAGGCTCCGATGGCGAGCATGAACCGCCACCTGGCGCAGGTTGAGACGGTGTTCTTGGCGGGTGAGGACCGCTATGGTGCGGTGTCGTCCACGATTATTCGTGAGGTGGCGTCGCTGGGTGGTGACGTGACTCCCTTCGTGCCGGAGGCGGTCGCCCGCGCCCTGAAGAGCGCCTAGAAAAACGCCTAAGCAACCCGGGCAACCCGGATGCGCACCCATCCAACACGCCCGACATGCCCACCGGCAGGGCCCGGCAGAATAACTCGCACCGCCGACCGGGCGATTAAACCCTTCCAGTAGTAGTCCCGTAGTACCCCTGACCGACCGATTAAGCGCCGCGCGGTGCCTCCTTAAGGGGATATTTAAGAGGTGAGCGCCACTTAAAGAGATTTAAAAGGCGCTTAATCTTGATTAACGGTGCGAATGACCCCTAAAATGGGACTTTGGTTTATACATTTCGTAAGGAGAAACGCCATTTCACGTGCAGACGCATCGCCGCTGGTTGTATCAGTCACTAACCTGATTCACCGCCCCGGCACCATGGAAACTCTCACTGAGGTTCTGCCCGCACCGGCAGACCTGGGTAACACGCTCATCGGCGTGGAAGAGGGTTCGGATATTGACCTCGATATTCGTATGGAGTCTGTTGTTGATGGTATCCTAGTTACCGGCTCCGTCGTTGTGGATGTACACGGCGAGTGTAGCCTCTGCTTGGATCCGATTGATTACGAGATGTCGGCCAATATTCAAGAGCTTTTCGTCTTTGAGAAGGCCCCGGCTGGCGGCCCCGAAGACGAAGTAGATGAGCAGTACGCCGTTGAGGATGATTCCATCGACCTTGAACCGGCTCTGCGGGACGCAGTAATCCTTCAACTGCCGTTCCAGCCTGTTTGTAGGGACACCTGCCAGGGTCTGTGCGCCGATTGCGGTGCGCGCCTGGAGGATGACCCCGGGCATCATCACGAGGTGTTGGATCCGCGCTGGTCGGCCCTACAGGGCCTGCTCGGTGCAGATACCGAAAACTAAATTGTTGTTACTAGAGATTGTGAGATAGCTGTGGCTGTTCCCAAGCGCAAGATGTCCCGCGCTAACACCCGCGCACGCCGTTCCCAGTGGAAGGCATCCGTGCCCCAGCTGGTTAAGACCGTTGAAAACGGTCGCGTGACCTACAGCCTGCCCCACCAGGCAAAGGTTGTAACCGACGCTGCAGGCAACGCCCTGTTCCTGGAGTACAAGGGCCGTAAGGTTGCAGACGCCTAAGAAGCGGTGAATCCTTATGACTGAATTTCCTAGTGTTGATACTAGGGAGTTGCGTAAACGTCTCGGAGTCGATATCGACGCCGAGACGTTTTTGCTATCCCTAACCCACCGCTCCTACGCCTTCGAGAACCCCGGGGCGGAGCATAATGAGCGCCTGGAGTTCCTGGGCGATTCGGTGCTTTCCCTGGCGATCGCTGAAGAAGTGTACCGACGCTACCCCGACCTGCCCGAGGGTGAGCTCGTGAAGCTGCACCACGTGGTGGTGTCTACGGTGGCGTTGGCGAAGGTGGCACGCGATCTGGATCTGGGCAGGTACATCCTGCTCGGTAAGGGCGAGATTCACACCGGCGGCGCCGATAAGGACTCGATCCTTGCCGACACCATGGAAGCGATTTTTGGCCTGACCTACCTGGAGTGCGGTCGCGAGGCGGCTCGTGACCTGGTTCTGCGCCTGATTGCGCCGCTGCTCGACGATGAGAAGGTCCTGAACTCTGGACGTGACTGGAAGACCGAGCTGCTGAACCTCGCCACCGCCCGCGGTTGGGGAGACGTGCGCTACGAGGTGACCGGCGAGGGCCCCGACCACGCGCGCGTGTACACTGCGGTCGCTATTGTGGCGAACCAGCAGGCCGGTACCGGTGTGGGTCCGAGCAAGAAGGAGGCGGAGCGCCTTGCCGCTGAGCAGGCGTACCGCGTTCTGGTTTAGGCTCTTTCAATCATCCTGCAGGTCTGTTAGCTCTGCGGGCTCTTGATTCTGCAGCCCCGCTGATTGGAGGGAACCATGCCCGAACTACCCGAGGTGGAAACCGTTCGCGCAGGTCTAGCCGACCATTCGTTGGGTCGGCCCGTGCGGGCGGTGCGCGTGGTCGATGCCCGTTCGCTGCGCAGGTACCTGCCCGGTCCCGCCCACTTTGAGGCGGCACTGACCGGCAGGGCGCTGCGCGGTGCCTACCGCCGCGGCAAGTACCTGTGGCTGACCCTGAGCGAGGCGGACGGCACGCTTGCCGAGGAGGCGCTCGTGGTGCATCTGGGTATGAGCGGTCAGCTGCTCGTGCGCGATGAGCCGGGCGGAGATTTGGGCAGCGAATCAGGCAGTGACTCAGGTAATGATTTGCAGGCGCGTGCGGCCTTTGATGAGCAGCCGCGGCATCTGCGCGTGGCGCTCGAGCTAGGACCGGCGGGAGCCACCGGCGGTGCGGCGAGCACCAACCGGGCATGCACCGGGCAGCGCTTGCTTTTTGTAGATCAGCGCATCTTCGGCGGCATGTTCCTCAGCCCGCTGGTACCGGACGTACCCGCGGCGGTTGCAGCGAATGAAGCTGCGGCGGGTGAAGTGCCGGAGCGTTTTCTCGTGCCGGAAGCGGTCAAGCACATTGCCCGCGACCCGCTGGACGAGTTCTTCGACCCCGCGGCGGTGCGCCGCAAGTTCCTGCGCACCTCCAGCGGCATTAAGAAGGTGTTGCTGGACCAGTCAGTAATCTCCGGCGTGGGCAATATCTACGCCGACGAGGCGCTGTGGCGTGCGCGGTTGCACTACGCGAAGCCCGCACGCACCCTTAGCGCCGCTCAAACCCGCGAACTGCTGGAGGCGGTCACCCAGGTGCTGCACGAGTCCCTGGCGGCTGGCGGCACGAGCTTCGACGCCCTGTACGTGAACGTGCTGGGCGAGTCTGGCTACTTTGAGCGCTCGCTGAACGCTTACGGTCGTGCCGGGGAGCCCTGCCACCGTTGCGCGGAGGCGGGCCGCACCTCCCTGATGGTGCGCGAACCGTTCCAGAACCGTTCGTCCTATCGTTGCCCGCACTGCCAGCGGGCGCCACGTTCTCGCTAGATAAAGGCTCACGCTAGATATGCGAATGACGGCGTAGCTACGTTCCTCCCAGATGGGGGATGTAGCTACGCCGTCATTCGTTTAAACCTCAATTGTATATACCGGGGGGCGAGGGAGTCAACCCGAAAGCCACCCCGACAAGAAGCGCTTAGCGGCTGTACCTGTCCCCGTAGAACAAGCCCAGACGCTCGTAACCTTCCTCAATCGACACGGCGGGCTCCCACTGCAGAAGCTCACGGGTGCGGCGCTGATCAAACCAGTGTGCGGTCGACAGCTGCTCGGCGAGGAACTCCGTCATCGGCGGCTCATCACCGGCAGTCACGTTCTTCGGCAGACGCTCCCACACGCGCTCAATGACCTTACCTGCCAGAGCCGCAACCTTCGCCGGAACCGAGAAACGCGGGGCGGGAACGCCCACCGCCTCACAGAAACCGCCCAGTAGCTCAGCGATAGTGCGCGGCTGACCGTTCGTCACCACCAGCGCCCGGCCCGCAAAAGCGTCGAGGCGCTGATAGCCGCGCACCACGGCATCCGCGGCGTTATCAATGTAGAGCGTGTCAATCAGGCCCGTACCGCCAGAGAGCAGCGGCAGACGGCCCGCGGCGGAACGCTCCAGAATACGCTCGACCAGCTGGGTATCGCCCGGACCCCACATCAGGTGGGGACGCAACGCACCCACGCGCAAAACTCCGCCACCGGGCAGAGCAGTGCCGTTCGCCTCCAGCGCCAGAAGCTCAGCGGCAGCCTTCGAACGCGCATAGTTACCGCGCGCATGCTCCGGGGACGCCACGCCGGCACCGTCACCCACAATCGCCGCACCGGCATGAGCCACCGACGGCGAGGAAATGTACAGGAATGAACCCACCGAATGGTTCAGCGCCGCCTGCAGCAGGGTGCGGGTGCCCTCAATGTTGATGCGCTCATAGTCAGCCCACTCGCCGCTGACCGAAACCTTCGCCGCGGCATGCACCACGCCGTTCACACCGGTCATCGCCAGATCCACAGCCTGCGCGTTCGTAATATCGCCGCGCACCTGCTCAAAACGCGGGTGAATCGAATCGGGCAGAAGCGCCGCAATACCCGAATCACCACGCTGAAAAACGCGCACATCATAGCCGGCACGCAGCAACGCCAGCACGCTCTCACGACCCAGTAGGCCGCTCGCACCGGTAAAGAGGATGCGCTCGCCAATACGCGGCGCGAAATCGGGCTCCTCAACCGGGCGCAGCGAACGCGGGGCGGGGTCGGTGTAGCGTGCCGCCAGCGGCTGCGCCGGCTTGCGGAACCGCGCCGTCGGGGAGGTCACCGCATGCGCAGTCGACAGGCGGTGCCCAGACAGGTGGGACACAGACAAGCGGGGTGCGGGCTCGTGGGAAGAGGACTCACGCGAAGAATGAGGGGACATCATACTCCTTAGGCATAGGGATCCGGCAGGCGCTTACGCCCCCGCAAGGACCTTCGACGCCCACTCACCCAGAGCGGGGCGGTCAATCTTCGAATTATGGCGAATATCGGTCGGATGCTCGTGCACCACCAGCACCGCGGCAAGCTCCACGCCGGTATCATCGGCAACCTTCTGACGCACCAGCTGCGAGAGCTCGAAGGGTGCCACACCCTCCGCAATGGGGAAGCGGCGCGCGCCGGGTACGCGATCGAGCAGGGCACGCTTGAGACCCGATGCTGACTGGCGCGCCTCCAACGCAGCAGTATTCGCGGATGCCTCAATGACCAGCACCGGTGCCGCAGTACCTGCAGGGCCCACCGCCACCAGGGCGGCGCGGCGAACCTCGGGCAGCGACTCGGCGGACTGCTCAGCCGCAACCGGGGTCAGCACGCCCTGCGAAGTCAGTAGCACGTGCGCGAGGCGACCCTCAACCCACAGGCGACCCGAAGTGTCCAGGTGTCCGACGTCACCGGTATGATGCCAACCCGGAGTGCTAATGGACTGCTCCTCAGTCACCCACAGGGTGTCGTAGCGGTCCTTCACATGCGGTGCAGACACCAGAATCTCACCGGTTACACCCGGCTCATGGGTCAGCTCATCCGCCACCGAACCGTCCTGCAGCAGCGGCGCAATAGCCACCGCCGCACCGTACACCGCGAAACCAACACACACGCCGTCACGGGCGAACGGGTCAAGCACCTCACCGGCAGCATTCGGGGTGCCCTCAGCAATTGCCTGGCGAATCATCTCGAAAGACACATCGGTCACCGGCAGACCCTCGGTCATGCCGTACGGGGTGTGCAGGGAGGCGTTCGGCACCAGGGCGGAGAGCGCCTCCAGCAACGGTACGGGAATCGGCGCGCCAGCACTCAGCACGGTCTGAACCTTAGCCAACGCCGCACGCTGCTCAGCGTTCAGCTCATCGGCGGTCGCCACCACATTCACCAGGGCGGCGGGGGAAGCAAACACGACCGACGCATCAATAGCCGCCGCAGCTGATGCCAATGCCGAAGCCGTCAGAGTCTTCGGGCGGGTCACATCCATCGTCGGGGTCACGCTGGTAGCACCCAGCGCCGGGCCCAACAGCGCAAACGGCGCGAAGCCAGCTACCAGGCCGCTACCGGGCGCAAAACCGTACGTGTTCGCAATGGCGTCGCGCATACCCGCCAGCTGACGCTGCGTGTACACCACACCCTTAGCCGGGCCGGTCGAACCGGAGGTGTACAGCACCGCCGCATCAGCATCCGGCACGGGGGAGGGGAACTCCACCACGGTCGGGGTGGGTACCGGCGCACCCGGAGTACCGTCAGCGGCGGGCGCGGTAAACACCGAACCGGCAACACCCAACAGCTTCTCCTGCACCGAACCCAGCGGCTCCACAGAAATACGCACACCCGGCCACAGCAGGGTACGGGCGGCACTGAGCGCGGCGGGAATACCCACCAGGAATCTCGGGTTAGCGCCCTTCAACGCGCGAGTCAGACCCGGAATACCCAGACCGGTATCAGCCACCACAATGACCGCGCCCAGCTTCATGCAGGCGTAAATCAGGGTGGTCAGGCGGGCACCCGGAGGCACCATCAGGTTCACACGGTCGCCCGGACGCACACCCAGGGCGTGCAGACGGGTCGCGGCGGCGTTGACCTGCTGGTTCAGCTCAGCCCAGGTCAGGGTCACAGAAACGGAGGTGCCGTCACCCTTGGGGTCCATATCCACCACGGCGGTGGAGGCGTCGTTGGCGCGTTCAGCCAGGGCAGTGAGCATGGGGCGGAACGCCGCAGGAACAGCGCCCTCAGCGCCTTCAGTACCCTCCGCGGCAGTGCCCTCGCCGGTAGTCAGGCCGTGGCGGCGCGCGCGGGCGGCACGATGCTCCGCCTCCGCATTACGCGCCGGAACCAGCACACCATCCTCCAGTGTGCCGAAAGTCTGTGCAAGCCACGAAATCATGGGGGAGGCAATGTCGTAATCCTCAATGACCAGGTGCGAGGCCTTCTCGTAGCGGTGCACCTTCGCCTGCGGCATGCGCTCCATCAGGTCGAACAGGTAGCGGCGCTGGAACACCGGGTCCTTCGTGCCCCACTGGAAGAACGCGGGCACGTCCAGGTCACGGATCTGCTCGGCAATACGCTGCATCGGCGTATAGGAAGGAATGTCGGTGCCGGTCGGAATATCGCCCACAAAATTACGCACACCCTCACGCCACGCCGAATGAGCGTACGGCGCACGGTACGTACGGTAAATCGCCTCGTTCAGAGGGCTCGGGTACAGGCGCTTGGGCTGCTGACCCACCGGCTGCGGCAGGGCACCATCAAGCGCCCCGGCACCGGCAGAACCCGGCGCGGGCAGGCGGCCCTCATTCTGAGCCAAACCCAAGGTCACATCAATAAACGCGGTCGAATCGTGAGTACCCCACTCGTGCACACCCAACGCCAGGCGCAGGGCGGCAGGGATATTTTCAATGCCGTCATGGTAGACCGCGGTGTTCGTCAGCATCACGCCCGAAAGAATCTCACGATGCTCCAGCGCCCACCCAAAGGACACCAGCCCACCCCAGTCATGGGCGAGAGTCACGAGCGGCTTATCGGTCTCATCCAGGCCGAGTGCCTTCGTGAAATCACCCAGGTCAGCGATACGGTCGGTCAGGGAGCGGCGCTCACCCTCCAAATCCAGGTGGGTGCGCTCCGAATAACCCATATCAATCTGGTCAACCGCAACCACACGCCACGGGGCGCGCTCATTCACGCCCGCATCCAGCACGGTACGCCACAGGTACGACCAAGTCGGGTTACCGTGCACGCACAGAATCGTGCCAATCGGCTCCAAACCCTGCTCGACCAGCACCGGAAGGTTATCCAGGTAGTGCCAGCGGCGCGCGCCAGCCTGCTGCGCCCGCTGCTCAATGGGGGCGGAGGTGGGCACCTCCAGAAGGTGGGAGTAGCGCGGGTTCACGCCCGCCCATTCCTCCGGGTTATACGGGGGCTGAGCCTTAGGGAAGTTCAAATGGCGCATGCTGGGGGAATCCTTCCGGATCGAATCGGTGAATGTCTACCGCAAAAGCTAACGGGTTACCGGTTAAAGGTTGCTGGCTACCGGGTTACCACTGAATCTCAAGCAGGGCAGTGTTCAGGCCAGAACCCACACCCATGCACAGAATACGGTCGCCCTCCGTGTAGGTCGGCGCGCACTCGGCGAGAGTCATCGGCAGAGCCGCCGCAGCCACATTGCCCCACTTCGGGAAGGTCAAGGGGATGCGCTCACGCTCAATACCGACCGCCTCGATAATGGCGTTCGTGTGGGCGTTAGAAATCTGATGGGTCACGTAGGAGGTCATATCGTTCCACTCCCAGCCGTCCTGATGCGCCTGCTCCCACGCCTGCGCCACCAGCTCCAGGCCGTGCTTGAGCAGGCCCTCGGCGTCAGTGTTCATGCCCTGATCCGCCTCGCCACCGATGCACAGGTTACGGTGCTCAGTGCCCGCGCGGGACACCGAACCGACGATGCGGTGGCCCTCCGGGTGGCGGTCAGCGCGACCAATCACAGCCGCCGCCGCACCCGAACCGAGGGTCAGGGTCGCGAACTGAGCCAGCACATCCTCGCGGGTCGAATCGGGGTTGTTCAGGATGCGCACCGCGGTACGGTGCCACGGGGAGGGGTCCTCGCCAGCGACAATCAGGGCGTAGTCGATAGCGCCCGCATCAATCATGGTGGAGGCGACAGTCATCGCGTTCACAAAGCCCAGGCAGGCATTCGTAATATCGAAGTTCAGGGCGTGACGAGGCAAATCCAGGCGGTCATGCACACCCACCGAAACGGCGGGCTCAAAGTTATCGCGAGTCACCGAAGCGTTAATCAGCAGGCCAATCTGGGAACGGTCAATACCCGCCTGCTCGATAGCCTTCTCGGCTGCGGCAACAACGCCGTCCTCGAAGGTATGGCCCTCAGCCCAACCGCGGCGAGTGCTAATACCGGCTAGACGCTCCAGCAGGCCCTTCGGCATGCGCAGACGCTTGTAGGTTTGGGCCAGCTGCTCATCGAAGTAGTCGCTCGTGACGACCTCCGGAGGCAGCTCATGGGTAATAGACAGCAGAGCTGCATTAGCGTGGCGAATGTCAGAGTTCGTGCCGACCTTATCGGCGGATGCATTCATCAATGGTGTGGCCCTTGAAAATAGAGGTCAGTGGGATACATAGAAAAACGCGGGGATGCGAACAGCGGCCCCGCAGAATTCGTGATGCTCATTCCAATCTACCGCACCGACCGGGCGAACCCGTATCCGTAGACCCAATATGAACGCGCCCGTTCACCCCGCGCGTAAGATGATGCACAATGAGGAACTTTGAACCCTCCTCCCCCCGTGCACGTTCACGCCGCCCGCCCGCCGCACCGCGTACACTAGAGGGATGCCGCCACGCACCACAGAACGTGCCCGGCACACACCAGTTCTTCTGCAGAAAGGCCCCTTGTGCACCTGATGTCGCTGACCCTGCGCGGGTTCAAGTCTTTCGCCTCCGCCACCACTTTTGAGTTCACCCCCGGCATTAACGCGGTGGTCGGACCCAACGGCTCCGGCAAGTCCAATGTGCTGGATGCGCTCGCCTGGGTTATGGGCGAGCAGGGCGCTAAGAGCCTGCGCGGAGGCAGCATGAAGGACGTTATCTTCGCGGGCTCCGGCGAGGCTGGTTCGGGCGACGGCGCCCAGCGTGCGCCCCTGGGCCGCGCCAAGGTCACCCTGACTTTCGATAATTCTGACGGCATCCTCAGCATTCCTGCTGATCGGGTGCAGATTTCGCGCACCATGTTCCGTTCCGGCGGCAGCGAGTACGAGATTAACGGCTCCCCGGCGCGCCTTGCCGACATTCAGGACCTGCTCTCGGAGGCGGGTCTGGGTCAGCAGATGCACGTGCTCGTCGGCCAGGGTCAGCTGGATGCGGTCCTGCACGCCACCGCGCAGCAGCGCCGCGACATGATCGAGCAGGCGGCGGGCGTGGTCAAGTACCGCCGCCGCCAGGAGAAGACCAGCCGCAAGCTGGAGTCTGTGGCAACGAACGTTACCCGCCTGAGCGACCTGGTTGCCGAGCTGGATTCGCAGCTGCTGCCGCTGAGCGAGCAGGCAGAATCCGCCGCGACTGCACGCCAGCTGCAGGCGCGCATCCGCCAGCTGGAGGCGGTGCTTTTGATCCGTCAGCTAGGTGTTCTGCAGGCTGAGCAGGCGCAGGCTCTCGCCTCCGAGGCGGAAGGCACCCGCCGCGCCGAAACCCTGAAAGAACAGCTGGAGGCGGCGCGTGCAGCGTCCGCGAAGCATCAGCAGGAGCAGAATCGCCTGAACACCGAGGTCACCGCCTGCCAGAAGGCTGTGTCGACCCTGCGCGAGTCCGCCGCGCGCGTGCGCACCGTGCAGTCCATCGCCGCCGAGCGCGTGCGCACCTACCGTGTGGAGCTGACCGAGGCGACCGCCGCCGCCCGCGCCGGATACGAACGCGCCCTGGAACTGCTGGAGGAACGCCGCGAAGAGGCAGAGCGCGCGGTGGAAAGCTACGCCAGCTTTGAGGAGCGCTACGATGCGGCGCTGAAGAACGTTGAGAAGGCGGCGTCCGAGGTGGCGCAGACTGAGCGCGCCTCGGGTGAGGCGGCGCAGTCTCGTGCCCGCGCGCAGGCCCAGCTGGATGCCGCCCGCACCGCTGCGGTGGAGGCGACCCGCGCCTACGCGGCGGCGGCTGAGCGTGCCGCAACCCTGCGTGAGGCGCTGGGCCAGAGCCTGGGTGAAGCACCCGCCGAACTGGACACTGAATCTGCCGAGGCGGTGTTCGACCCCGAGACCGGCGAGCTCATGGATTCTTCGAGCGAGGGCGCGAGCCTGCTGCGTGTGCTGGATGCCGTGCAGATTGACCCCGAGTACGCGCGTGCGGCGTCTGCTGCGCTGACCTTGCTGGCGACCGCGGCGTTGAGCGTGCCGGTTGAGGGCGCCGAGGTATCGCAGCTGCGCGGTGATAAGGGTGATGAAAGCAGCGAATCTGCCGCGAAGGAACTTTCAACAGAACTGCCTGAAACCACCCTGCCCGAATCCTGTGCCGCCGAGCTGCGCGAGCTGGGTATCCGCCCCGCAACCGAGATGATTGAACCGCTCAGCGAGGACGCCGCCGCGCTCGCCGGCATCGACGAGCACGCCCTGGCGCGCGTCACCGCGGCACTGGGTGAGCGCCTGGCGGGTGTGCTGTTCGCGCCGGATGCCGCCTCCGCAGAGCAAGCCCTGCACCTGCTCGCAGAGAATCCCCTCGCAGGTCAGCGCACTATGTGGCGTATTTTTGACCCCGCAGGCACCGAGCACACCCGCTACAGCCTGCTCTACCCGGCTGAGGGCGCCAGCCCCCTGGAACTTGCCGCCGCATACCGCGCCGCAGCCCAGGTCGTGACCCGCACCCGCGCCGAACTGGACGAAGCCGAACATGCCGTTCAGCAGGCTCAGACCGCGGCAGAATCGGCGGTCGAAGCAGAACGCGAGGCTGCAAAGGCGGCGGGCGTGGCGAGCGCCGAGCATGCCCGCGCCCGCGCCCAGGCGGAGTCCCTGGAAGCCTCCGCGCAGAATATTCAGAATGAGCGCGCCCGCCTGAACGAGCGCCTCACCGCCGCGGAAGAATCCGTAGCCGAAGCACGCACCGCCTACGAATCGGCGCGCACCCGCGAGGATTTCTACCTTGCGGGCACGGGGGAGCAGGCTCCCGCGGCGACAATTGAGCGCCGCGCCCAGCGTCTGGGCGAGGTGCTTGCCGAGCAGGTGAGCGAGCGTGAGCAGCAGCTACACGAGCTGAACACCGCTTTGAAGAACGCCCAGGATGGCCTGACCAGCACCAATGATGAGGTGCAGGATTTGCAGGCGGCGCACGCGGCGGCGCTGACCCTGCTAGCCCGCACCCAGACGGAGGCGGCGCGCGTGCAGGAGCGCGTGCAGGCGCTGGCTGAGCGTGCCCGCCTGGTGACCGGTTTGACCCTGGAGCAGCTGGAGGAGGAGTACTCCGAGCAGCTGCCGGTTGACGTGCCCGCAGAGGAGGCTTCCGAAAACGCCGCTTCCGAGAATACTGCTATCGAAACGGCATCAGAGACTACCGAAGCCTCCACCGAGAGCGTGCGCACTCGCCTCAAGGCAACCCGTGCCGAACTGGAGGCGCTGGGCGCCATTAACCCGCTGGCGCTGGAGGAGTACGAGGCGCTGTCCGAACGCCACGCCTACCTGAACCAGCAGATTGAGGACTTGAAGGCGACCCGCCGCGACCTGAACACGGTCATGGACGAGGTCAGCAGCCACATTGCGGAGGTGTTCACCGCCGCGATGGAGGACATTAACACCCACTACCGCCGTATCTTTGAGACCCTGTTCCCGGGAGGCGAGGGCCACCTGGAGCTGGACGACCCGTCCGATCCGTTGAACTCGGGTGTGGAGATTCACGCGCGCCCGGCGGGTAAGAAGGTTAAGCGCCTGTCGTTGCTGTCCGGCGGTGAGCGTTCGCTCGCTTCGCTGGCGCTGTTGATTGCGATTTATATGTCTCGCCCTTCGCCGTTCTACGCCCTCGATGAGGTTGAGGCGGCGCTGGATGACCGCAACCTCTCGCGCCTGTTGCAGGTGATTGGTGAGTTGGGGGAGCGTTCGCAGCTGATTGTGATTACGCATCAGAAGCGCACGATGCAGATTGCGGAGACCCTGTACGGGGTGTCGATGCGCGGTGGCGTGTCGACGGTGCTTTCTCAGCAGATGGAGGAGTTGCGCGAGCTGCTGTAGCCCGCCGCGCTTGCCAGACCCTGCGGTGCGCCCCTCAACCTGCGCGACCCTGCCTCGCCGCACATTCCCAGCGTTTAAACCTCCCCATGCGAGCCGCCCATACCCGCGGGCGCACCCACCCCGGCGAACGTCACATGTCCTAGGAATGGTCATGTGCACTCCGGGGTACAGGTCACCGCCTGCGCCCGGGTACTATAGGGGGATATGTGCGAACACCGCCCACCTATTCGCGGTTGGCGTGGTGTTTCGCTGTGATCAGGCCTGATGCCCCGCCCTACCCGCGGTGCGCATCCGGCGGCAACCATCCAGGGAAGGAATAGTGATGAGCGAGAACCTGGCAGATGCTTTCCTCAACGGCGAGTCGTTGAAGAATGCCCCCGGTCCCTATTTTGGTGAGTACGGCGGGCGGTGGATGCCCGAGTCGCTGATTGCCGCCATGGATGAGCTGGAGGCAACCTTCAACGAGGCGAAGAACGACCCCGAGTTCATTGCCGAGTTCCAGCGTCTTTCTGCCGAGTATTCGAACCGTCCGTCGCTGCTGACTGAGGTTCCGAAGTTCTCTGAGCATGCTGGTGCGCGTGTGTTCCTCAAGCGTGAGGACCTGAACCACACGGGTAGCCACAAGATTAATAACGTGATTGGTCAGGCTCTGCTGGCTAAGCGTATGGGCAAGACCCGTCTGATTGCTGAGACCGGTGCGGGTCAGCACGGTGTTGCGACTGCGACCGCGGCTGCGCTCTTCGGCATGGAGTGCGTGGTCTACATGGGTGAGGAAGACACTGAGCGTCAGTCGCTGAACGTGGCTCGTATGCAGCTGCTGGGCGCGAAGGTGATTGCGGTTCAGAACGGTTCCCGCACCCTCAAGGACGCCATTAATGAGGCGCTGCGCGACTGGGTTGCGAACGTTGAGAACACCCACTACCTGCTGGGTACCGCTGCGGGTGCGCACCCGTTCCCGGCGATGGTGCGTTTCTTCCACGACGCTATTGGTTCGGAGGCGCGCGAGCAGATTCTGGCTGAGACTGGCCGCCTGCCCGATGGTATTGCCGCCTGTGTGGGTGGCGGTTCGAACGCGATTGGTCTGTTCCACGCGTTCTTGGACGATGCGTCGGTTGAGATTTACGGTTTTGAGGCTGGCGGCGACGGCGTGGAGACCGGCCGTCACGCGGCGACCATTACTCTGGGCCGCCCGGGCATGCTGCACGGCGCGATGACCTACCTGATGCAGGATGAGGACGGCCAGACCATTGAGTCCCACTCGATTTCTGCTGGTCTGGATTACCCGGGTGTGGGTCCTGAGCACTCCTACCTGTCCGATATTGGTCGCGTGACCTATGAGCCGGTGACTGACACCGAGGCGATGGACGCTCTGCGTCTGCTCTGCCGCACCGAGGGCATTATCCCGGCGATTGAGTCCTCGCACGCTCTGGCGGGCGCGTTGCGCGTGTGCCAGCGTTGGGCTGCTGAGGACCCGGAGGCGGCACGCGAGAAGACCATGATTGTGTGCCTGTCGGGCCGCGGTGATAAGGACATGGAGACCGCGCTGAAGTGGTTCGGCCTGGGTAAGGCGATTCCGTCCTCGACCCTGATGACCGGTAATAAGGAAGCTGCCGCATCCGCTGCACAGAACGCACAGGCTGAAAGTGAGGCTAAGTAATGAGCTACCAGGACGCTATTTCTCAGGCGGCACCTTTTACGGTGCTGGATGGTTCTTTCCCCGCTCCGAATGCGCAGTCGCCTCTGGCGGCTCGTCTGGCTGAGTGCGAGAAGCAGGGCCGTGCGGCGCTGATCGGCTACCTGCCGGTGGGCTTCCCGACTCTGGATGAGTCGATTGACGCAGCGATTGCTCTGGGCAATAACGGCGCGGACATTATTGAGCTGGGCGTGCCTTATTCTGATCCGGTCATGGATGGTCCGGTGATTCAGAAGGCTACCGGCGTGGCGTTGGAGAACGGTTTCAAGCTTCCTCAGCTGTTTGAGGCGGTCCGCCGTATTACCGAGGCGACTGACGCAGTGGTTGTCGTGATGACGTACTGGAACCCGGTTCTGGCGTACGGTGTGAAGAATTTTGCGCGTGATTTGGCGGCTACCGGCGGCGCGGGCATGATTACCCCGGACCTGGTGCCTGATGAGGCATCGTCGTGGTTTGAGGCTTCTGACGAGTACGGTCTGGATCGTATTTTCTTGGCTGCTCTGTCTTCGTCGCCGGAGCGTCTGGCGACTATTGCGAAGGCGTCGAGCGGCTTCGTGTACGCTGTGTCGGTGATGGGCGTGACCGGTGCCCGCACCTCCGTGTCGGAGGCGGCTCGCACCCTGGTTGCGGACATTAAGGCTGCCGGTGCGCCTCGTGCGTGCGTGGGTCTGGGTGTTTCGACCCGTGCTCACGTTGAGGAGATTGGCGCTTATGCGGATGGTGTGATTGTCGGTACCGCGCTGGTGAAGGCTTTGGCTTCTGGCGGTGTTGAGGCGGTGGCTAAGCTGACCCGTGAGCTGGCGGGGCGTGAAGGCTAATGTCTGATGTGCTGTCGCTGGCGAGCGTGCCGGTAGCTAACGTGCTGGCTTCGATTCCCTCCCCGAACATTTCGTACCTGCAGCTGGGCCCGTTCCGTGTGCATTTCTATGCCCTGTGTATTCTTGCGGGCATGGCGGTGTGCTTGTGGCTGGGCGCTCGCCGTTGGAAGGCGGCGGGTGGTACCCCTGAACGCGTTTTTGACGTGGCGATGTGGGCTATTCCGGCGGGCATTATTGGTGCCCGCGCCTACCACGTGCTGATTACTGACCCGGGTAGCTATTTCGGTCCGAATGTTGCTGATCCGTGGGCTTTCCTGAAGATTTGGGAGGGCGGTATCGGCATTATGGGTGCCGTGTCGGTTGGTGCGTTGGGCGCCTGGTACGGTTGCCGCCGCTACGGGATGAATTTCCCGGCTTTTGCAGATGCGGTAGCGCCGGGTATTCTGCTGGCTCAGGCGTTTGGCCGCTGGGGTAACTGGTTCAACCAGGAGCTGTTCGGCAAACCGACGACTCTGCCGTGGGGCTTGGAGATTAGCGCGTCGAGCGGTAATTTCCCGTCGCAGTATCCGGCGGGTACGCTGTTCCATCCGACGTTCTTGTACGAGTCGCTGTGGAACCTGCTGGGTGTGGCGTTGCTGCTGTGGCTGGGCCGTAAGGGCGTGCTGAAGCTGGGTCAGACTCTGTGGCTGTACGTGTTCTACTACGGTGTGGGTCGCCTCTTCATTGAGATGTTCTTGCGTATTGATACGTCGGAGATGCTCTGGGGCGTTCGTATTCACGTGTGGACTGCTCTGCTGCTGGTTCTGCTGGGTGCTGCTGGTTTTGTGGTGGCTGGTCGTCGTGCTGCGGCGAAGGCTGCTGCGGGTATTGAGCCGGCTCCTGCGGAGTTCGCTCCGAAGCCTGCCGCAGATGAGTCCGCAGAGGACGCTGGGGAGAAGGCACCCGAGAAGGCAGAGCCCGCCGAGGATTCTGACTCTCCTGAGTCTTCGACGAAGGGCTCCTAGCTTTCGTCTAAATTTCATCTTGGTTGAACCCGCCGTGTGGAGGCGCACTCCGCACGGCGGGTTTGCTGTACCTGTAGCTGTGCCTCACCTGTAGCTGCGCTCACGTACGGGTGCACCGCCTCCTGGCTTGATGCCGTCATCTTTGCGCCACGCCCTGCAGATAGCGGCGAATGTTATGGATTTAGGCGGGAGAGAAGGCATAATGATTAGGTTGTGTCCACTCAACTTCTGGACTTCTTTCAAGCGGCTGATTCATCCTGCGCATTTTGCGTGGTGGGTTTTTTCTGCTGATTTTCCTGTGCGTTGGGTGTTCACGGGCGGCTTCTGCGAGGCTGCCGCATGACCGTATTCACCGACTCAAATCACTCGGGTGCGCACCCGTGCTGACCGGACTAACTCACCCGGTTCAGTTTACGCATCATTTCTTACGCCGTATTCCGGCGGGATGTGCGCGAGGCACCCCTTGTTTTGGCTCAAACACTCTTCCAGAAACACAGGACTTATTGTGAGCTCTTTTTCTTTCCAGGCTGATTCTTCCGAGACTGAGCAGTCTGTTTCTTCTCGCCCCCTGAATTCCGCCCTGTCTCGCCGCCGCCTGGTGGCTGGTGCGGCGTGGGCTGCCCCGGTTGTTGTGGCTTCTTCGGTGATTCCGGCGTATGCGGCTTCTGATGAGGAAGGCGAGTGCACCGGACCTTACGAGGATTCGACGATGGTCACTGCCGGTGACGGCGTGAAGAAGGTTGCCGTGCTGACGGTTCCTGCGGGTGCTAAGCGTATGCGTTTTACCGCTGTGGGCGGTGCTGGCGGCACGAACTACACTGTGGCTGATGCCGGTTCCGGTGCCATGGTGGAGGGTTCTATGGCTGTGCGCGGCGGCCAGACTATTACTTTGACTGCCGGTTCGGGCGGTATCGGTAATGGTGAGCTGAAGCCCGCTGAGGGCGGCGACGGCTACGGTGTGGGCGGCTCCTCGAAGGCTTCTTCGCCGGTTCCCGCGAATGTTGTTTCTGCGATCAATGATTTGACCCGCATTTCTGGCGGTGTGACCAGTCGCGGTGGCATGAGTGCCGTGCTGTATTCGGCGTCCGGCGGTGGTTCGTCCGCTATTGAGGTGGATGGCGTGCCGATGATTGTTGCCGGTGGCGGCGGCGGTGCTGGCGTTCTGGCGTCGTATGCGACGGTTCTGCCGAACCCCGCGAATGCGGGTGCTGTGCGCCCGACCGCGCACTATTCGCTTGATAGCTCCGGTGGCGAGCACCAGTTCAGCACCGGTGGTGGCGCTGGTTCGGGTGACGGCGACGGTTCGCCCGGTTTTGTTGGTTTCACCTCGTATGAGGCGCAGTCTGAGCCGATTCTGACGGTGAACCCGGGTTCGGGTGCTGCCGGTGGTGTGGGCGGTGCTGGCGGTGAGAAGCTGAACCCGCCGACTGCTGATGGTCCGGTGATTGGTTTTTCGAGCACCTCCACCCAGAAGCTGGTGAGCACTGCGACTGCCGGTGCGGCGGGTGCGAGCGGTTTCCGCGCGAAGGGCGCTGATGGTGTGGCGAGCTATTCGTACCAGTGGGATCAGACTCCGGAGGGTGCTGATAACCGCCCGTCGAATGCTGGCGAGCTGTTTAACGGCTACCAGTCGGTGGTTTCTGGAGGCGGTGGCGCCGGTTATGGCGGCGGCGGCTCCGGTGCTGCGTTGAGCGTTTCGGCTCGTGTGGTGTCGCAGAAGTGGAATAACGATTCGGCTCGTGCCCGCTATGCGGTGGGTTCGGTGCAGCTGGCTGGCGGTGGCGCTGGCGGCGGTACGTTCATGGATTCTACGGTGCGCATCATGGATCTGGGGTGGGCGTTGAACGCTCCGAATGGTCCGGGTGAGCGCGGCGCTGGCTATATTGAGGTTGCTTTCTGCTTCTAGGCAGCTAAATCTCATCGGCTAAGAGTTCCTATGTGCCTGTAGGAATCGTATAGGTGTAGATTGAACCCTTTCTTTAGGGTGGTATGCGCCTCAAACTTAATATTTAAATTTTTTCTGAGTGCCTCCCAAACCGCTTTTTTGGGAGGCATTCTCATCTTCTGTGTTGTTTCGTCATAGCGTCATATCAACCTTTGGCGGTTTAGCGCATTGGTCGGAATAGACCTTATCGAAAGATCATCCTTGCTCGTGAGAACGCCTCTATCTAACCCCTCTGTCATATTCGGGGAAGGTCCTTTAGATTGGCGGCTCATCATTTTACGGTGGAAATGTAAAGAAAACGCGCGCTCACCCCGCTAGGTTGCACAGCGCAGATTGCAGATTGCGGCTTGAGCACGGCCACCAATAACTAAGGAGTTTAGGTCATGTGCAAGGAAACCATGAAGGCTGTTGTTGTCCCTGAGAAGGTTGACGGTTCGGTTGTTGTCCGTGAGGTTCCCGTTCCGGCTGTCGGTCACGGCCAGGCGCTCGTGAAGATTGAGTACTCCGGCGTGTGCCACACTGACCTGCACGTGGCTTCCGGTGATTTTGGCGAGGTTCCGGGTCGTATTCTGGGCCACGAGGGCATCGGTCGTGTCGTCAAGGTCGGTGAGGGTGTTGAGTCCCTGAAGGAAGGCGACCGAGTGTCGGTGGCTTGGTTCTTCGAGGGCTGCGGCCACTGTGAGTACTGCACCTCGGGCCGTGAGACCCTGTGCCGTTCGGTGAAGAACGCAGGCTACTCGGTTGATGGCGGCATGAGCGAGTACACCCTGGTGACCGCTGATTACGCCGTGAAGGTTCCCGAGGGCCTTGACCCGGCACAGGCAAGCTCCATTACCTGCGCTGGTGTGACCACCTACAAGGCGATCAAGGAGTCGCTGGTTCGCCCCGGTGAGTGGCTGGTTGCTTACGGTGCTGGTGGTCTGGGTAACCTGGCTGTTCAGTACGCTAAGAAGGTTTTTGGCGCCAAGGTTATCGCTGTTGACATTAACGACGACAAGCTGGCTCTGGCTCGTGAGACCGGCGCTGACCACGTCATCAACGGTCGTGAGGTTGAGGACGTTCCGGCTCTTATTCGCGAGCTGACCGGCGGTGGCGCTCACGCTGCTGTGGTGACCGCGGTATCGAAGGTTGCATTCAACCAGGCTGTTGAGTCGGTTCGTGCGGGCGGTTCCGTGGTGGCTGTTGGTCTGCCCTCGGAGATGATGGAGCTGTCCATTGTGAAGATTATTCTGGATGGCATCCGCGTGGTGGGCTCCCTGGTGGGCACCCGTCAGGATCTGGCGGAGGCGTTCCAGTTCGGTGCTGACGGTATCGTGGTTCCGGTGGTTCAGCTTCGTGAGGTTGACGAGGCACCGGCTGTCTTCGAGGAAATGGCGGCAGGTAAGATTACCGGCCGTATGGTTCTGGACTTCGCCAGCCTCTAAGCTGGCGGATGATTCGAGGCCCCCGGTAGGGCTTCAAGATCTCACTCGGCTGGGGTCCTGCCGGTAGTTTCGATGGTTATAACGCCTAGGGCGCATCCCATGTGGTGGGGGGGAGTAGGGGTACTCTTTCTGCTGTGCATACGACGCGGGGGTGCGTCCTAGTGTTTTTAACTAGCGTTTCTAACTAGATGTTTAGTGCCGGGTTTTTGAGAGCCGTTATCGTAAAGATCTGAAAATCTCTGTGAGTGTGACACACCTAAACGTAATAAATCTAGGAATTTATTTTTGAAATATCCAAGGAAATATCTCAAAATTCCCACCAAATTAGTTCAATAGATCCACCTTATTTGACTCTATAGACCTTAAAATGCATACTTACATTGTAAACATTCAACTAATAGTTGAAGCATAATATTTTCCGAAGAGATAGTTTCGAACGTCCCTGCACATACCCTTGATGTATCGGGATGTAACGTGTGAAGGTTTAGGCCCTCCTAGATGTCGATTCCTTCTCCCGGAACGTTATACCCGGATGAATTTCAGCATCTTCGTACCGTGCTGTTATTCACCGTTGAGTCCTTACTTCCGGTCAGGCGCCCCTCTAGACACCTTCGGAAGAGGTCTCACTAATCCGAAATTCTTGGACGATTCCGCACTAACGCTTCGCGGCGGCGCACCGCCTCGACATAAATTTACCTGCCTGCACGGGTAACATAGCCGGGTTCTCTACTCACTCGGTAGCCCACCCGCTACAGAGCACATCTTGATTTTTGTGTTGTTCAAAAGATACGACCTGTAGCGAAAGAAAGAGGGGCACCTCTGCCAGGTGCCCCTCGTTTTTATATGCGTTTATATGCGCGTTTTATCGTTAATTAGATTACACGCCGTTTAGTAGCTGCCGCGCTGTTTAGTAGATTCCACGCTGCGCGGTCCAGCGGATCGTGCCGCGCTCAAAGTCCATGTAGTACACGCCGTTCACATAGGACTCGTCGCCGCGTGCCGCACCGTAACGGGCGGTGTTCTGCGCCCAGTGCTTGAAGATCGAGTCGTTAGCGTTCGTCTCATAGGCGCCGTACGCATCCGACCAGAGCAGTACCTTGCCCGAGGCGAACTGAACCTGAGCACCCATGGAGGTGCTAGTCTCGTCGGTCACCGGAGCACCCCAGGTGCCGCGGTGCTGCATGAAACGGTGGTAGAACGCGCCACCGGTGTGCAGGCGGTGGGCGCCGGTCTGCGCGGACCACACGTAGGTGGTGCTACCCGAGAACTCCTGCTTGATGATGCCGTTACCCAGGTTCTGCTCATCGGTTGTGGGAGCGCCCTTCATACCCGCCTTGCGCCAGGCTGCGTAGAATGCGCCGCGCTCGTTGATAATGTGGGTGCCGGTAGCGGCAGATCAGTAGGCACCCTCACCGTTAGCGAAGGACACCGCCATAGTGTCGGAGCGGGACTCCTCATTGGTGGCAAGGCCGCGGAAACGAGCCACATCCGAGCGGAACTTCTGATCCAGGGCACCGTTGGTGACCAGCCAGCGCGAACCGTGCGAGTTCGTCCAGTAGATGGTCTTGTTGTTGGTGAACTTCTGGGCGTACACGCCGTTGCCCCAGGGAGTACTCGGTGCCAATCGGGTTGCCGTAGAAGGCGCGGTTCTTATTCCAGAAGTTGCCAATGCCGGTGCGAATATCAATGGAGCCGGTCGCGGTGGTCACCAGGTTAGGATCCTGAGCGGCGCGGTCTTCTAACGCACGCTCCTCAACTACGCGGTCCTGACCGTTCGCCCAGTTGCGGTGCACTGCGTTGGGATTCTTTGCCAGAACCTTCAGATCGTTCACGGTGCCGGGGAAGAAATTCGAGTCACCCACGAACGGGCCGGAGTCGGTGAACTGCCAAATGTCGTAGCCGCTCCAACCCGCCGGAATTGCACCGACCACGGTCGAGTAGCTTGCCAGGTGCAGCGGCAGAGTGCCGAACTGCGGCGAGCCGTTGTACTGCTGAGCGAAGTAGGGGTTGGTGTAGTAGGTGCCCTCGGTTGCCTTCACGTAGGCGAAGCGGGAACCTGCGGCGTAGGCACTCACCCAGTCAACGTTCTGCTGGTGCGAGGAGACATCCATACCGAGGGTGCCGCCGGAGGGAGTCCAGGAGGAGCGGCCCTGCGCCAGTGCTTGACCGGATGCCAGACCCTGACCAGCCGCCAGACCCTGTGCCGAGCTTTGGGTTGCGGAAATACCGCTCAGAGTTGCGGTAGAAGCGGGGGAGGTGGCACCGGTTCGTGCGTTCGCGGTGCCCAGTTGTTCGCGCTCGCCCGCACCCATGGCGGGGTTGGAACGTTCGACCAGGGACGCATCCGGAGCGGGAGCGTAGCTGAGCTCCTCGTAGGATGCGTTGGGGTTGGTTGACCTCTGCGGCTGCGCTCGCGGTGGGAGCGGCAAATGCAGCGGGAACGGAGGTGAGGGACGCGGCGACCAGGGTGACTGCGGACGCCATGATGGAGCGGGCTGCCGCGGAGCGCGCGGCAGTCTGGAGTTTCTTTATTGATTTTTGCCTGTGTTTGAGAGGTGGATGTGTCGATGCGGCCCTGTGTGGGGGCTTCTGGCACGAGTGAATATGTGGGGTAGTTGAAGTGATGTGTGTCGGTTGCCGGGTATGTCAAGCGGCTGACACAGCTATCAGCCTACGGTACCTGCACCGCTGTGCGCAATGCTTTGGGGCGTCATCCTGGCGGCATCATTTTCACGGAGTGCACAGTAATTTGGGGTCTTTGGGGGACCTGTTTGGTTTTGCGGCTTGTCGGTGCATTTATGGGCTCAATTTTTTGCAAAAAATTTTAGGTGCGCGACACGCCGGGGCATTGTGAATTTCACTCTGTGGACTGCTCTGTCGGAGGCTACGCTGCCGGGGCTTTGGCTTGCGGACATAAGGAAAGGGGTGGGCCGCACACACAAAGACCCACCCCTCATGTTCCGGGTACTGTATTTGGCGCGGCCTCGCACCGGCACCCGGAGTTGCATGGTCGATGCAGGAGAGATGAAGAGTCATCGACCACGTATATGGTGCCTGTTGGCACGTTTATCTCGGCTCTTCCCGCCCGCTCTTTCAGGTTCTGATGTCCGGCTGAAAGAGACGGGTGGGAAGAGGTGAAAGCTTGTGTTTCCCGAAGGACTTAGAGGAACTTGGCGATGTCCTCGACCAGCGGCTTGAGGGTCTCGCGATCGATGTACTCAGCCTTACCGGTCTTGTAGCATTCGAGCATCTGCTGAATACCCTCGTTCGGGTGCGGGTTCGCCATGAGCCATGCGCGCACCGGGCCCTTCAGGGCAGTCTTGTGAGCCAGCGAAATCTTGTCGAAGTCGATGCCGCCACGCAGGTGGTAGACGGGGCGACCTTCGGTCAGTTCGGGGGTGTAGCTCTTGGCGACAGCCTTGTCCAGCAGCTTCTTGGAGTATTCACCGGTGAAGGAGACGGTGAAGAACGCGGTGCGGTTCTTCTTGGGCGCAATAATCGGCAGGATCTTCTTGCGAAGTGCCGGTGCACCGTTGAGGAATCCACCGTAGTCGCTGCCGGCAATGACGAAAGCGTCGAATGCCTCAGCCTGCTCGGGGGTGACCTTGGAGGCGGGGACAGTCTCAACCTCGGGGGCCTGCGGGAGTGCACGCAGATCTTCTGCCAGCCAGGTGGCGTACTGTTCGGTGTAGCCGTAGGTGGAGCCGAAGATAATCAGCACGCGAGTAGTCATCTGTGAACCTTCCAGATATATTTCGCATTTCAAATACTAATTATGGGTTCCAATATAGGCTAGGCGCGCGAAAATGTGAAATCGCCCAGCTTTTGGATGCCCTATCTATCTTCTCATAGCCCACTCTGAGTGTCTCTATGTTTTTGAAATATGCTCGAACGTTCTCGAGTGCGACTAAATATTGTGCAGTGCTGGCTATCTATGGGTAAAAAGTACCCTAATTTACTTTCTGGGAGAGGCGGAGGTGGTGGGGGTGAAAACCGGCTTTCTGTGGTGTGTTCGATGGAGGGGGGTGACATTCAAAATGCGACGTGAAACACAATTTCTTCGGTGGAAAGAGTTGGGAGAAACATACCCAAGAGGGCGCAAAACCCCTATAATTGAGAAAGAGTCCCACGCATCCGGCATGTGGTTACCTGTTAGAACGCGTGGGAATAATTGGGAATTTGACGTTAGTCTTCCCCGGAAAATCAGTGTGAGCCCTCAGGGGCCACATGAAACAACACACAAAGGTTAGGTACATGAGGCGCGCAAAAATCGTTGCAACCATCGGTCCGGCAATCGAGTCCCCCGAGAAGATCTCCGAGGCAATCAAGGCTGGCCTGAACGTCGCCCGTCTGAACATGAGCCACGGTGACCACGCCGAGCACCAGGCACGCTACGACACCATCCGTGACCAGTCTGCAAAGCTCGGTAAGGACGTTGCTATCCTCGCCGACCTGCAGGGCCCCAAGATTCGCCTCGAGCGTTTCGCAAACGGCAAGGAATACCTTGAGCCCGGCGCAGACTTCACCATCACCTCCGAAGACATTGAAGGTACCGCAGAAATCTGTGGCACCACCTACAAGGGCCTGCCCGGCGACGTAAAGCTCGGCGACAAGCTCCTGCTCGACGATGGCAAGATCCGCCTCGAAGCTATTGAGGTAACTCCCACCCGCGTTCGCACCCGCGTCATCGTGGGCGGCCCCATCTCCAACAACAAGGGCATCAACCTGCCCGGCGCTGCGGTCTCTCTGCCCGCACTGACCGAGAAGGACGCAAACGACCTGCGCTTCGCACTGAAGATGGGTGCAGACATCATTGCACTCTCCTTCGTCCGTACCGGTGCAGACGTTGAGCCCGTCCACAAGATCATGGACGAAGAGGGTATCCGCGTACCCGTCATCGCCAAGATTGAGAAGCCCCAGGCAGTTGAGAACCTGCAAGACATCATCGACAAGTTCGACGGCATCATGGTCGCTCGTGGTGACCTCGGTGTTGAGCTACCCTTCTCCGAGGTTCCCCTCGTTCAGAAGAAGGCAATCGACATGGCACGCCGTTGGGCAAAGCCCGTCATCGTGGCAACCCAGGTGCTCGAGTCCATGACCGACAACCCCGTCCCCACCCGTGCAGAGGTTTCTGACTGCGCTAACGCAATCCTCGACGGTGCAGACGCAGTAATGCTCTCCGGTGAGACCTCTGTCGGTAAGTACCCGATTCTGACCCTGCAGGCTATGGCCGAGATCGTCAAGGACACCGAAAAGGGCGGCCTGTACCGCGTGCCCGAGCTGGACCGCAAGCCCCGCACCCGCGGTGGTGCAATTACCCGCGCAGCAGTGAACATCGCTGACCAGCTGGACGCAAAGCTCATCGTTACTTTCACCCAGTCCGGTGACTCTGCACGTCGTCTGGCACGTCTGCGCCCCGAGACCCCGATTGTCGCGTTCACCACCAGCCCGAAGGTTCGCTCCTTCCTGTCCATGCTGTGGGGCGTTGACGCTGAGCAGGTTGAGATGATCACCGATCAGGAAGGTCTGTTCCAGTTCGTGGACGAGTACCTGCTGAAGAACGGTCTGGCAGAAGCTGGCGACCTGGTCGTCGTTGCTGCCGGCGCTCCCGCAGGCCGCGCAGGTACCACCAACATGGTCCAGGTACACCGCGTCTACGGTGCTGAGGGCGAGCGTGAGACTCTGCGTCCTTACGAGGAGAACGAGGTCAAGCGCTAAGCCGCTCACCAATCTTTTTCGATGCGTAGCTGAGGGTAATCCTCAGCCTGTACGCTAGGTATATAGAACCGCCGCCCGGTCGTGAATTCTCACGGCCGGGCGGCGGTTTTGTGTGTTGGTGTAGTTGTCCCATCTGATGCGCGGGTGGGGTACAGGGGTACAGAAGCGGATACAGAAAAGCGGCGGGAAAGTTTGAAACTTTCCCGCCGCTTTTGCGTTGGTGCCCGAGGTGGGACTCGAACCCACACTCCGAAGAACCTGATTTTGAGTCAGGCGCGTCTGCCAATTCCGCCACTCGGGCGTATCACGCATTCGTGCGTAACACCTTTAGAATTCTAACCCAGGCTGTCTAGAAAATCTAATCTATCTGACGTGTTGAGCAGGCTGAGGCGGGGTGCGGAACATCTGCTGAGGGTTTCTGTTGCGCCTCTATGAGGGGGTAAGTCTGGCACCTGCCGCGCATTTGCTGAGGGGTGTGGGAGGGACGTTGAGTGTAAATCCTGAGCTCAGGGTGAACCGGCACCATTTATCCACAGATGGAGGCGGGGGAGAAAGCGCGCATCCTGTATCCTTAAAGACTGACTAACCATCCCCGTTCGCCTTCGCGGCTGGGGGCCACCTCAACGTTAAGAAAGTGATCACGGCTCGTGTTCAATTCTCTCTCCGACCGCTTGACGGCAACTTTTAAGAACCTGCGCGGCAAGGGCCGCCTCTCCGAGGCAGACATTGATGCAACCGTCCGCGAAATCCGCCGCGCCCTGCTCGACGCTGACGTCGCCGTCCCCGTGGTCCGCGAATTTACCGCCCACGTGAAGGAACGCGCTCTTGGTGCGGAAGTTTCCGAGGCGCTGAACCCCTCCCAGCAGATCGTCAAGATCGTGAACGAGGAGCTGGTGAGCATCCTCGGCGGTTCGACCCGCCGCATCAACATGGCGAAGAGCGGCCCGACCATCATCATGCTGGCGGGTCTGCAGGGTGCCGGTAAGACCACCCTGGCGGGCAAGCTGGCTCACTGGCTGAAGGGCCAGGGGCACACCCCGATGCTGATTGCATCCGACCTGCAGCGCCCCAACGCGGTGACCCAGCTGAAGGTCGTCGGTGAGCGTGCGGGCGTGCCCGTGTACGCGCCGCACCCCGGTGTGACCAGCGAGTTTGACGTCCCCACCGGCGATCCCGTGCAGGTGGCACGTGACGGTGTGGCTGAGGCTCGCGCTAAGCTACACGACGTAGTGATTGTCGATACCGCGGGTCGTCTGGGTGTTGACGCTGAGCTCATGCAGCAGGCACGCAATATTCGTGACGCCATTGAGCCGCACGAAGTTCTGTTCGTCATTGATGCGATGATTGGTCAGGACGCCGTGAACACCGCTAACGCATTCAACGAGGGTGTGGACTTCACCGGTGTGGTCCTGTCTAAGCTTGATGGTGATGCCCGCGGTGGTGCGGCTCTGTCGGTGGCTTCGGTGACCGGCAAGCCGATTATGTTTGCGTCCACCGGTGAGAACGTCACTGACTTTGAGCAGTTCCACCCGGACCGTATGGCAAGCCGCATCCTGGATATGGGTGACATCCTGACTCTGATTGAGCAGGCTGAGGCTCAGTGGGATAAGGCTGAAGCCGACCGCATGGCGAAGAAATTCATCGATCAGGAAGACTTCACTTTTGAGGACTTCCTGGCTCAGATGCAGCAGATTCGTAAGCTTGGTTCCATGAAGAAGCTGCTCATGATGATGCCCGGTGCGGCTCAGATGCGTCAGCAGCTTGAGGCTTTTGACGAGCGCGAGATTGACCGCGTAGAGGCAATTGTTCGCTCCATGACCCCGCACGAGCGTGTGGCTCCGCGCATCATTAACGGTTCTCGCCGTGCCCGTATCGCTAAGGGTGCTGGTGTGACCGTGTCTGAGGTGAACCAGCTGATGGAGCGTTTCGCTCAGGCTCAGAAGATGATGAAGAAGCTCGCTTCGGGCAAGATGCCCGGCATGCCCGGCGGTATGCAGATGCCCGGTATGGCGGCTGCGGCGGGTGGCGCTCGTAAGAACGCGAAAAGCAACAAGAAGAAGAAGGCTCGCTCCGGCAACCCGCAGAAGCGTGCGGCGCAGGAGGCGGCAGCAGCTAAGGCGCAGCAGGCTCGCGCCGGTGCTGCATTCGGTCAGCAGGCTCAGAACCAGGAGATGGATCTGTCCAGCATGAACCTGCCGAAGGGCTTCGAGAAGTTCCTGCAGTAAGAGCAAATATGAGCCCCGTAAGGGGTGGTACGGGTGCGCACGTGGTGACGGGGCGCACCCGTACCGGTATGGTGCCCGGTTTGGGTGCATGAATGGGTGTGAAGGGAAGGTATCAATGGCTCAGAACGAGCAGAATTGGGATCGAGAGAACGCGGATGATCAGCTGAATGAGCAGGTCACGCCGTGGTCTCAGCGCGCCTTCGCTGATGATTCTGTAGAGGACCCTGCCGGCGAATCTGCAGGCGAGTCTACAATTGAGTCTGTAACTGAGGAGGGCTCGCTGGGCTTCTCTGATGCTCCCGCAGAGGTTCGTGAAGAGGAGCTTTCGGGCGACTTTGCGGACGGCTTCGACAATGATTCGAACATCCTTCCCGGGTACACCCCCGTCTGGGCGCGTATCGCCCTCGAGTACGGGGAGCACTCCGCCGAACTGGCGGGCGACCTCGTCTACTCCAGTGAGAGCGACGACCCCGCCGTTGACGACGTTGCCGCAACCATTCTGAACCTGATTCGTGAGGCCCGCAGCATGCACGATGAGGTGAAGGCGGAAGACTCCGATACGCAGCGCGCCTGGAACGACCGCACGAAGGTTGACCGCCTCGCCGCCGCCCTGGAGAGCGAAGAGTGGACCGTCGATAAGCTCACCGGCATGTGGGACGATGCCCCCGCACCCGCCGGAACCGGCGAGTCGGATAGCCCCGAGTACCTGCGCGCGCAGGATGAGGAGCGCACCGCCGAGAAGCAGCGCAATGAGCGCATCGAGCAGACCATGGAGCTGGAGGAGAAGATTCAGCGCCGCCGCATCATGGCTCGTTCCACCACCGATGAGGAGCTGATTGCCGCCCTCATTGAGGCGACTGCCGCCTCCCCGGAGCTGATTGCTTACGAGATGGGTGAGCATCAGGTGCAGCTCTACGTGCTGTGCGCCGTGGATGATGAGGGCTACATGAACGTGCTGGAGGTCGCTGACGGCCACCTGCACGTGGGTACCCCCGTTGAGGATTATGTGGCGCAGCTGGTGGATCAGCTGCCGGTTACCGGTGCCGCCCTTGAGGGGGAGGCGACCGTGTGGGAGGAGCTGCCCGGTGGTCAGGGTGAGTTGGAGTTCCTGGTGGACGGCGATGCCGCCATGCTCGTTGACCTGCCCATTGACATGATTACGGGGCTTCTTTTGGCGTACCTTTCTGCCGGTACTCGGCAGGTTGTTGCCGCGCCGGCGGGGGAGTGGACCCTCATTTCTGCCGACCCGGTGGATTTGATGGCGCTGCTGGGCCTGCTGAACTGCAACGCCCTGATTGCTGAGGGCAACGCGAACCAGCAGCATCTGGTGGTCTATGAGGAGCCCGCCCGCGAGCCCTACTCGGATGAGGAGTGGTACCTGGAAGCGTTCGGTGAACCCTACGAGAATCTCGTGGAGGAGTTCACCTGGCAGCGTGTGCCTAAGCGCCTGAACCGTGCCCTCAGCCGTGAGGAAGTTGCACGTTTTGGCGGCGTGTTGGAGGATCTGCTGTCGGAGCTTCCCGGTAGCGCCCCGGAGCTTTCGGGTTCGAAGATTTTCGGTTCTGATGAGGATGAAATCGAGCAGGGCATCGCTAATGTCATGGCGATGTTTGGTGTGGAGGCTGACTCCATTGCCGGTCGCCGCCTGAATGCGTACCTGCGCGATACGAGCAATACCCTGGCGTTGGAGTCGGTGCTGCAGCTGCTGGATGTTCCCACGGAGCTGGCGCTGGTGCCGACCACCGGTTTTGATGTGGCGTCGATTAGCACGGCGCGCATCTTCGGCAATGAGGATGAGGGCTTCGCGCAGCCTGCGGCTGAACCTGCTGATGAAGCGCAGACTTCTGAAGCACTGGACGTTACCTTCCCGCTGGATGACTCCGCTGCCGAGGCTACTTTCTCCGAGAGCACCCCCGTAGAGGACGATTCCTTCGAAGATGACGAGGAGATTGAGCCCTACCCGGGTAACTTCCCCTCGCCCATGGAGCGTAGCTACCGACTGGTTGCGACCGGCCGCCGCGTGACCCTCGCCGAGTGGATGGACGCCATTAGCGAAGGCCATATTCCTTTCGAGTACACTCATATGTCTTTCCCGGAAGACGCTCTTGATGAGGAAGAAGACTTCCTGGACGCCGAGGCGTTTGATGACTTCGAGGGTCCCTATGAGCAGGACCGCGATTTCGAGAAGGACGATGCGCAGCCTACGGGGGGCAGGAATTTCACCCCGGAGGAAGAAGAAGCTGTTCTTGCCCATTTGAGGGCTGCCCTCGCACCGTACTCCAGCCAGTCTTCCGCATCGCAGGCTGAGGCGACCTCGGCTGAGGGTGCACAATCTGATGCCGCGGCGGGCGACGAACCTGCGCCGAACGCATCGCAGAATACCGAGCATCAGGCACCGGCATCCCAGGGCCCCGCACCGCAGAGTTCATCCACTCAGGGCCCCGCGCCTCGTTCGCGCCGCAAGCGCCTGACCCCGGAGCAGATTCGTGCGAAGACCCGCCGCGTGGGTCTTGTCCTGGGCGCGGATGTGACGGCTCAGAGCGCTATTGCCCTGACCTTGGCGAATGTGGCGCGCCGCCGCCGCGCGCAGGGTAAGGCGAGCCGTAAGTTCTCGGTGGCTGCCGCGCTCTTTGCGCTGAACGCTACGGTCGAGTCGGCTCTGATTCCGACGGTTCTGCGTTCTTTCGAGCAGACCCAGTTGAAGAAGCATGCCCGCCCGGTTGCGGATGCTGAGCTGGTGCATCCGGGGGATACCACCGGTGAGCAGCCCTCGACCAAGCGCACTCTCATTGATGACCTACGTGAGGGCAACTACCGCACGGTGGAGGATGCCGCCCCGTCCATGGAGCAGGCACCCTCTGGACTGCGTGAGCGTGCCCTGGGTATAGTGCGTAGCATCAGGCAGCGCGCTGCGAAGAAAACCGACCGCTAAAGGAAAGAAGCCATGAAGGATTCCTATCTGAGCGATGAAGAGCTGAAGGCTTTTATCGCCACCCTGCCTACGCGCCGTTTGGCGGCGGGCGCGCTGATTCGTAATGAGCGCGGCGAGATGCTGCTGGTGAAGCCGAACTATAAGGACGGCTGGATTCTTCCCGGCGGTACCGTGGAGGCGGGCGAGGCCCCCAAGCCCGGTTGCGAGCGTGAGATTGTGGAGGAGCTGGGCCTGGACCTGAAGCTGGGTCGCGTGCTGCTGATTTTCCACGGCCTGTCGCTGGGTGTGTGGGGTGATTCGACCTACTACATGTACGACGGCGGCGTGATTGCGGCGGATACGAAGATTGCCCTGCAGGATGCCGAGCTGGTGACCTACGAGTGGGTGGCTCCGGAGAACCTGGAGGGTTATGTGCGCCCGTCGATGGTGGAGCGTCTGCGTGAGTGCTACCGCGCCCTGGAGACGGGGGAGACTCTGGAGATGAGCAACCTCGACTAGCGGCGGCTACAGAGCGGTTTCGCAGGGAGCTACCGGGCACAGAACGCTGTTTAAAAGTGATGTTCGGTGCCTGTGGCAATTATTTTTCCGTGTCGCTAGCTTAAAATCTTGGGCTCTGATACCCTAGCTGAGTACCCGGCGACGCGCGACCCCTCTCTTCGCGTGCCGTTGTGTCCATAGAGGCGCCGTGAATGGCCCGCCCCACGGGTGCTGAACCGTGTGCCTCGCACCAAATTATGAAACAGGAGTAACCACTAAAGTGGCTGTTAAGATTCGTCTCAAGCGTATGGGTAAGATCCGCGATCCTCGTTACCGCGTCGTGATTGCTGATTCGCGCGTCAAGCGCGACGGTAAGACCATCGAAGAGATTGGTATTTACCACCCGACCGAGCACCCCTCGCGTATCGAGATCAACTCTGAGCGTGCTCAGTACTGGCTCTCCGTCGGCGCACAGCCGACCGAGCAGGTTCTGGCTCTGCTGAAGCTCTCGGGCGACTGGGCTGCATTCAAGGGCGAGAAGGCAGAGTCCAAGGTTCTGCCCGTCGAGGCTAAGGCTGAGTTCGTTGTTCCCGAAAAGGGTTCCGTGATCCTGCCCGAGGCTATCACCCCCAAGGCTGAGAAGGCTGAAGAGGCTGCTGAGGAAGCAGCACCCGAGGCTGAGGCTGAGGAAGCAGCTGAGTAATTATGTTGGCTGACGCACTCGAACACCTGGTTCGAGGGATTGTCGATCGTCCGGAGGACGTGAAGGTGCGCCTGCGCACTCAGCGTCACCGTGAAACCCTTGAGGTTCGCGTGCATCCGGATGACCTGGGCCGAGTTATCGGCAGGTCTGGTCGTACCGCCAAGAGCATCCGTCTGGTGATGGAGGCTATTTCTGATGGCGAGCCGATGCGTATCGACATTATCGACACCGACAAAAAGCGACGCTAGCTCGTAAACGCTTGAAGCCCCCGCTCCCGGAGTTTTTCCGGAAGGCGGGGGCTTTCGCGTACCCGGGTCCCGGTGGTAGTGCGGGCGGCAGAATGCGCCCGTCCTAAGTGCCCGGTAGAATAGTGGGAGCCGTGCACGTGCACGGCGTAGGTTTTTAGCTTGTATCCAGCGGAGGAAAATTATGCAGGTTGTGGTGGCTCGTATCGGTAAGCCTCACGGTATTCGTGGTGAGGTGACGGTTCAGCTCTTTACTGATGCCCCGCAGGAGCGTTTTGCCCGCGGTGAGGTGCTCGGTATCGAGAATTTTAAGCCCGGCTCTGCTGCCGCTTCGGTGGCGCCTACCGGTGAGCTGACGGTTGCCGGTGCCCGCTGGAACAAGAAGATTCTGGTGGTCCGTTTTGATGAGGTGACCACCCGCAACCAGGCTGAGGAGCTGCGCGGTAGCCGCCTGGTCTACGAGGTGCCCGAGGATGAGGGCGATGAAGAGGGCTTCTACGAGCAGGAGCTCGTGAACCTGCCCGTGTACCTGCTCGCTGACGTGCCCGAGGGTGAGAGCCCCGTGGATAACCCGGCTGTTGGCAAGCCGCTGGGCAAGGTGACCGGTCTGCAGACCATGCCGGTTCAGGATTTGCTGCTGATTAAGCTGGCTCGTTCGCCGCGCCTTGCATCCGGTGCGGGTGAAGAGATCATGATTCCGTTTGTTGAGGAGATTGTGCCCGAGGTGGTTCCCTCGACCGAGGATGAGCCCGGCTTTGTGCTGTTGACTCCTCCGGCGGGTCTGATTGACCTGGTCGAGGATGCTGAGCAGGATTCTGCGCAGGCGACCGAGCAGGCGGGGGAGTAGTCTGTGCGCTACGATGTGGTCACGATTTTCCCCGAGTACCTGGAGCCGCTGAAGCTGTCCCTGCTGGGTAAGGCACGCGAGAAGGGTCTGGTGGATCTGCACCTGCATGATTTGCGTGAATACACGTTTGACCGTCACCGCACGGTGGATGACACTCCGTACGGCGGTGGCGCGGGCATGGTGATGAAGGCGGAGCCGTGGGGTTTGGCGCTGGATGAGGTGCTTGCCGCCTCCCCGCTGAACGCTTCCGAAGATTCCACTGAGGGTGCCAAGTCTGAGGGGACTGGTCTCGCTGCCGAACCCGCCGCTGATACCCGTCCGCTGCTGATTGTCCCGTCCCCTGCGGGTGCCGTTTTTGATCAGGCGATGGCGTACGAGCTGGCGGAGGAGAAGCATATTGTCTTCGCCCCGGCACGCTACGAAGGCATCGACGAGCGCGTGCTGGACTGGGCGCAGGAGAGCTTCCGCGTGATGCCCGTGTCCCTGGGCGACTACGTGCTCTACGGCGGTGAGGTCGCGGTCATGGCAATGATTGAGGCGATCACCCGCCTGATTCCCGGCGCGATGGGTAACCCCGCCTCCCTGGAAGAGGAGTCGCATACGGGCGGTCTGCTGGAGTATCCGGTGTACACGAAGCCCGCCGTGTGGCGTGACCGTGAGGTGCCGGAGGTGCTGCTGTCGGGTAATCACGGTGCGATTGCACGTTGGCGTCGTGACCGTCAGATTGAGCGCACCCTGGAGCGCCGCCCCGACCTGTTGGAGGCGTACCCGGTGGAGCAGTGGGATAAGAAGGACCGCCGCTTCTTGGCTGAGCGCGGGGTGCATTTTGCGAACCCGGCGAAGGCGGCTCAGAAGAAGGCGAAGAAGAGCCCCGCAACTCCTGCCGATACCGCCCAGCCCGAGGCAAATTCCTAGGCCTCGAATAGGCGCTCGCGAGCGCCTCGTAATCCTCTGAATGGGGGTTAGCGTCATATAACTGTTAGTTGGCGCTGACCCCTATTTTTTGTGCCTGCAAACCGTTATTCTGAGGGTAACCTCGCTAAGAACATAGCCTACCTATAGGTGGTGCGAGGTGGTAATACGCTTTCATCGTTGAAAGCACGTACTCAACAGAAGGAGGACACATGTCCGTTGTTAAGGTTCACCGTCTTGCTGTCGTTGGCGACAACCAGGCTGAGCTGGAGAAGCGCTTCGCTGCTGCCCGCCACATTGCTGACTCTTTCCCCGGCTTTGAGGGTTTTGAGCTGTGGCGCCCCCTGGATGAGGGCGGCGACTACTTTGTGGTGACCCGCTGGGTTGATGAGGCAAGCCACGATGCGTACGCGGCGGCTCGTCGTGAGCGTGACCCGAACACTGTTGTCTCGCACGCTGATGGCACCATGAGCTTCGAGAAGGTGGAATTCGACGACTAACATTTGTGTTTGTCTGCGTCTGACCGGATTTACGGTTGAAGCCCATGTGAGATGAAGAATTTATCTCATATAGTGAGGGGTCGCGCTGACTTTTCTGAATATTGCTTTAAGTAGGTATTAGCCCATGTGGAGGCGATATAAGGAGGGTTTAGGGCGGCCCCTCCTTGATTTTTCGGGGCTTAAAATCCGCAGGTATTCGCTGTGATTGGATATGTGGGTTCGGTGCTATAAAACACCTGAAATACGCTCAATAGGAACAGGTGGAATACCTCAACCCGAAAGTGACACCGTGATGCAAAAAGGCTATTATTATTCTCGAGAGCACACATTCGTCCGTGCCGGTAGTTCGGGCGAAGACAGCGATCCCCTCTCAGCTACATCGCATGACGTAGCTGAGTCACTCAAGGGAAATATTCAGTGCACCCATGTGAGCGCCTCCTCTGCATAGGAAGGTCTGGCAAGGGCGCCGACTCAACTATCACGTATTCACACAAGTGGTGCATGGTACGGAACCCCGCAATATATGGGATGGAGCTTGGTGGTTCGAGCGTTCATCGTGGTTGATGACCCTCCCAATCGCGGATAGGAATGTGCTTTGCAAAGCGGGTGAGCAAGCCGGTGGTCCGGACCGGTGCTCGCCCGCTCCGCTGTTTAAAAGATTCCTTCAGACCCTAGTGCTTTTCGGCCTAGGACTTTTCTACCTAGTGCTTTTCGGGTACCGGGCGCTCGCGGAACTCGATGGGTCGCTTCGCCTTGGGTAGCGAGTACATGACGCGTAGGTACGCATCCTCGACCAACTCCTCTAGCACCCGCTCGGTGATTCCTTCGCCGGCGCCCACGGAAATCCAGTGCCGCTTATTCATATGCCATGCCGGAATGATGCTCGGGTAGATGCGCTGCAACACCTCGGATTCTTCCGGGTCGGTTTTGAGGTTCACGATGGGGTAGCCGATGCCCTCCGTGTACATGGCGAAGATCTTGCCGCCCACTCGGTACACCGTGTGCTCGGGCCCGAACGGCTGATCGCGCGTCGCCAGCGGCATGGCGAGCGCGAGGCGGTCAACGGTGCGTTCGAGGTCCTCGGGGGCCAGAAGTTTGGGGGAGGGGTTTGTACTCATAGCTTCGAGTTTATCTGGTCATTGATGGGTTCTGTTGATGGACTCTATGGCGCTGACGTCTAAGGTGTTGATACAACAACTGGGGCGTATGCAATGGTTCGCATACACCCCAGAAATTTTTAGCGCTCTACTTATTCATGAGCTTGTGGTTAATTCCCTCGCGGGTAAAAGCCTGAACCGTATCCTGCAAGTCTTCACCCAGGTGGCCCCAGGAATCAGTGTGAGCAATGTACACCCGCTGGGCGCCCAGAAGCTTTGCCGCCTTTGCGGTATTCTCGGCGGTCATGGTCATGTCGAATTCGGGTCCGATGGGGTGTGCAGCACCCGCAAAAAGGATAGCGTCATCAACGGGAGCAATGCGCTGAGCGATTTCCTCTACAACGTGAAGTTCGGAGTTATCGCCAGAAATGTAAACAGTCGGTTCTCCTGCAGCCTGCAGGAGGAAACCAATAACGGGACCGGCCTTCTCCTGAATTTCGGGGATGTTCGGGCCGTGGAGTGCAGGCATTGCGGTGACGGTAACTTCAGTGGATCCCTTTGCCACGATGAAAGTATTCCAGGGAGCCAGTCCGATGACATTAGTGAGGCCTTCTGCCTGAAGGTTCTTTTCGCCGTCTTCGGTAGTGATGACGTGGCCGACCTTGGGGAGGAGGGCGCGGCCGCTAGTGTCGAGGTTGTCGGGGTGGGTGTCATGCGAGAGCAGGACTGCGTCGATGGGGAGAACCGATTCGGGGGTGATGGGGGCGCCGGCAGTCTTCTTGAGAACGGTAATGCCCATGTCGTAGTCCTGAGGGGCATCAAAGGTGGGGTCGGTCAGGAAGCGCAAACCCGCGTATTCAATCAGGACGGTGGGGCCGGTGATGACGTTAATCGTAGGCATAAAAGTGTTCCTCTCATGGATAAATTATGTTTTTGCCGTGATTAACAATAGGTATATTCACGGAAAAATACAAGTGATACCATGAGAAGTATGGAAAAATCTCACCGAACCGCCCACCTTCCTGCTGCACCCGGAAGCCAAGAACACCCCTGCATAGCGTTAGCAAATACGCTCTATATAACACCCGGTGGCGAACAATGCGATTTGCTCAGAACCCCAGAAACAGCCACTGAATGGGCGCACGAACACCACATCGTGAATAACTCGTATGAGCTACAAGCCTATTGCGCCAGCAGATTCATCAGCTTTCGATACGTCATCAAAGAACTGTTTGACGCGTACCTAAATCAGCGCCCTCCCTACCCGGGTGCGCTTCATGCCGTTAACAAGACGGCACATGAAGCGCTCACCATGAACGCTCTAGCGTGGGATGCAGAAAACCGGCGGTACACGCGGCGAGTTGAAGAGCCCCTCACCCAAGAGGTGGATTACGCCATCGCTCGCATCGCTTATGATGCCATCACATTACTGACTGGCGAAGAAGCAGATAAACTCTCTGAATGCGAAGCACCCGACTGCGACCGCATCATGTTACGAACCCATGCGCGACGTAGATGGTGCAGCGTGCGTTGTGGTGACCGTATCCGAGCCGCCCGCTCCTATGAACGTAAACGCGCGCAGGCTGAAGGTGACTAAAAATCGTGCATGCTGAAGATGGGGAATATCTGACTAAGTCGTCAGCGCGCCGCAGAATCACGCTAAAATAGGTAACTATGGCTGAATTTATTTATCAGATGATCAAGGCCCGCAAGACTGTGGGCGACAAGGTCATCCTTAACGACGTGACGATGTCGTTCTTCCCCGGCGCCAAGATCGGTATGGTTGGTCCGAACGGTGCGGGTAAGTCGACCATCCTGAAGATCATGGCTGGCCTTGACCAGCCCTCCAACGGTGAGGCACGCCTGACCGCAGGCTACACCGTGGGTATCCTCATGCAGGAGCCGCCGCTGAACGAAGAGAAGACCGTTCTGGGCAACGTTGAAGAAGGCGTGGGCGAAATCAAGTCCAAGCTGGATCGCTTCAACGAAATCTCCGCCCTCATGGCTGAGCCTGACGCTGACTTCGATGCCCTCATGGAAGAAATGGGTCAGCTGCAGGAAGCTATCGACGCCGCTAACGCATGGGACCTGGACTCCCAGCTGGAGCAGGCAATGGAAGCGCTGCGCTGCCCGCCCGCTGACATGCCCGTCACCCACCTCTCCGGTGGTGAGCGCCGCCGCGTGGCACTGTGCAAGCTGCTGCTGCAGAAGCCTGACCTGCTGCTGCTCGACGAGCCCACTAACCACCTGGACGCAGAGTCCGTGCTCTGGCTGGAGCAGCACCTGCAGTCCTACGAGGGTGCCGTCATCGCGATTACCCACGACCGCTACTTCCTCGACCACGTGGCAGAATGGATCGCCGAGGTTGACCGCGGTAACCTGTACCCCTACGAGGGTAACTACTCCACCTACCTGGAGAAGAAGCGCGCCCGCCTCGAAGTTCAGGGCAAGAAGGACGCTAAGCTCGCTAAGCGCCTGAGCGAGGAACTGGACTGGGTCCGCTCCAACGCTAAGGGCCGCCAGGCTAAGTCGAAGGCTCGTCTGGCACGCTACGAGGAGATGGCTGCGGAGGCTGAGAAGACCCGCAAGCTTGACTTCGAAGAGATTCAGATTCCTCCGGGACCCCGCCTGGGTAACGTCGTTATTGAGGCTGAGAACCTGCAGAAGGGCTTCGACGGCCGTTCCCTGATTAACGGTCTGTCCTTCTCCCTGCCCCGTAACGGCATTGTGGGTGTGATTGGTCCGAACGGTGTGGGTAAGTCCACCCTGTTCAAGACCATCGTTGGCCTGGAGCCCCTCGACGGCGGCGAGCTGAAGGTCGGCGAGACCGTGAAGATCTCGTACGTTGACCAGAACCGCGCGAACATCGACCCGGAGAAGAGCCTCTGGGAGGTCGTCTCTGACGGTCTGGACTACATCCAGGTCGGCAACGTTGAAATGCCTTCGCGTGCGTACGTTTCCGCGTTCGGCTTCAAGGGCCCGGACCAGCAGAAGAAGGCGGGTGTGCTCTCCGGTGGTGAGCGCAACCGCCTGAACCTGGCGCTGACCCTCAAGCAGGGTGGTAACCTGCTGCTGCTCGATGAGCCCACTAACGACCTGGACGTTGAGACCCTCGCATCCCTGGAAAATGCGCTGCTGGAATTCCCCGGCTGCGCCGTGGTCGTCTCTCACGACCGTTGGTTCCTGGACCGCGTGGCAACCCATATCCTGGCGTGGGAGGGCACCGACGAGAACCCGGATCAGTGGTACTGGTTCGAGGGTAACTTCGAGTCCTACGAGAAGAACAAGATTGAGCGCCTCGGCCCCGAGGCCGCCAAGCCGCACCGCGTGGTGCACCGCAAGCTGACCCGATAGGGTTTAGTTCGGTAGCGAGCCCCGCCTCCTGCACTGTTGAAGCGTGGGGAGGCGGGGCTTTGCTGTGCCCGCTAGATGCCATATGCGCTGGATGCCGTACGCGCTGTGTGTACTGGATGCTGCGCGCGTTGGCTGCTGTATGTGCTGGCGAGGGGAGGGTCGCGTGTTCGCCGGTAGAAATAGTTCGCTCAGTGGCGACCGATATATCGTGGCGGACTTCATATTTACGGTTTATAATGGGTATGTGCGTAAGTACAACTGACACATGTGATTACGAAGAGAAGAGCATTATGCTTTCAAAATATAACTGGATGTCCTTGGTTACCGGTCTGTTGCTGATTGCAGCGGCAATCTACATGTTCGCCAATCCCGCTATTCCGCTGGTAGTTCTGGGTTATGTGTTCTCCATTTCGGTGTGGCTTGGTGGCGTGTTTGAACTGGTACGTTACTTCGGCACGCCAAAGCAGGCACGTACCGGCTGGGACCTGGTTGACGGCATCTTGACCGTGGTGGCTGGCCTGATTCTGCTGACTGCCTCGGTGGGTGCACAGGCAACCTTCATCCCGACCATTGTGGGTACGTGGATGATTATGTGGGCGCTGATTCGTCTGATGACTGCCCAGGGCGTGAAATACCTGAGCTACGCCGCCGGACGCCACCTGCAGCTCTCTGCTATTGGTACCCTTATTCTGGGCTTGCTCGTGGTGCTGTTCCCGATAATCTACGGCGTGGCGGCAGTATGGATGGCAGCACTGGGTCTTCTGGTGACCGGTCTGGTATTCGTGGGTGACTTCTTTGTTTCCCGCCGCACCAAGAGCACCGTGCACATTTCCCCGGACGGTGTGATTGACGGCGAAGCTAAATAAGAGCTTCCAAACGGCTTCTAGACCGTACACTAGAACATAAGAAAGACCGTGTGAGACAACCACCTCACACGGTCTTTCTGTATGCTCTAACGTTTGTATCGGAACTTTAGCGGTATTCCGGCAGGCGGAACATCATTTCCTGCGCCACAGTCGCCACCAGCTCACCGGAACGATTGAAAATCGAACCCTGCGCGAGCATCCTGCCACCCTGCGCGCTCGGGGAATCCAGCACGTACAGCAGCCACTCATCGGCACGCGCCGAACGGTGGAACCACATCGCGTGATCCAGCGAGGCGCTCTTGAGGCCCGGCTCCAGCCAGAACTTGCCGTGACGGCGCAGAGCCGGCTCCAGCGGCAGATAATCCGAAGCATAGGCGATAGCGGCGCGGTGCTCCGCCTCCGATGCCTCAGAACCATCAGCACGCACCAGGCGGTCAAAGGTCTTGAACCACACACAGGCACGCGGCTGTGTCGAGGAGGCATCCGCCTGAGTGTACAGGGGCGCGTCCACGTGTCGCATATCAATCGGACGTTCCCACGAGACCGCCTGTGCAATGGGGTGGGGGAGCTGACCCAGGTAGTCGCTGACCATCGGCAATGATTCGGGGTCCGGCACCTCCGGCATGGTCACTGCGGTGTGCTCCGGGCCGCGGCTATCGGACTGAAAAGACATAATCGCCGAGAACATGGGCGCCTCATCCTGGAACACCTGCACGCGGCGGGTCGAGAAGGAACGGCTATCATTCAGGCGCTGAGTGGCGAAGAACAGTTCACGCTCAATATCGCCGGGACGCAGAAAGTAGGCGTGAATCGAGTGGATGTCCTTGCCCTCCACCGTGCGGTCGGCGGCAATAATCGACTGGGCAAGAACCTGACCACCGAAAGTACGCGGCTGTTCGCGGGTGAGCGTCACACCGGTGGACACTTCATCACTACCGAAGGAGGCGGGCGCCGCCTCCACAGGGGAGAGGTCCAGCATCCGCATGAGGTTTTGGGTCACAGTGGGCTTGGTCATGGTTTTATTCTCGCACGTTTTCAATGAACCGGTTTCTGGCGTAGAGTGGGAGAGCATACTCTGAGACAACCACGACAGGTTGATTCGGAACATTGACTAGGAAATATTGACCCGGATTATCGATCCGGAACATCTATTTCACACACCATCGCATATATCACCCACCAACTTGCCACCGGGCAGGCTAACGCCGAAAAGGAGCAGAAATGACTACGCCGTCTGAAACTACCCCTGATACCGCACAGGACAACGCTCCCGACCAGAACAACGCGCCCGCACCCATCGAGCTCAAGTACAACCCCCACGAAGGCGTGGAGGAGCCCTACCTGATTCTGCCCGGCGGAGCGCAGGGTGCCGCAGCGGTCAAGGACCTTGCCACCTACATTTCTCGCGCCCTGGCGGTGAACCCGGACGCCGCTATCCGCCTGACTGCGCGCGGCCGCGTGGTGGCGGTGTTCGCCTGCTCCCTGGAGCCGGAGGACGCCTCCTCGGACACCCCGGTCATTATGGGTCTGCGTGCCCTGCACCTGCTGGCTGACTCGACCCTGGACATGACCGTGCAGGCGCAGGCGTTGCTGGACCGTCTGGCGCGTCTGCAGAAGCAGGCAGAAGAACAGGGTAACGAAGAGAACCCGCAGCTGGTGCTGTTCATGCCGCCGGTGACCGTTAACGCTAGCTGGGCTGGCAAGTCAGCCCCGCTCAGCGGCTGGTACGAGGTTGGTACCGTCCCGGTTGAAGAGTTCCACCGCGCCACCGCAGAAGGTCTGGAGGCGGTAGAACGCGCCCTGCCCGAGAACCCCGGCGCTGCTGTGCTTTCCACGGTGCGCTCGCGTATTTGGTCCTCCGATATGGTGCTGGAGTACCTACCTGAGTTCGATACCGTGCTTGTACCGACCGGCGCGGCATTCGCCCTGCGCGTGTTCGGTTTCATCCCGGAAGGCTTCACGGGCGATCTGCCGCTCTTCGCTGCGCATGTAGGTTCGGAGGAGTGGCTGCGCATTGTGGCGCCCGCCGGTATGGTGCTGGTGCGCCGCGGTTCCGGTTCGCTACTCTAACCCCCCCTCTCTAGGCTTTGCTAGATCTTTCTCAGCTGGCGGTACGGGTTCTGACCTGCGCCGCCAGCTATTTTTGCGTCTCATGACATCATCGGGGGATTTGTAATAATGACTTTCGATAAGGCATTACTTTACGAAAATAGGGTATTCTAGAGAGACTACGCCCTTTCACCGGGGCGTCTTTGACACACCGATTACCAGCCACACCGCACGGGAACTCTTCCGCCGCGCCCTCACCAGGCGCATTCTTCCCGTACGGATCGAAAGTGAGACCTATATGGATCTGATTGCAGTCGACATTGACGGTACCCTTGCCAGCAACCGAGATCAGATGGACAAGTACCTGACCGGTTTCTTCGCAAGCAACCGCCGATTCTTCAAGGCCATCCGCAACGCCACGGTCAATGTTGAAATTGCCGACCGTGTTCGCGAAATCGCGGCAGACACCGGCGCAGAGGTCGTAGTAATTACCGGCCGCGATGGCACCTACATGAAGGAATTGAACCAGTTCATCGCCCGCGCAGGTCTGGAACCCAAGCACGTGTTCGCTAAGCCCGGCAACGACGGCTCCAACAGCCCCGCTTGGAAGGACTCCGTCATTGAGTCCCTGATTGCTGACGGCAACCGCATTATCCACGCTTTTGAAGACACCGACCACGAGGTGTACCTGCGCCGCGGCATTCCCGTCACCTGGGTCGCCCCGATTCGCGACTACATTGGCGAATGGCACTACGAGTCGATCGACATTGACCCGGTCGCCTGGGCTGCCGAGCAGCGTGAGAAGGAAGCCGCTCGTGAGCGTCAGAAGCGTCGCCTTGCGGAGGGCGTGCTCGCACACCAGAAGGCCGAGGCGAAGGAACGCCAGGCAAACGTCGCGGCATAAAACCCGCACACCAACTTGAGAGCTGCGGTGGGTAACCCACTCAAACGAATGAGGCGCCGGAAGGATTCAATCCTCCCGGCGCCTCATTCTAATGCTATATGCGTTGATCGAAGCTGATGTACTCGGCTGATTACACAGTTAGTTTACGCGGTGCCGAGCAGTTCACGCAGACGAGTCGCAAAGGGGCCCGCCAGCTTATGGTGCGCCTTCTCCTTCAGATGCACGCCATCAGCCATGTCACCCTCAGTCAGGTAAATGGTCTGCCAATCTGCGGTGTCCATGAACAGCACGCCGGTCTCGCGGGCACCCTGCCTTGCCACCTCGTTTGCCACGTGACGCTTATGCGCCACCTGCTTATCCGTCGCCGCATCCTCGTTCATCGACACCACGCCACCGAACACGATCTTCGACGACGGGTACATGCGTCGCAGCTGCTCAATGACCTGAGTCTGGTGAGCGTTCACGTGCTCGCGAGCCTTCGTCTCATCCTCGTGAATGTAAATGTCATTGCCGGAAGCGTCCAGGTAAATCACGCCGGGGTTACCGCTCGGCAGAGCCCAACGGCCACCCATCACGCCCTGATAGTAGGAGGGGCACACACCCTCGCGGGCGGTCACAAAACCGATGCCGCCGCAACGGAACAGGTACGGGACGAAACCTGCTTGCTTCAGACCCAAACCAACCCAGGAGGTTGCGGTCACCTGTGAGTCACCAATCACCAGGGCATCCTTAGCGCCCAGAACGTTGGTGTTACGCGGCAGACCGTTTGCCTTATCCCAGTAGAGTTCAGCCTTCTCGAACTTGGTGTACAGAACGCCCTTCTTGGATCGCCAGCTCACCGGCAGACCCTCCCAACCGGCAAAGTCGCTGTACCCGCGCTGCTTCCACCAGTGCTCGTAGACGCCGGATTCCACCGCAACCGGACCGTACTTGGGGGTGTACATGACCACGCCACCCTTGAACTGCTGAACCAGCATGTCGGCGGCATCAGCGGAGGTGGAGAACGGCGCCTGAATCTCACCGGTTGCCTGTGCGCCCTCCTTGCCGAAGGCGTTCTGCGCGGTGCGTTCCATCTTCTGTGCCGGGGTGGTCGGTTCCGGAGTCGGCTCGGGGGAGGGGGACTCGCTGGGGTTTTCCTGCGCCGACTGGGTAGGTTCGGCGCCCGTAACAGCGGTAGCGGCGGTGCTACCGGGCGCGGTGAAGCCTCCTGCGGAGTACACGCCAAAGGAACCGGCAGCAACCACAGCAAGGATTGCACCGGTCAGAGAAACTTTCGCGATAGGAGACTTGATAGAAGGCATGCACAACAGTATACGATAGGCGCAACCCCAAGTTGAGAGCTTTTGATGGATATTCAAATGAAAATAACAAAAAATATGCACCGCAGTGACAAGAATTAGATTCGGTGTGCAAACCTGTATGCAAACCGGTGTGCAACTTGGGGCACAACTCAAAATAGAACCGGCATAAACCCCCATATAGAAACGTCCCCTCCCACCCCGAATCTCGGGGTAGAAGGGGACGAATAAAAACCCATGAGTAAAAACCTATGAGAGCAGGTGGCGAACCCGCCTCAGCTCACAAGCATTGTTAAATGTCAGCCGCCTGAACCTTCAGCGCACGAGCCACGCCGTCGCGTGCCTCCGCAATCTGACGGTACAGAGCCGCAGCATCCTCAGGCAGAGAAGCCAGGTACGCCTCGGTACGCTCCAGCAGCTCAGCAGTCGGCTCGCTCGGGTACATGCCACCAATAATCTGCATGGAAATCTCGTGCGAACGCGAACGCCAAATACCCTCAATCTGCTCGAAGTACGGCTCATCGTACTGGGCAATCAGCTCGGGCTTGCCGGACTTGAAACCGGAAATAGCGTAACGCTGAATCATGTTCGACAGCTCGCCGGTCACCATGATCTTGTTCCAGTACTCAGCCTTAGCCTCCGCAGTCGGAATCGATGCGTATGCCTGAGCGGCGTACTGCTGACCGTTCGCGGTGTTGTCGTTCTCCAGCTCCGCAGCAATCTGCTCGGCGGAGAAACGGCCACCGGTAGCCAGGCGGCACACCAGGTTCCAACGCAGGTCGGCGTCAATGTCCAGGCCCTCAAGGGTCAGCTCACCCTCGAAGAGGCGCTGCACATTGTCGTACTGCTCCTCGGTGCGGGTCTGGTTGATGAACGCCTGCAGCAGCTGCAGCTGAGCATCCGAGTCGGGCTCTGCAACGCATGCCAGCTCCCAGAGACGGTCAGCGGCACGGTGGCGGGTCTCCTCGCGAGCCTCAGGAGCCACGAAGGAGTGCAGGGTAGCGGACAGGTTGTTGATCTGGGTGCGTAGAGCGGTGGAGTTGGTCTCCTTACCGATGTTGTTCAGCACCAGGTCAACGTACTTACGTGCCGGCATCTGAGCGTCACGCACGGTATCCCAGAGCGAACCCCAGACCACGCCGCGAGCCACGGACGAATCAATGTCGCCCAGGTGCTTGATAGCGGTCTCGATGGAACGCTCGTCCAGGCGAATCTTAGCGTACGCCAGGTCCTCATCGTTCAGCAGCAGCAGGTCGGGGCGCTTCTTGCCGAGAGCCTCCTCAACCACGGTCAGCTCGCCGTCAATATCCAGCTCGATGCGGTCGGTGCGGGTCAGCTTGCCGTCCACCAGGTTGTAGAAACCAATTACTGCACGGTGCGGGCGCAGGGTCTCGAAGCCCTCAGCGTAGGACTGGCGGATACCCAGGTTCGAAATGTTGCCCGCCTCGTCATTCTCAACCTCAACGGCGAGAGTGTTCACGCCAGCGGTCTCAAGCCACTTAGCGCTCCACGCACGCACGTCACGGCCGGAGGTGCGCTCCAGCTCAACCAGCAGGTCGTCCAGAACGGTGTTGCCCCAGCTGTGCTTATCGAAGTACACCTTCAGAGCAGCCATGAAGTTCTCCTGGCCAACCCACGCCACCATCTGACGCAGCACCGAAGCGCCCTTCGCGTACGTAATGCCGTCGAAGTTCACCTGAACATCGGCAAGGTCACGAATCTCAGCCACAATGGGGTGAGTCGAAGACAGCTGATCCTGACGGTACGCCCAGGTCTTCTCCGACGCGGCGAAGGTAGCCCACGCCTCCTTCGCGTAGCGGGTATTCTCCGCAGCAGCCAGGGTCGACATGAACTCAGCGAAAGACTCATTCAGCCACAGGTCGTTCCACCACTTCATGGTGACCAGGTCGCCGAACCACATGTGAGCCAGCTCGTGCAGAACGGTGATAGCGCGGCGCTCACGCAGAGCCTCCGCAACCTTGGAACGGAAGACGTAAGTCTCCAGGTAGGTCACGCAGCCAGCGTTCTCCATCGCACCGGCGTTGAACTCGGGCACGAACAGCTGATCGTATTTCTCGAACGGGTACGGGGTCTTGAACTGCTCCTCGTAGAACTCGAAGCCCTGACGGGTCAGCTCAAACATGTCCTCAGCATCCACGAACGGCATGAGGGACTTACGGGCGTACACGCCCAGCGGAATCACGCGATCCTCAGAGTTGGTCAGCTCGCTGGTGACTTTCTCGTAGGGGCCAGCCACAATCGCGGTAATGTACGAAGACATGCGCGGGGTCGGCTTGAAGAACCAAGTCTTCGCACGGCCGCAACCGCACTCCTTCTCCTCAACCTTCACCTCGGGCTGGTTAGACACAACCACCCAGTGCGAGGGAACGCGCACAATAAACTCGAATTCAGCCTTCAGGTCGGGCTGCTCGAAGACGGGGAACACACGGCGGGAGTCCGGCACCTCAAACTGGGAGTACAGGTACACTTCGCCGTCGGCGGGGTCTACGAAACGGTGCAGACCCTCACCGGTGTTGGTGTAGAACATCTCTGCGTCAATGACCAGGGTGTTCTCAGCCGCCAGGTTCGGCAGCTGGATGCGCTCGCCGTCCGCCAGGTCGGTGCTCAGCTCTTCGCCGTTGAGGTTAATGGACTTGACCGAGGAGGTGATGGCGTCAATGAAGGTGGAGGCACCTTCCTGAGCATCGAAGCGGATTTCAACCTTCGAGGAGAAGACGTCTTTGTCCTTCGGAAGGTCAAGTTCAATACGGTACGAGTGCACGCGCTTAAGAATGGATGCGCGTTCGATTGCCTCATTGCGGGTTAGGTTCAGGCCGGGCATACAGCTCCCTCTCCTTAGATGTGAATAGCGTGCCGTGTTGACACGCCCTGTCATGGTGCGCTGGTTCCCGAGGTGCGGCTCCTGCGACGCTGCATACGTAGTGCTGGAGGTTTTGAAACTCAGGCGCGGTGAATCGGGACACTCAAAGTGCCATATCCCACAGTCTACCGCATAGGCGGGGGTCTAGAAGGCATCCCATTACCCGAACCAACGCGAATTCGATACAGTTAAGACAGAAAAAACCTAAACGGGGAAGCGCATCCCACCTGATGGATGCGCGGCGCACTCTAGCAACGGTGCTCAGAACTGAGAACCGGCGTCTCCCACGAACACACATTCGCACGTCACACCAAGACAAAATCACCAGGAGAGTACCCATGCGCGTACACATCGCAACCGACCACGCTGGCCTCGAACTGAGCCACTATCTGATCGAGTCCCTCACCGCTGCGGGCTACGAAATGATTGATCATGGCCCCGCCGACTACGACCCGCTGGATGACTACCCCTCGTTCTGTATTAACGCAGCCCTTGGCGTGAAGCGCGACCGCGAGGGCGGCCTGGACTCCCTGGGTATCGTGCTCGGCGGTAGCGGCAACGGCGAACAGATGGCTGCGAACAAGGTTGAGGGTATCCGTGCGGCTCTGGCATGGAACCATGACACCGCGGCACTGGCTCGCGAGCACAACAACGCACAGGTCGTTGCTGTGGGCGGCCGCCAGCACACCAAGGAAGAAGCACTGGAAATCATCAAGGTCTTCCTGGCTACCCCCTGGACCAACGAAGAGCGTCACGCACGCCGTATCGGTCAGCTGGCTGAGTACGAGCAGACCGGCGACATTGCCGGCAAGCAGATTGACGCTGCCTAAGCTCTAAAATCTGAGGCGTATAGTGCAGGCTATACGCCTCAGTTATTTCTGCACCCCATATAATCCACGCTATTTCTAACCAGCAAGTTTTCGAGGAGAACCCGTGCCCGAAGGCCACTCCATCCACCGTATCGCCCGCCAGATTAGCGACGTCTTCACCGGCGAGCACGTGCAGGTTTCCTCCCCGCAGGGCCGCTACGCTGAGGGTGCCGCCCTGCTGGACGGGCACACCATCACCGGTGCATACGCGCACGGTAAGCACCTGTTCGTGACCTTCGAGAACGACCTGACCCTGAACGTGCACCTGGGTATTTACGGTAACTGGAGTTTCGGCGGGGACGAGACGTTCACGGGTGCTTCGAGCATTGGTGCGCCCCGCAAGATCGGCGAAAAAGAATACGCCGCGGGGGAGGGGGAACCTTACGCCGGTCCTCCCGAACCGAAGAGTACGGTGCGTTGCCGTATTGTTTCGGAGCACGGCTGGGCGGATCTGGTGGGCCCGACTATCTGCCGCACCCTCACGCCGGAGGAGGTGCGCACCGTCCGCTCCAAGCTCGGCCCCGACCCGCTCAACCCGGATGCCGACCCCGAACAGTTCTACCGCGCGGCACGCAAGAGCTCCCGCCCGATTGGTGTGATTCTGATGGACCAGGCGGCAATCTCCGGTGTGGGTAATATCTTCCGCGCCGAATCGCTGTACCGCCAGGCAATTGACCCGCTACGCCCCGGCAAGAGCCTCAGCGACGAGGAGCTGGAGCGACTCTGGGAAGACAATAAGCACCTGCTGGTCATCGGCGTGCGCGTGGGGCGCATCATCACCACCGAGCCTGAAGACCGCCCCGGCGTGCCCGAAACCGAAGCGTGGCCCGACCACGCCAACTATGTGTACATGCATCACGGCGAGCCCTGCCGCCGCTGCGGAACCACCATCCGCATGGAAGAAATCGCAGGCCGCAAACTCTACTGGTGCCCCGGCTGCCAGGTCTAAAAACAGGTCTAAAAACCACCCGTATATTTGACAGCCCAGATGGAACCTCGCTACTATAGTCAAGTTCCATTCCGGGGATGTAGCTTAATGGTAAAGCCTCAGTCTTCCAAACTGATTACGCGGGTTCGATTCCCGTCATCCCCTCGCACAATCCCCCCGACGTTGTCGGGGGGATTTTTGTGCTCGGGGATTCCGGGAATCGCTTACGTCTAAAAGTTCCGAAAGCTTTCGAAACTTTTAGACTCCAGCTCGTCATCCCCTCCACAAATCCCACCCAAGGCTCGAGGGAATCGCTTCCGGGCGAAAATGCAATCCCTCGCGCGCTCGGAATCCGCACGCTCCAGCTCGTCATCCCCTCCACAAATCCCGCTTAAGGTTGCCGGGAATCGCTTACGGGCGAAAATACAATCCCTCGCGCGCTCGGGATTTTCGCCCTCCAGCTCGTCATCCCCTCACCGCGCATCCACACAAAACACCCCACAAAACCAAGGGAGACAGGGGGGAGTACGCGCTCAGTGGAAATAAACCGTGCACGAGCCGCTGTGTTGGGCATTTAGCGGGAAAACAGGTAAACTAGGGCACTGACTGTGTTAAACACGCAAATGCGCAACACGGTCGGTTTCACGGGGCGTGGCGTAGCTTGGCTAACGCGCCTGCTTTGGGAGCAGGAGATCGCAGGTTCGAATCCTGTCGCCCCGACGTGAAACGGTTGCCGCGACGCTACAAGGTCGTGGCGCTCTTTCCACTAAGCAACCGCGGCACACACGATTCGTGCCGCACCGAAACTATATGAGGAGATCACGGACGTGAAGACCGCCGTCGAGAAGCTCAACCCGACCCTCGCAAAGATTGAGGTCGAGGTTCCCTTCGCAGAATTCAAGCCCTACCTGGACCGCACCTACAAGAACCTCTCGGGTCAGATCAGCGTTCCCGGCTTCCGCAAGGGTAAGCTGCCCAAGCAGCTCATCGAGCAGCGTGCGGGCTTCGACTACATCGTCGAGGCATCCCTGAACGACGCTCTGAACGACTACTACGCACAGGCACTGGGCGAGAACGAACTCTCCCCCCTGGCACAGCCCGAGCTGGACGTTCAGTCCCAGCCCTCCACCGATAACCGTGAGGCAGACGTCAAGCTGACCATCACCGTCACCGTTCGCCCCGAAATCGAGCTGCCTAACTACGAGGGTCTCGAGGTTGAGGTTGACGAGGTAGAGGTCACCGCTGAGGACGAGGTCCAGGCACTGGACGCTCTGCGTGAGCGCTTCGGCACCCTGAAGACCGTTGAGCGCCCCGCAGCTGACAAGGACTTCGTGACCATCGACATCGCCGCAGAAATCGACGGCGAGCAGGTAGACGCAGCAAACGACCTGTCCTACCAGATCGGTTCCGGCACCATGCTCGACGGCATCGACGAGGCTCTGACCGGCCTGTCCGCTGGCGAGGATGCAACCTTCGAGACCAAGCTCTCCGGTGGCGAGCACGCAGGCGAGCAGGCAGTCATCAAGGTCAAGCTCTCCGCAGTCAAGGAGCGCGAGCTGCCCGCAGCTGACGACGAGTTCGCACAGCTGGCTTCCGAGTTCGACACTATCGACGAGCTGAAGGAAGACATCAAGAAGCAGGTTGCAGAAGCTAAGGTTGCCGAGCAGGGCACCCAGGCACGCGACAAGGTCCTCGCAAAGCTCATTGAGCTCGTTGAGATCCCCGTCCCCGAGAAGGTTATCGAGGACCAGCTCGAGCAGCACTTCAACAACCCCAACGCTGAAGCAGGCCACGACACCGAGGAGCACCGCGCCGAGGTTCGCGAGAACACCGAGACCGCATTCAAGAACGAGATGGTTCTCGACGCTGTTGCGGACAAGGAAGAAGTGACCGTTGACCAGGCTGAGATGATCAACTACATCATCACCATGAGCTCCCAGTACGGCATGGACCCCAACCAGTTCGCACAGATGCTGGACGGCTCCGGCCAGGCAGGCGCACTGGTCGGCGAGGTTCGCCGCTCCAAGGCTCTCGCAGCAGTGCTGAAGACCGCAGTGGTCAAGGACACCAAGGGCAACGTTGTTGACCTGTCCAAGTACCTGGGCGAGGGCGAAGAGGCAGCTGCCTAAATCCCCCGCCACGGTCTGCAAAAAGCCACCCCGCTAGAGGGCGTGAGCTGATTGCTTGAAACGTGTAGCCTCAGCGGGCATCCACCGAATTACTGGTTGGGTGCCCGCTGAGGCTCTTTTCACCCCCAATCTATTCCGCCCCCGAGTTTTCGCCTCTGCTTCACCCCCTGGCGAACGAACAACCCGAAGGGAAGCGGGGGAGAGCAACTATCGGTAAGGTAGTAGCAACGAAACTTTTCGCGTGCGCTCCGGCGCGTAAATCGCGCAAAGACGCAGCGAAGACCCATTAGAGAAGAAGAGGAAGAATGTCCAGCTACATGCCTCTGCCCATCGGCGCCTCCCAGGCAGCCGGCGTGGCGCCCGCGCCGTCTATGGCAACCCCCATCGTTGGTGCCCAGGAAGATTACGTCTACAACAGCCTCCTGAAGGAGCGCATTATCTGGCTCGGCTCCGAGGTGCGCGACTCCAACGCCAACCTCATCTGCTCCCAGATGCTGCTGCTCTCGGCTGAAGACCCCGAGGCAGACATCTACCTGTACATCAACTCTCCCGGCGGCTCCGTCACCGCCGGCATGGCCATCTACGACACCATGCAGCTCATCCCGAACGACGTGGTGACCGTGGTGACCGGCATGGCAGCATCCATGGGTCAGTTCCTGCTCACCGCAGGCACTATCGGCAAGCGCTACGCAACCCCGAACGCCCGCATCCTCATGCACCAGCCCCTCGGCGGTATTGGCGGTACCGCATCGGATATCCGCACCCAGGCTGAGCTGATTCTGGACATGAAGAAGCGCCTGGCAGAGATCACCGCTGAGCGCACCGGTAAGAGCCTCGAAACCATCCTGAAGGATAACGACCGCGACAACTGGTTCAATGCGGAAGAAGGCCTGGAATACGGCTTCTTCGACCACATTGCCACCACCGCCGGTAAGCTGCCCGAATCGAAGAACGCATAAGGGAGATGCACATGAACTACCTGCCGAACGATATCACCACCTCGGCGCCGGCTATGCCGAGTAACCGCTACGTGCTCCCCAGCTTCGAGGAGCGCACCCCCTACGGTTACAAGCGTCAGGACCCGTACGCAAAGCTGTTCGAGGACCGCATTATCTTCCTGGGCACCCAGGTGGACGACGCATCCGCTGACGACATCATGGCTCAGCTGCTGGTTCTGGAGGCGCAGGACCCCGAGCGTGACATCACCCTGTACATTAACTCGCCCGGCGGTTCCTTCACCGCGATGACCGCTATCTACGACACCATGCAGTTCATCCGCCCCGAGATCCAGACCGTGTGCCTGGGCCAGGCGGCATCCGCGGCGGCGGTTCTGCTGGCTGCAGGTACCCCCGGCAAGCGTCTGGCACTGCCGAACGCTCGCGTGCTGATTCACCAGCCCGCACTGAGCGGCCAGCAGGGCGGTCAGGCTTCTGACATTGAGATTCACGCGAACGAGGTTATGCGTATGCGTGAGTGGACTGCACAGACCTTGGCACTGCACTCGGGCAAGACCTACGAGGAAGTTGACCGCTCCATTGAGCGTGACAACATTCTGACTGCGGCTGCTGCCCTGGAGTACGGCCTGGTCGATAAGGTGCTGGAGTCTCGTAAGCTGCGTAAGCCTGCGACCAACACCGCTATTTCCCACACCTAAACTTTAGTTTTGAGGAATACCCCGGAGCGTTTTTCGGGGGAGGGGCGGCATCGCTCCGTGTGCGAGCCTTCGGGCTGGTGCGCGGTACGGTGCCGCCTTTTTGTGCCCGCTGATTTGTGCCCGCCAGGTGGGGGCGGCGAGACAAGCTGATATCTGGTGTTGACCTGCGCTTTCTTGCCGGAGTATCAGCCCCGCCGCCGTCATAAAAGACGCGCTTTGTCATATGCCCGGTAAGTCCGTTCATTTGCGGTGCGTAATTCTTGGTTCCGGGGTGAACTCCGGTAGCCTTAGAGAGGGAGAAAATTCGAGTATTTCATACCGGTTTCTCACTCAAACCACGGCACCCACCACCCACCGGTGCCCCTCCTGAGAAATCACCGCAGACATCAGGTCACTGACCCTTCTGCACCGATTTCACCACGCCGATCGAAAGGGAATCTTCGTGGCCACAGACATCATTGTGCCTCCCGAACAGCCCAACGCCAGCATGCGATGCTCCTTCTGCAAGAAGACTCGCGCGCAGGTTTTCAAGATTGTGCTCGGCCCGAACGTTTCCATCTGCGATGAATGCGTGGAGCTGTGCGAAGAGATCCTCGCTGAAGAGCGTCTGAAGGTGAAAGCCCCCGCGGCGGCGCCTGCATCTCAGTTGGCTACTCCGCGCGAAATTTACAGCTACCTCAACGACTACGTCATCGGTCAGGACGCGGCGAAGCACACCCTGGCGGTGGCGGTGTACAACCACTACAAGCGCATCCACGATATTGATAACCCGGTGTTGACCTCCCGCATTCTTTCGGCGACCGCGGGGGAGCAGGTGGAGCTGGGTAAGTCGAATATTCTGATGCTCGGCCCGACCGGTTGCGGTAAAACCTACCTGGCGGCAACCCTGGCGAAGAAGCTGGATGTGCCCTTCGCCCTGGTCGACGCAACCACCCTCACCGAGGCGGGCTACGTGGGTGACGACGTGGAGAACATTCTGCTGCGCCTCATCAACGCCGCTGACGGCGATATTGCCAAGGCGCAGCGCGGCATCATCTACATTGATGAGATCGACAAGATCGCCCGTAAGGGTGGCGAGAACCTCTCCATCACCCGCGATGTGTCCGGTGAGGGCGTGCAGCAGGCTCTGCTGAAGATTATTGAGGGCACCGTGGCGACTGTACCCCCGGAGGGCGGCCGCAAGCACCCGGCACACGCGAACATTGAGATTGATACCTCGAACATTCTCTTCATCGTGGCTGGTGCCTTCGACAATATTGACGACCGCATCGCGGCCCGCGTGGGTGCCGGCGGTATCGGTTTCGGTGCCGAACTGGGCGGTTCCGTGAAGAACCCGCTCGACCAGATCATGCCCGAGGACCTGGCGCACTACGGCATCATCCCCGAGCTGATTGGCCGCCTGCCGGTCATCTCGACCCTGAGCGAGCTCAACGAAGAAGAGCTGGCTCGCGTGCTGACCGAACCGAAGAACGCGCTGCTCAAGCAGTACCGTCACCTCTTCGCCCTGGACGGCGTGGAACTCATCATCGACGACGCAGCAGTCGCGGCTATTGCGCGCCTCGCCGCCGAACGCGGTACCGGCGCCCGCGGCCTGCGCTCCATGATGGAGCAGATTCTGCAGCCGATTATGTTCGACATCCCGGACCGCACCGACGTGGTGTCCATCGTCATTGGTGAGGACACCGTGCTCAACGGCACGGAACCCCGCTACGTGCTGCAGGCGCCCGATCCTGAAGCCGAGACCACTCGCACCGTGACGGAGGAGGCGAAGGCCGCCTCCGTGAAGGAAACGGACCGTCAGGCGGCATAACCGAATACTTCCAGCCGATAAGGCTAGGGGAATAAAGAAGCCGTCGCCCCGGTTATACGGGGTGACGGCTCACTAGCAGGTACCGCTCTCGTTGGCATGTGTCCTGAAGAGCATGTGCTGAAGAGCGTGTACCGAAGAATAAGCGCCGGCTCATAGTAGCGGCTGGCGCAACCGTATGAGAGAGGAACACTCATGGCTGAGAACGCACCCGCACAGGTTGATTTTTGGTTCGACCCGATTTGCCCCTGGTGCTGGATTACCTCCCGCTGGATTGGTGAGGTGCAGAAGGTCCGCAACGTTGAGGTGACCTGGCGCCCCTTCTCCCTGTCCATGCACAACCAGGGCCGCGACCTGCCCGCCGACTACCAGGCAATGATGGACCAGTCCTGGGCGCCGACCCGCCTCATTACCGCTGTGCGTGAGCTGCACGGCAACGAGGTCATCAAGCCCCTCTACGACGCTCTGGGTGAGCAGATTCACCACAACGACAACAAGGCTGATTTCTACCGTGACGCAATCGTCAAGGCGCTGGAGGAGGTCAACCTGCCCGCAGCGCTGGCGGATGTCGCCTTCACCGATCAGTACGATGAGCAGATGCGCGCCTCCCTGGACCTGGCACTGGAGACCGTGGGCGGCACCGATGTGGGTGTTCCGCTGATTTCCATTAACGGCACCGCTTTCTTCGGCCCTGTCATCTCCCCGAGCCCCGCCGGTGAAGAGGCTGGTAAGCTCTTTGACGGCGCCCTGGCGCTGGCTTCCTACCCCGGCTTCTTTGAGCTCAAGCGCCCCCGTAACGTGGGCCCGATTTTCCACGGTGAGGACGGCGAAGCCTAAGAACCCTGCAATGTGCTGAGATTCCTGCAATGTGCGCAGGCTCTGTAGAGTCTGCGGGTTCAGAGCAAAAAAGTACCGCCCGGTCATGTACTGACCGGGCGGTACTTTTCTATTCACTATGTTGCGCTGAAACGTGCAATCTACGCGCGGTGAGCGCTACTTGCAGAGGTAGCTTTGCGTGCCTTCTGCGCATTGTGGGCCTTCTGCGCTTTCTGGGCCTGCGCCTTCTGTGCTTTCTTTGCCTTGCGCTGAGCCCTGTGCTTGAGAACCTTCGGGTGCGTTGCGCGCTGCACGATCTTCGTATCACGCATATGGAAGGTGCGGGTTGCCGTGTACTGAACCGCTGCGTCCGAGGTGAACGCCAGCATTGCGAAGACCGCAACGCCCAGCTGGAAGAAAATCGTGGACAGTGGCAGGGACTGGTGCCCCCACAGCACGCCGCCGGTAATCGCCGCGAAGTTCAGAGCCGTCAACAGTAGAGCCAGGCGGCGAGCCTTCGACGAGCCGCGCAGCGTGCTCCACAGCAGGAACAGGTGCACCACCGAATAAATCGCCACGAAACCAATTAGCACCGTACTGGTAACGGTCAACAGCATGTTGCTATCCACCTGATCGAAGAGGTTCAGCAACTCAAGGTCATTGCCGGAGCCTTCCTCCAGTAGCTTGGCGCGCATCGCCGGGCGGTTAAGCGCCAGAATGACGCTGTTGATAATGTCTGCGAGGGTCACGGCGATGAGCATACCCGAACCGACCAGCAGGCTCAGCGGCATGCGGTACGCCAGGTCGTGCGCGCTGGAGAGGTGAATTTCTTCCTGCTCCTGCGGCTCCAGGCCCTCGTTGTTCAGCACGATGACCGGGAGCGCGCCGTCCGTGCGGATCGCGTCGCCGCCGCCGTTACGGGCGTGGTAACCGGAGGAAAAATCGTGCAGAATCTCAACGTGAGTTTCCGGGTGAGCGTACTGAATGGACTCCACAATGTAGTCACGTTCAAAGTCGGTTTCGGCGTCAATGCGGTGCGTGACCTGCAGGGTGAAGAAGCTGAAACCCACACCGGAGTCGTACGTGCCCGCCGCCAACCAATCCACCTGGTGACCGCCCGGCAGCAACCAGCCGTCCGGGGTTTTCCAGAAGCGTACGTGGTGGCGTTTCTCGGGGTTGCCGTCCACTTCCTTCTGATAGGCGAAAGCCTGCGTCTTGCCAAAAATTTTCAGCGGGGAGACGGGCGCCTCCGCGTAGGAACGGCGGGTGATGGTGGAGAGAATAATCTTCCAGGAGGAGACGAGGGTGACGTCGTCAGCGCGGGTCCAGCCGGCGTCCTGCATGACCTGGTGAATCTGCTCCTCGGTACCAATCAGACCGATATTGACTGGGTCGCCGAGCAGACCGTCCGGGGTGCGGGTGCGCCCAATAAAGTAGTCGGGCACGTAGATGCGGGTCATGATGGCGTGAAAACGCGGTAGCGTCAGGTATGCGGTGACCGCCCAGAAAATGAAGGCGATGGGGAAACCCCAAAAAGAGTGGCCGACCGTATTCGCCAGAATCATGAAGGTCAGCACGAGGGCCGCGACGCCGGCGAAGATGAAGAAAATAGTGTCCCAGAAATCGACCCACAAGCTACGCGGGACGAGGTCTTGCGCCGCGCCGCGCGCGTCAATATCACCACGGTAGACCGGTGGTGAGGTAACTGGGGGAGCGACATCGCTACGTATAGGCCGCAGGACGCGTTTTTGGTGGGACATTCCCGCCCTTTCTGCAACATAGTTAGGGTTTTTGAATATCCATAACTATAGCAAGGGGCAGGTCGTGTGAAGTATGCATTCCGGGCAGGGCTTAATCGCTTGGCTCGATTGCCCCGCCGCAGAAAAACGCGGTACCAACGTGAAAGTGCTGGTGTTGCCGCGTGAAAGAGAATATAAGGTGACCCTACTCGGGGAGGCGCTTAGCCTCAACCGCGGCACGTGCGGCGGCGATAGAGCTTTCGTGGTGCTGCATATCGCGGCTTTCACGCATGAGGCGCACCCACTTGCGGGTCAGCTCCTCAAGCTGCTGAGCGGTCAACGAACCGGAGGCGATGCTCGCCTCATCGGTGGCGGCGCTGGTGGAAATATGCTGAAGCCAGAGTTCATACACTTCGTTGGTGTAGCTGGCACGCAACGCCTGGGCATGTTCACGTGCCTGGCTGATGTACTCGTTCAGGCTCGTATGATAGTGCTGAAGTTGATTGGGGGAAATGTTGGTTTGCGCTCCTGGCGGTGTGCTCGGGGTTGAGCTCTGCCTCGCCTGAGGCTCTTGCGGTAATCCGGAAGATGAAGAGTGTGAATTCATAGTAATTATGGGTGTGCCTACTTTGGCACGGGTCAGAGTCAGGACGCATCGCTGCGTCTGACGGGTGGTTTACTGTCGTGCGGTTGGTCGGGGTATGTCGTTACTCGTACCGGTGATTTGTCTGTTGCTGAAGCTGAGTAGAGGGTTGTTCCTGATGGTAAAACCCTCGCATCAACAATCATACATAAAGCAACAGTCAATCTCATAAGGTTGATTATGTTCTTTGCACATTGATGAATGAAAAAATGGGTTGGAAATCTTGCAGAATACCCACATGCCAGCAAGCTAAAACCCACATTGTGGGGGGAATCGCTGATAAAGATTCTCAGAGAGCTGGAGCAGACATCCACGGGCGTAGCTTGGACAAAGCCTATAGTCAGAGCCGTAGAGGTCAGACGCCGGGGTCTCACACCCGGCGAGCTACAACGAACAGCAGGCACAGAAAACGGGGCGGTACCGTCAATCGGTACCGCCCCGTTACCAACACCAAAGTGGCGTCATACAATCAAGCGATAAACGCTAAGACGCGATTACTCAGCTGCTTCTTCCACAACGAGCACAACATCGCGAACCTCCAGCTCGCCCTCAGCCGCCACCAGGGACAGCTCACGAGCGTTACCGGCAGCCTTCAGATCAGCCATGCCAGCAGCGATGCGGTCCAGCTGAGCCTGGGGAGCCGCAATAGTTGCGGACTCAACCTCGGTGCGCTGCTTAACCTTCGCGTCGCTCTTAGCCTTACGCAGGCCACCCAGAGCCTCAGCAACATCCGGCAGGATCTGCTTCAGCGACTCAATCTGAGCCGGGTCAGCGTCCGCCAGGACCCACTGAGCAGAAATGCCAGCAGTCGGGTTCTGTGCAGAGTACTCAGCCAGCAGGGTACCCTCCAGAATGGGCAGTGCCTGCGGCCACTCGGCGCGGTGCACACTACCTGCACGCCACCAGGACCAAATCTCTTCGGTCACGAACGGCAGGAAGGGCGCGAACAGGCGCAGCAGAGCATCCAGGGTGGTTGCCAGTGCAGCCAGAACAGAAGCCTGCTCCTCCTCGCCGCGAGCACCGTACGCACGGTCCTTAATCAGCTCAACGAAGTCGTCGGTGAAGGACCAGAAGAAGCTCTCGCAAATCTGCAGGGCACGAGCGTACTCGTACTTCTCGAATGCGGCAGTTGCTTCCTCAATCAGGTACGCCAGGCGAGCCAGCAGGGAACGGTCCAGAGCGTTGATCAGCACGCGACCCTGAGCCTGAGAAGTGATGACGGACTTCTCGGTAGCGCCCAGGTTCAGCACGAACTTGGATGCGTTCAGCAACTTGATGGCAAGGCGGCGGCCAATCTTCATCTGGCCTTCGTCGTAGGCGGTGTCAGCGCCCAGACGAGCGGAAGCAGCCCAGTAGCGCACAGCGTCCGAACCGTACTTCTCCAGCACCTCGTTGGGGACCACAACGTTGCCCTTAGACTTGGACATCTTCTTGCGGTCCGGGTCGAGAATCCAGCCGGAGAGCGCGGTGTTGTACCACGGCACGGAGGAAGCCAGGGTCTCCGCGCGAACAGCGGTGGAGAACAGCCAGGTGCGGATAATGTCGTGACCCTGCGGGCGCAGATCCATGGGGAAGGTCTTCGCGTGCAGGTCCGGGTTCACACCCCAACCGGTCGCAATCTGCGGGGTCAGGGAGGAGGTAGCCCAGGTGTCCAGAACGTCCGGGTCAGCGATGAAACCGCCCGCTACGCCGCGCTGATCCTCGGTGTAACCGGGAGCAGCCTGAGATGCGGGGTCAACCGGCAGCATCTCTTCGGCTGGCAGAATCGGGTTCTCGTAATCCGGCTCACCCTCAGCGTCCAGCGGGTACCAGACGGGGAAGGGAACGCCGAAGAAACGCTGGCGAGAAATCAGCCAGTCGCCGTTCAGGCCCTCAACCCAGTTCTCGTAGCGGCTACGCATGAAAGAGGGGTACCAGTTCATCTCACGGCCGCGCTCGATGAGCTTCTCGCGGCGTGCAGCGTCACGGCCACCGTTGCGGATGTACCACTGGCGGGAAGCAACGATTTCGAGGGGCTTGTCGCCCTTCTCGTAGAACTTCACGGGGTGGGTAATCGGCTTGGGGTCGCCGTCCATTTCGCCAGCTTCAACCAGCATCTCCACGACGGTCTTCTGCGCGGTGAAGACGGTGGTGCCTGCCATGCGCTCGTAGCGCTCGCGACCCTCGGCGGAGGTAATCCACTCGGGGGTTTCGCGGGAGAAACGGCCGTCGCGACCGATGAGGGCGCGGGTGTCCAGCTGTAGTTCACGCCACCAGGTGACGTCGGTGGTGTCACCGAAGGTACAGATCATGGCGATACCGGCACCCTTGTCGGGCTGTGCCAGCGGGTGCGCCTTGATCTCGACCTCAACGCCGAACAGCGGGGAGGTGACGGTGGTGCCGAACAGCGGCTTGTAACGCTCGTCGTCCGGGTGCGCCACGAGGGCTACACAGGAGGGCAGCAGCTCGGGGCGGGTGGTCTCAATCCAGACCTTCTCGCCGTTGGGGCGGTGGAAGCTGATGCGGTGGTACGCGCCGGGGCGTTCCTTGTCTTCCAGCTCAGCCTGTGCCACTGCGGTGCGGAAGGTGACGTCCCACATGGTCGGTGCTTCAGCCATGTAGGCGTTGCCTGCTGCCAGGTCCTTCAGGAAGGCGAGCTGGGAGACCTTGCGGGAGTGCGCGTCGATGGTGCGGTAGGTGCGCGACCAGTCAACGGACAGACCCAGGGTGGTGAAGAGGTTTTCGAAGACCTTCTCGTCTTCAACCGCGAGCTCTTCACAGAGTTCAATGAAGTTGTTGCGGGAGATACGCGGCCACTTTGCCTGGCTACGGTCGGGCTTGGGGGTGCCGTCTGCCTTCCAAGTGATCAGGTCACGGAAGGAATCGTTGTCTGCCACGGAGGGGTCGCAGAGAACGCCGTAGTAGTTCTGAACGCGGCGTTCGGTGGGCAGGCCGTTGTCATCCCAGCCGAGGGGGTAGAACACGTTCTTGCCGGTCATGCGCTGGTAGCGTGCAATGACGTCGGTCTGGGTGTAGGAGAACATGTGACCCACGTGCAGGGAGCCGGATGCGGTCGGCGGCGGGGTGTCAATAGAGTAGACCTGTTCGCGAGTGGTGTTCTCATCGAATGCGTAGGTCTTCTCGTCGGCCCAGCGCTGCGAGAGCTTCTCTTCGAGGCCTTCGAGGGCGGGGCGGTCGGGAACGTTAATCTGTACGGGCGAGTCTGAGCCCAAAATGTTTTCAGCCATAACGGCTATTTTCTCATATTCACGGCATTCTCTCAGCTCCAGGGGAATTTTGCGCTGTGCTTGCCTGTTCGTACTGCTCAATGGCGGCTTCTAGACGCGCCAGGAGGTGCCGGTACCGGCGCGCAAATTGTGCCTTGCGTGCTGCGGCGCGTACCCCGCTGGAGGAGGTGAGTTCCTGCCAGCTGGCGGGGTCGAGGTAGCTCTGCCCGAGCAGCAGGTGAACCTCAGAACTGTAGGGGGTTCCGGTGGCGGCACGGATGCCGTGCGCCCTCTGTTGGAGCGCTTGGCGCTGCTCGTGTAGCGCGGTGATGCGCTGGTGCGGTATTGCTGTCATGTGGAGGTTCCCAATATGAGGAGTAATCGGCGATTCAGCGGTGAGCTCAGTGAAAAACGGAAATGGGGAGAGAGCCCCCTAATATGCCGCTCTCGATTACCAGCAGTGTAGGCGCGAAAATCTGCAGTATCAACAGCCCCCGAATCCTTCTCAGCAAAGCGGGTGCGGCGTAGACTGAAGATACACGACCTTTGAGGAGCTGCCAATGAGTTCTCTGAGTATTTTTGGTTTGGGTACGCCTGAAACCGTTCTGCTGATACTGCACCTGACGCTGGTGGCGTTGTGCCTCTGGCATTTGACGGTGCGCAGCGGCTACGGCGAGGCGCGCATGCGGTTCGTGCTGCCCCTGCTTGTGTTCATGCCCGGCGCCGCGGTTCTTTACCTGTTGTCGGCGCGTGAGGGTACGGTTCCTCCGGACACCATCAGGACCGGTAGTAGCTCGCCCGTGTATTTTGAGCACCGCCTCGGTTTCCGTGACGGCGGAAGGAGCCGTTGGGGTCTGCCTCGCCGCCGCAAGTAGTAGCCTGACAGAGCGCCGGGCGGTTGTGGTACCGGCATCTATCTCACTATCGAAAATTTCAAAATATATGCCCGCGAGTCTGTTCGAACAGAGCACCCGCGGGCATCACTCTACTAGGATTAAAGTATGACTGAGAACACCCACATCCCCGCATCTCCTTTCCTGCCCAACGCCGGTGTTGGTAAAGTTGCCGTGGTGACCGGCGCATCCAGCGGTATTGGTCGAGCCACCGTACAGCATCTGGTGGCAAGCGGCTGGACCGTCTATGCTCTGGCTCGCCGCACTGACCGCCTCTACACCCTCTACGCAGAGACGGGTGCACACCCGGTGACCTGCGACGTGACTGACGAGCATTCCGTGCGCTTCGTTGCCGAGCAGATTCTCGAGGAGCAGGGCACCATTGACGCCCTGGTTAATATTGCCGGTGGCGCTATTGGCGTGGATAAGGTTGCGGAGGGTAAGACGGTCGACTACCTGAAGATGTACCAGATGAACGTGCTCGGCATTCTGCACATGGTGCGCGCCTTCGCGGAGGCGCTGCGACTGAACGGTCACGGCACAATCCTGAACCTGACCTCTACCGCCGCGGAACACGGCTACGAGGGCGGTGCCGGGTACAATGCGGCGAAGTTCGGCGCTCGCGGCCTGACGGAGGCGTTGCGCCTGGAAGAGGCAGAGCATAATGTGCGCGTGATTGAGATTTGCCCGGGCATGGTGCACACCGAAGAGTTCTCCCTGAACCGTCTGGGTTCTAAAGAGGCGGCTGACCGTGTTTATGCCGGAGTTGAGAAGCCTTTGACTGCCGAGGATGTTGCGCAGACGGTGACTTTTGCTCTGAACGTTCCGCACCACGTGAACCTTGACCGCATTACGATTCGCCCGGTGGCACAGCCGAGCCAGTTTAAGGTGATTCGCAAGGAGGGCTAAGCTTTGTGCTCTTGCGTTCGCTGATGCGAGGCTTTTTGCTGGTGTGCCCGGGAGATCTGTGGCTTGTGTGGAGCTTGGGTCCGGGTGTCATGTGGGGTGGGAATGGGCGGGGGAGAGGTGTCAAGGAGTACTTGATGGAACCATAAAGTGGTACGTGAGACTTTAAGGTTCACCATGGTGAAATAGCTGGGGTGAAATTATCCATGGAAAGTATCATATTTTCCTCAAATGCAATCAAAATGTAGGGTTACCGGCGTTCATATGTCAGTACATGACCGAAAAACACCACAATTGGTCTGTGTTAACTCTCAACTTGAGGGGTGGTTTTATAACGATTTCATTACTCTTGCTTAAAGAGGGTAGAAGACTCAGAGTCGGGTGTTAGCCTTTTAGCAGCACACCCATATGTGAATCTGCGCCCCCCCCCCAAAGACGGAGGCGCACCGCGTAGGTTCACCACCGATAATTCAGAGATCGAGGAAAAATGTCGAAGACTACCCGTCGCGTTTACAAGATCGCAGCTGCGGCAGCTTTTACCGCTGGTTCTGTGGCAGCAATCCCGGCAACCTTTGCGGCAGAAGCACCCGCCAATCAGCAGCAGCAGGTTGTTGATCAGAAGGCATCTTCTCAGACTTCTTCCCTGCCTGGTGGCAATGCAACCGAGACCCCCAAGGCTGAGGCTCCTAAGACCGAAGCACCCAAGGCTGAGGCAACCGAAGCACCCAAGGCTGAAGCTACTGAGGCTCCTAAGGCTGAGGCAACCGAGGCTCCTAAGGCTGAAGCTCCTAAGGCAGACGCTACCGAGGCTCCCAAGGCAGAGACTCCTGACCCCACTGCTCCGGCAACCCCCGAGCCCACCACTCCGGCAACCCCGGCCCCCGAGGCAAAGCAGGCTGACCCCTCCGTCGTTATTGAGAACGCTCACTTCCCCGGTGATGCACAGTTCAACACCGTGAGTGTTGTTGCTACCGGCTTCTACGGCGAGAAGGTTGGCCCCGGCGTTCAGGTCAGCATCTACGCACTGGATGCAAACAAGCAGGTCACCGGCGAGGCTATCGCAACCGTCTCCGTGTCTGCAGACCAGATTCAGGACGGCTCCTTCAAGACCGCCTTCACTGTTGAGGCAAGCAAGCTGCCCGCAGGCGCATCCTACGCACTGGCTGCTGTAAGCAACCCGCAGGGTCAGCCCGATCAGAGGCTCGTAGCTATCTCCTCCTTCAAGGTTACTGAGAGCGCTACCCCCACACCGGAGGTCCCCGAGGATGAGACTCCTGCCCCCGTGACCCCGGCGCCCGAGGATGAGACTCCCGCTCCCTTAACCCCGGCACCGGAAGCTCCGAAGGAAGAGAGCCCTGCACCCGAGGCTCCCGCGGCACCCGAGAACGCAACCCTCACCACCGAGGATGCTTCCCTGGATCCGAACGACCAGTACAACGTTCTGACCTTCAACGGCTCCGGCTTCACCCACGAGTCTGTTGCTCAGGGCGTTCAGATTAACATCTACCGCCTGGATGCTGACGGCAACATCACCGGCGAGGCTCTGGCAACCTACGATGTGCCTGCTTCTGAAATCATGGAGGGTACCTTCCGTGCGAAGGTCAGCATCCTGTCCGAGCGCCTGCAGCCCGGTTACGCCTACGCAATGGTGGCAACCAGCGACCCCAATGGTCTGGTACACCAGGTAGCAGTAACCACTGCTGTTGTGAGCGATGCGGACCACCCGGCGCCCACCCTGCCGGCAGCTACCGAGGGTGACAACACCACCGTTCGCGATAATGGCGACGGCACCACCAGTGTCTTCACCGCTGAGATGCGCGAAGATGGCTCGGTTGTGGTGAGCGAGACCCGCGTACCTTCTTCTCAGGCACCCAAGGCTAAGGTTGGCAACGCATCTGCTGCTACCTCCTCTAGCTCCAAGGGCCACACCGTAGGCTTCTCCGGCACCAAGGGTTCGACTTCGACCTCTTCTTCGGCTTCCTCGAAGCCGCAGCTGGCTAACACCGGTGCTGAGGGTGTTACAGGTATTGCAGGCGTTGGCGCCGCAGCTCTGATTGCTGGTGCCGCACTGATGCTCCTGCGCCGCCGCAGCCTCTAAGGTTTATCCTTTCGTATAGAGTCTTATGAAACGCCCTCGCGGTCTCCTTGGGAATAAAATATTCCTAGGAGACCGCGAGGGCGTTTAGGCGGTATTTTGCGGAACGTAACAATCGCGATACTTGGACAAGCCGGTGCAGATTTGTTTGTTGCGGGTTTCCTGAGCCTGTGAGTTTTGGAGTCCCGAATCGGGAATAAAGGAACGAGAAACGATGAGCGTGCAGGCGGTGCAGTATGACTGCTTTGGGCCCGTGGAGAATCTGAAGCTCGCGAACGTACCGGGGGAGAACCCCGAAGAGGGGCAGGTAAAGATTGCGGTGCATGCGGTCGGCCTGAACCCTGTGGACTATAAGATCTTTGAGGGCGCTCCGCAGCTCAGGATGCTCTCGCGCGTCATGAAAATCAGGAACCCCCGCCGTTGGTTTGAATCAAAGAAATCGCAGTTCCCTCGTGGAGTAGGGCGTGATTTCTCCGGCACGGTGCTCGAGGTGGGGCCCGGCGTATCGGGTTACCATGTGGGTGACGAGGTCTTCGGAACCATTGTTAGTGCCCCCGGTCTGGGTACCAAGAGGGGGTCTCTAGCTACGGAAATTTGCGTGAATACCGGTGATATTGCGCTTAAGCCCGCCTCTATTGATTTTGACCATGCCGCTGCAATGGGTGTCGCGGCCTTGACTGTGGGAGGCGCCTTCCGCCATATTGGCGTGGGCGCGGGCGATACTGTGGCCATTTCTGCAGCCTCGGGCGGAATTGGGTCCACCGCTGTGCAGTATGCGGTGGCTCGTGGCGCACGGGTCGTCGGAATCGCGGGGGCTGCGAATGCCGAATTTGTTAGGTCACTGGGTGCTGTTCCGGTTGCCTACGGTGAGGGCGTTAGGGAGCGTGTGCTCAAGGCTGCTGAGGGCCGCGTGACGAAGTTCCTGGACTGCTATGGTGGCGACTACGTCAGCTTGGCATTCTCGCTGGGTCTGAAGGGTAAAGACATTGGAACTCTCGTTCCCTCGCCCAAGGTCATGATTAGGGGAGCGCAGTTTACGGGCCCCCGCCACTCGAAACACGGGGATTTTGAAGCCCTAGCCGAGCTGGTTACCGAGGGAAAAGTGTCAATTCGGCTGGATCGCGTGTACGGGTTCACGATTGAGGATGTCCGTGCAGCCTACCGCGATTTGAAGGCTGGCCATACGCGTGGCAAGAGAGTCGTTCGTATTACCGATTCATAGGGAGTTTATTACTGAGGGTGCTGGGCTGGGGTGGCGGAATCATTTTGCTGGGTTATTTTGTGCGTGGTTATTGGTACGCACGCTTTTAATCAATGTGCGGGAAAAAAGCGCTGTGACCTGCAATTTTTTCACTTAAAAGAAATAAATTAAATGCATGGATGTGCAGAATATTTTTATCTCAAATCCATTAAAGCTGCATATGCATGCAATAAAACTTTGACCTTCAAGGTAGAGTTGAAGAGTTTTGCCTAGTCTATGTATTTTGAGTGCTCTTGATGGCGTTCTGAAAGGTGAAAAGTATGCTATGTGGGTTATTGCACAAGAAAATACTTGGAAGGTAAAGCGTATTTACCGCAATAAATGGAAAAGTATTGTTAGTGTGGAATTATCGATAAATAGAGCGATTCCCTTCGTGGTAACTTTCACCACTACATGAATGTTATAACTAGTCCGTACGTTATAACACTCGATCCGAAGAAACACCCGTGCGTCTTCAACCCGTGGCATCAACCGAAGGGTATCGTTCACACTCACAGAAAAAGGTGTGTTCTATGCCCGAACCCGCTCACTCAAAAACCCGAGCAACAGCCGCTACTGCTGCTTCCGTCCTGACCGTCACCGGTGTTGGTGCCGCGCACGCAGATGGGCAGGTGCAGAATCCTGGTGGGCCCACCTCCTCAACTACGGTGGAGCCCGATAATCCTCCCTCCACGGTAAACGCAACCCCCATCGAAAACGTCGCTACCCAGAATTCCCCGCAGGTGTACGTAGAGCAGGGCGTTGTCATTAACCCCGCACGCTCCCAGAGCATCACCGTCAGTGGTGAAGGCTTCACCGGCGGTGCTGTTGAGCGTTACGGTGTGGCAGTCTACGTGAGCGAATACCGCCAGTACCCCCTCTATGCGCTGGGTCGCGGCTCCGCCGTAGCGATGACCCTCGTGCCCGAACTCGATGTGGAGGATGGTCGCTTCAGCACCCAGCTGACCCTGCCCGCAGGTACCCTCGACCCCAATCAGCAGTACGTCGTCGCGACCGCTGTCGTTGATCCCGGCAAGGGCTACGCGACGGAGGACGTATCCTACAACTCCTCCGCACCCCTGGAGCTACTGCCTGCAGATACTCAGGATGAGCCCCTGAGTGTCCAGATTCTCTCTGGTCAGATGGAAATCCCGCAGGATAAGAATCTGGTGGTTTACAAGGTGACCGGTCTTGGTGGGGTTCAGGCTTTTGAAGTCGTGACCTACGTGTACGCCCTTGATACCCAGGGTAACCGCATCCTGCTGGCTACCTCTCCTGCGCGTGCCGACGTTATGAACGGCACCCTCCTGGACGGTATTGAAGTGGAAGGTCGCAGGCTTGAAAAAGTACAGCGAGCCCAGGACGGCCTGCGCTATGTGCTCAGTGTTGAAATCGCGCCGTCTGCCGCTAATGGCTACACTGCCCAGGAAGTTGAGGTTCCTTTCATGAATGGTTGGAATGTAGAGCACGCCTCCACGCCGGTTGCAACCGCTGAACGCGCTATGGCTGAGCAGGTACAGCTTGAGAAGAAGCAGTTTGAGGAGAAGGTTCAGCCTGAGCCGGCTGCACAGTCTGAGAGCGTAGTATCTGCGCACACTGCACAGCAGCAGTTCGATCACGTACTGCCCGAGGATAACCCCGGCCGCCGCTACAGCCTGCCGCGCAACACTCGCTTTGACCGTGTTCGTGACACCTCTGCCGAACAGTCTCAGGACAACACAGCTAACCCCGTGTTGGCCGCCCTCCTGTACGTGGAAGAAACCGTTGTTCCCGAAACTGACTCTGAGAAGACCTTGACCCTGCGTGGTCAAGGTTTTGAGGGTGCCGGCACGGTGCACCTGATGGTGAGCGCCGTGGATGAATATGGTGTAGCAACCGGTGGCGTCATTGCTTCGGCTGATGTCTCGGAAATTGATTCTACTGGTGCTTTCACCGCACATGTGCAGATTCCCGGTGCTGCTCTTAAGCCCGGCACTACCTACCGTGTGAGTGCTGTAGCGGAAGATGCGTACGGCGCCGTACGCATCGTGAACGGTGGCTTCAAGGTGGACCGCGATGGCGTGGGTAATGCGCTCGCAACCCCCGAGGTGTCGGAGTCTGAAAGCTCTGCCCCTGAGGTTAATGCGCCTGAGGCGACCGCGTCTGCTGAGGCTGCTGCACCCGAAGCCTCTGCGTCTTCTGAGGCTACCGCTTCTGCGGCAGATCAGCAGAAGGCGGGGGAGAGCGCTACCGAGCAGGAGGATGATACTTCGGTTGCGGTTCAGAATACCGGTGCTCAGGATGCGTCCGCTCAGAAGGTCGAGGCTCAGAAGAGTGGCGAGCGGAAGGCACAGGCCTCTGGTTCTCAGAAGGCTGTTTCTGAGCAGAAGCGTGAGCAGCTTGCCGCTACCGGCGCTTCCAATGTGCTGGTTATTAGTGCTGTTGGATCGATGTCGTTGCTTGCCGGTATGCGCTTGAGCCGTCGTCGCCGTACTGGGATGCAGTTCAGCTCTCGCTGCTAAACCACGCGAATTATTGTCCGACGGGCAAAATATACACGAAGATGAAGGGGCGCCCGAATCATAGGATTTGGGCGCCCCTTCATCTTTAACTTTTCCTAAGGCTAAGCCTACGTTTATCTAGGATTATGCCTATAATTTATGGTGATGTTGCATACATTACTGTAACTCTTTGTCGCCTCGTTTACACGGGGTTGGGAAACGCTGTGAAGCGCCTCCGGTCACCGATATTAGAGAACCGTTATACTGCGCCTACTTCCAATCTTTTGGGCGCAGGAGTCATGCGACGATTCATCACACTCACTCACGAAAATAGGTGACCATGTTTTCCACGCAGCGAACTGCTCGCGGCGCGGCGCTAGTAGCGTCCGCAACCCTCGGTTTGGGGGGCGCCCTCGCGCCTGCAACTCTGGCTCCCGGCACCTTTGCATCCGCCGCTTATGCGCAGACTCAGCAGTCTGAAAAGCCTGAACTTCCGCTCGCCGTTGCCGCCGACGTCGTTCAGCACAGCATCACCTTGGATCTGCTGGCTCAGACTGGCGACTACACTCTCCTGCAGGTCGGCGGTGTAACTTCTTTGGATCAGGTGGAGGTTCGCCTGTCCGTCATCTCCATTGAAGATGGCGTCGTGGTGACCATGACCGTACCCGCAGCTCAGCTGACTGCCTCAAAGAATGAAGAAGGCAACATGGAGCTGAGCATCCACCAGCGCCTCAACGTTGAGCAGCCGTACATGGTGGAAATTGAGAATCTGAGCAACGGCGAGACTGTCTCCGTCGAGTTTATGCCCGAGCATGGTGTAACAGTCGACGAGATTATAGCTAGCCGCCAGAACATTTTCTTCCCGGACACCTCCCCCGGCGTTCCCCGCGCCACAAAGGTGGAGGCGAACCCCGCCCCTGCGGTGTCCGCAAGCCCGAGCGCATCCCCGAGCGCCGCAAAGGACAGCCCCCGTCCTACGGCTGCCCCGGCTCCCTCTGCTGCGCCGTCGAAGAGTACTTCTGCGAGTGCTTCCGAAGCGGTATCCGATGCCGAGGTGACTGAGGACCGTTTGCTGGTGCATAACCGCCCTGATGGACGTGCCCCCGCTGAGACTCGTGAAGCAACTCTGGAAATCTCTACTGCGGAGTTGCGCGGGTCGGCTGACGTTCAGCCTATTAGCGTCAGTGCTAGGAATGTGGCGGAGAGTGGCCTGGGTTATGACGTGATGGTCTTTGAAATGCCTGCTGATGGTGGTGCTGTGGGTTCGCCTCTGGCTACTACTCACGTGAATCCTCAGCAGGTTGCTGATGGTGCTTTCTCCACTGATTTGAAGGTTCCCGGCACCGCGTTGAACCCCGGCAAACGCTACCGTGTGGTTGTGGTGGGCGGTGACTCCACTGAGGAGCTGCAGCTGACGGCGACCACCGCTTTTGGTGTGAGCGTGATTCAGCGTGCTGTTCCGGTGAATCACACTCCGAAGCCTGCAGAATCTAGCACCCGCCCGGTGGGTCCGGTAATTTCTGATGCGAGTCGTCGTGTGGCTCCGTCGGCTTCTTCTGCGCCTTCTATGGTTGCTGAGCCTGCTGATCTTGCTGCTGATTATGTTGCTAAGATCCCGTCGGTGGAGGGTGCCCTGGGCTATATTGTTGAGGCTCAGCGTTCTGCTCGTGCGATTACTGCGCAGGCTCGAAGCTCTGTGGCTGATACTTCTGTGCAGGCTCCTGAGACGATGATTATGTCTGGTTATGCAACGCTATTGCCTAGTCGTACTGTGGTGAACCTGCTGGGTTATCAGTCTTCGGAGTCTGAAATGGCGACTGTTGCTTCTCCGCAGAAGAATGGGGGTATTGACGGTTCGGGTAGTTTCTATACTCGTAGTTCGAGGTCGCGCGATGGTTCTGTCGGTTCGAAACTGAAGGCGAGCGCTCAGGATAACGGACCGCTGCCGGAGGGTACGTTGCCGTTGAGTATTGCCCTGCTGGGTTCGGTGGTTTTTGTGGGTAGTGCTGTGGCGGTGAACGTGTATCATCGTCGCCTTGAGGGTGTTGAGGAGCTGGGTGCTGAATAGTATTCAGCACACTCTGCGCGCTGTGAGGCGTGTAGGTGACTCTCTATAGGTGGCCTACTGAGTGAGAGGCATCCCGCTGAGTGCGCCCTGATGGGGTGCGTGTTCGGTGGGACATCTTTTGTGTGCCTGGGCGTTGGGTTCTGCTGTAATCGGGAACCGGGTAAAATCTCTTTTTGATGCACTATTGGGGATATATTATAGTATTCGAATTTTACGTTATTTATATCTCAGTAAACTGTTCAAATTCCTTTTATGTCGGCAATTGCTGCAACATAAAGTTTTAGTATATGAATGCAATAATAAGTGCAATATCCGTGTTGGGCTAGGATGTAACCGACATACTGATGCGCAAATACTTGGATAGAAACACCGGCTTGCGGTGAGCCGCCCCTATTCCACGCTTTGCGCCTACATCGATCGAAATGGCACACATGACTATCACTCGACTTCCGAAGCACATTCATGCTCTTTCGCGTGCAATCTATCAAGGACGGTCAGGTAACTCTTAAGCTTGTACCCCTTTTATAAGGGTGACTATGTGGGCGATGTGCCCAAGGTCTATCTGGTGTTGCAGCACTACAGCACCTCTGGCACGATTATTGTATCTGACATCTACGAGCCGTCCGCTATGCATATTGCGCGGGCTGATGACGGCTCAATGCTCGTTACCTTCGACATGCCACAGATGCCTCAAAAGGGCTATTACTCCATGAACATCATGGATCTGGTGACCACCGACGCAGGCTACGGCGAATTCATGATTTCTGATGGATCCCTTGTGCCGCACACTATCCCGGTTGAGGATGACTCTGATGAGGTGTATGCGGATCAGAATGAGGGCAACCACCAGTTGACCGCTGATGAGTTGAAGGCTCTGGCGAAGATCCGCGAAGAAGAAAAGAAGAATGAACAGACACTAAACCAGCAGAACGGAAACCAGGAGATTTCCTCCGAGGTTGCGCCTGCTGAAACTTCCGATGAGTCCCCTCATATGCAGAAGGTTCAGGAAATTCCCGGCAGCACCACTGCATCCCGCGACAGCCAGACTCCCCCGAAGCTGAGCGTTGAATACGCTGAGGTCCGCTCCGACTCTGAAACTAAGCCCGTGACCATTAGCGCCAAGCACCTGCCCGCTTACAAAGGCGGTTACGACCTGATGGTGTTTGAATCTGACGCGAACGGCAACGTTGAGGGCGAGGCCATCTCGTACACCCGCATCAGTCCTGACAGCATTGTGGACGGCGAGTTCAGTGTGGCTATCGGCATGCCTGGTTCTCTGCTGAAGAGCGGCTCGGTGTACGCTGCCTTCCTGATGCGTTCTGATCCGGCGTCTAATGCGGCTGCCGCAAATTCCGGCACGGTCGCCCAGGGACCCGCGAGTGATGCCACCTCCAGTAATGGCAATAAAGGCTTCACGCCCGTCATCCACTCGGAAGCCAATACCCGTTCTGCCGTGGTGAATTCGACCACCACCCAGGTGCAGTCCAATACGAACGCTGACCGCCAGGACAGTGTGAATGCTACGGTTTCTGTTGCGGCTCCTACCAGCGAAGAGGGTGCTCAGCATGGTAGGGTGTTCTGGGCTATTCGTGGCGTTGGTCTGACACTGGTGGTTGGCGCCGTGTGGACGGCTCACCGCAGGGGTATCCTGCGTTCTTAATGCCCTTGGCACGCTTGTGAGAGGCGTCTACGGGCAGGTCGTTTGTTCCTGCCTTATATACGCCTTGAGATATCTCTCACTCCCATAATCTGTAGTTGCAGATTATGGGAGTGAATTGCGCGTTCAGGGTGTTCAAAAGCATCTAATTTCGCGTGAACGAACCATAATATTCGTGATAGGGTTGAAATAACCGATAAATAGGTGCGCGTTACTGCTATGTCTTCACCGGCAGAAATTGCGAGGCGGAGTGAGGTATGACCTTTCCGGGACCTTACATCCATGGAGGCTCCCAGGAGCATACGAAGACATGCCGTTAGCACGCATCAATTCCACCATGAAAAGACGTACCGCATGAGCACTCAATCAATAAAGTACCGTGTTGGCACCGCAACCCTTTTGATTGCGGGACTTCAATGCGGATTTGTTGTACCCTCCATTGCGGCTGAACCCCCCGTCACCACATATTCGGCGGCGCCCAAAAGCGTTGGCCACAACGCAGAACAGAAGGCGCAGAAGTGGAACGCGGCATCCAATATCACCTTGCAGGCGCAGCTTCAAGAGGGCGGTTTTCTGCTGCGGTGGAACGGATTCCCTATAGAGCTGAGCGTTACAGACATTCTGGTAGACATCGACTTCTACACCGTGACTGGTGAATACGGCGGTTCCATTGTTGAGAACCCGCGGGTATCCGAGGGAGAGAATGGGGGCGAATATAGCCTCTTGATGAGCCTCGCCAAGGAAAAAGAAGTTGTGTACGTCATCGTTCTGACCGATAGCATCAACAACATCTCCTACGAATTTTTTGTTAAAGAAGATGGGAAGCGTCTAGCTCAGGCCGTCGATCCGCGCAACGGCAAAGCAAAGCCCACCGAACCTCCGGTCGATATTGAGCGTGAAGAAGCAGAAACCGCTGACGCAACTGTTACCCCAAGTCCCGAGGCGGTAAACCTGCCTTCGCCGACCGCTACGTCATCCACCGATGCGAACGGTGACGCGGTTCGCCGTACCGTAGACAACCCGCAGAACAAAGATTCTGGCCAGTACGTTATCTCCGAAGACAATAGCGTGTACGACCCGATGAACCAGCGCAAGGGCAAGGCGCACCTGTCCATTCAGGACTCGCAGGGTGACTCTCAGGATGATACGAAGCCGGTCACAGTCCGTGCCACGAACTTCCCCCAGAATGACAAGGGTTACGACCTGATCGTCATGGAAATCGACTCCAATGGCAACACCGTGGGTGACGCGCTCGCCATTGTGCACGTTGGCCCGGAATCTATTTCTGCGGGCGCTTTTGAAGCGGTGATTGGCGTGCCCGGCGCGTCCCTGCAGATTGGTAGGACATACCTGGTGGCGGCTTTTGATGCTGCCGGTGACGGTAACCTTCAGCTCAATACGGTGCGTTTTACGGTGACTCAGGCGTCCTCTGAGGGCGGTGGATCATCGTCCGGTTCTTCGTATGTGAACGAGGAGAAGCCGGTTGCTGTATCTTCCGCGTCTGCCTCTGAGACTGCGGACGCATCCGGTGTGAATGCACCCGCTGCGGGTTCCAGGTCTAAGACCCGCGGTATTCAGGCTGATACTGCCATGGCTCCGGGTACTAATGACGCCACGATTTCTGTTCCGCGCGCTGCCGGTAGCTCTGCCACCGCGTCTTCTTCGGCGCTGGGGTACCGCACCGGGGAGGCGCAGCCTGTTGAGGTGGTGACCCCCGAGTCTAATTTGCCCTCGGGTACCGATTCGGCGGCTCAGTCTCGCCGTGCCGCGATTCTGAACGGTTCTTCCTCTCAGGTTCGTACTGATTCTGGATTGCCGAATGGTGTGAAGGCAACGGAGGCGCAAATTACTCGCGGGGTTGAGAAGTCCTCGCCTCTGTTGCCGATTTTGGTGACTTTGGGTGGCGGTCTGATTCTTGGTGCCCTGGGTATGTCGCGTTTTAACTCTTCGAAGCGAGACTAGGTGAAGAGAGTCTGGGGAAGCGAAGCTAGGGGAGTAGGCACTGCCTCAGTGCTCTACCTTGGCGGAATGTAGTCGTCGGCGTGCGAGGGTATTGGTGCAGGTGGTGCGGTATATTTCGCGTGCGCTGTCACAAAATGGTTTCTTGGAATCTGATGTTGAGAAATGCTCACACTATCGATATAGTAAGCCTGTCCTAACAATGTCGATAGCATGGATACACACCAATGAAAATTTTCACATCTGGCACCCGCCTCTCCAAGGGAGCCTGCGCCCTCGCCGTCGCTGGCGCTGTTGCCCTGCCCCTGGCACCCGTTCTCGCCGAGAACATTAATATCGCCGCCCAGAACGTTGCCGCCCAGAACGTCGCAGCAGGCGACCAGGCAACCGCTGGCGCATCCTTCGGCTGGGGCGTGCGCGCCTCCTTCCTGTCCTACAACGGTATGCCCCGCGAAATGACCGACGGCGCAGCCTGGGACGCAACCGCAAAGCAGTTCACCTTCACCCCGACCTCCACCACCGTCTCTGAAGACGGTAAGCAGGTCACCCTGCAGGCTGCCGGCCGTCTCTGGTTCACCGGCCACTGCGCCGAAGGTCAGGACCCCGAAACCGGTTGCGCCCTGAACCTCACCTTCTCCAACCCCCGCGTGGAACTGAACCTCGCTGACGGCACCGGTTCCCTCTACATGACCGTGCGCACCAAGAACTACGCCTCCGGCAAGTTCGAGGGCCCCATGGAAGTCAAGATGGCGACCCTGAGCACCGGCACCGCTAAGCAGAGCGAGAAGGACGGCGTGGTCAGCATCAGCGGCATCTCCGCGAACCTGACCGCCGACGGTAACCACGCCTTCTCTGACTTCTACAACGAAGGCGCCAGCCTCGACCCGCTGAGCATCTCCTACAACGGTAGCGCAGCTAACACCCCCAAGAGCGCCTACAGCGTCGCTGAGTCCTACAACACCGGCGCGGGTGTGAACCAGCCCCAGAACACCGCACGTCTGGGTCAGAACCACATCGTGCACGTGGCACCCCCGAGCTTCAGCGGTGACACCACCTACACCGTGCTGACCAGCTCCAACCTGAAGATGACCGACACCGGCGTCCTGAAGGCAATCAAGGGCGTTTTTGCGGTGGATGCTGACGGCAACCGCATGCTCGTCATCGGCAGCGAGACCAACAAGCCCGAGCTGTACACCGTGACCGCCGAAGGCAAGCTCGTCTCCTCCGGCACCTACTCCGACGCAGACCTCGGCACCACCACCGTCAAGGCAATCGGCTACAACCCCGCCAACAACACCTGGGGCATCGTCAGCATTGACGGTCAGGGCGGTGGCAAGCTGACCATCATTGACGCATCCGGCAAGGCAACCTCGCAGGCCCTGCCGAAACCCGACTCTATCGACCCGCAGGTTGTGAACGCATACTCGCTCGACGAGTACTACGGCGACGCGTTCTCCAACAACACCGTGACCCTCGCACCGCTGCCCGACGGCAGCTTCGTGTACGCGCCGTCGACCTCCATCTACGATGCGGCTGGCGAAAACGTAGTCCAGAAGGGCCACCTGCTGCACCTGAGCAGCAACGGCGTGTCCCTGGTGCCGAACTCCTCGCCCGAGGGGTACACCACCGCCCTGCCCTCGACCCTGGTCAGCCCCAAGGGCTACATTTACCGTTGGAACAACTGGTACGGCGGTAAGGTGCAGATCCTCAAGTACGAGAACGGCACTTTCAGCGTGGTTCGCGAGTCCGCAACTCTTGAGGGCTTCGAGAAGACCGAGGTTGCCACCATGTTCCTGACCCGCGCGGGCAACGTGGTTGTGGTGGACGCCTCCGGCTCCCGCCTGGTGTTCATGGACGACACCCTGAACAAGGTGAACGAGGTGGTTCTCTCCTCGATGCGCAAGACCGACAAGAGCGGCGGCTACAACGCTCTCGAACTGCCCAACGGCGATATTATCTACCCGACCAGCTTCGAGAACCCGAACACCTACGAGGATCAGCTGTGGCTGAACCGTCTGGCAGCGAACTCGGCACCGGAACAGACCCCGGCACCTGAGCCGACCAAGCCTGCAGAGCCGACTGTTGCACCGACCGAGGCGCCCTCTGCTGAGCCGACTAAGGCACCCGAGCCGACCGTTGCTCCTACTGCAGAGCCGAGCGCTGAGCCCTCTAAGTCTGCTGAGCCGACTGTTGCTCCCACCATGGCACCGACTGCAGAGCCCACCAAGACTGCAGAACCGACTGTTGCTCCGACCGAGGTTCCCTCTGCAACTGCAGAACCGACCGTTGCACCCACTGTGGCGCCCTCGGCTACCGCAGAGCCCACCGCGACCGCAGAACCTTCTGCAGAGCCGACTGTGGAGCCCTCCGCAACTGCAGAACCCACCGTGGAGCCTTCTGCAACCGCTGAGCCCAGCGTCACCGCAGAACCCACCGCAGTGCCTTCGGAGGAGCCCACCTCGCCGTCTCTGCCGACCGCGTCCGTGGTGCCTTCTGTTGCACCGAGCGCTTCTGTAACCCCGAGCGCATCGGTGGGCGCATCCCCGACCGCGGTTCCGAGCGTTCCCGCCGTGACCCCCTCGGCGAGCGAGTCCGCTAGCGCGTCTGCTTCTGTGAGCGCATCGAGCTCCGCAAGCAGCTCCAGCAGCGCATCGGCGACCGCTTCGGCGAGCGAGTCGGCATCTTCGAGCGCTTCCGCTTCCGCGAGCGCTTCTGCTTCTGAGAGCAGCACCGCCGACCAGAACACTGCCGGTCACAAGGGCGGCTCCAACGGCGGTTCTGATGCTGATTCCGGCGCGTCCGACAACTTGGGTGTGAGCGGCTCCAATGGCGGTTCCTCTAACGGTGGTTCCTCCCTCGGTGGTGGTTCTTCCGTAGGTGGCTCCTCGACCTCCGGTAGCCCCTCCTCGAAGCTGGCACAGACTGGCGCATCCGGCGCTATGTTCGCCGCAGCAGCTGGCGCTATCATCCTGGCTGCAGGTACCGCACTGGTTGTGGCACGCCGCCGCAAGAGCTAATATTTAGCTTTCGCGCAACACCCCGCTTCGTCACTCGTGTTCATGAGTGGGGAAGCGGGGTGTTCCTTTCATACAATGGAAACATGACTATTCTGAATGTAATCGCAACCTCGCACGGCACCGACTCGGCCGCCGGTCGCGAGGCTATTACGCTGATTCGTGAGCAGATCAAGTTCCTGCTCGCGCAGCGTAACGACGGCGTGGAATACCGTATCCATGCCGCATATGTGGATGTGGAATCTCCCAGCGTTGATGATGCCGCAGCCTCTCTACCCAATGATGAGTCCTGCGTTATTGTGCCGATTCTGCTGTCGACCGGTTTCCACACTCAGGTGGATTTGCGCCGTGCCGCGCGCAATAGCGGTATTGAGCGTATTAGTATTGGCGAGTCTCTGGGCCCGGATGCGCGCCTTGCCGCACTGACCCGCGCCCGCCTGGAGGAAATTGGCTGGACTCCCGGCGATGGCCCTGTCGTTCAGGGTGCTGCGGGTTCTTCTCGTGCTGATGGTCGCGCGGATATGAGCCGTGCGGCTGAGCTGCTGGCTGAGGAGTTGCACGTTCCGGTGCATCACGGTTTCGTTGCCGCGATTGATCCGAAGTTCCACGAGGTCGTTGCCGAGCATCAGCCTAAGTTTGCTGCGACCTACCTGCTGGCGGAGGGTTTCTTCTCCGGTAAGATGCGCCGTGATGCTGAGTCGACCGGTGTGCCGGTGAAGGTTGCCGCGCCGCTGGTGAACGCGCAGGGTGGTGCTTCTGCTGCCGTGGTGGCGGAGTGCTTTATTGACCGCATGGATGCGGCTATTGCGCAGCTGGACGCCGCCTAGCTGTTCGCCCAATTTAGTTTGGGGCTTCTAAAAGCACATACAAAAAACCTCGGGAGGTGATTCTCCCGAGGTTTTTGTGTTGCTGTGTTTGAGAGCCGTAGACGGCTGAGTGCTTAGGCGGTCTTGAGGTAGACGTCGCCGTCGCGGACCTCTACGGGGTAGACCTTGATGGAGTAGGAGGGGTCGGAGACGCACTCGCCGGTGGTCAGGTCGTAGACCTCCTTGTAGAGGGGGGAGGTGATGGTGGGGTTGCCGTTCTTCTCGCCGACGATGCCGCGTGCGAGGACCAGTGCCTGGCTGTGCGGGTCGAGGTGGTCGCTAGCGTAGATGCCGTGCTTGGTCTTGTAGATGGCGTACTGGTAGCCGTCGACCAGGGCGACTTCGCCCCAGTTTTCTTCCAGGTCAGATTCGGCGCAGATGCGTACCCAGTTCTCAGCCATGGGGGTTTCCTTTCGAAGTGGTGGTCTGCGCCGCGCGGGGTGCAGGACACAATAGCGGTTCGTGTGTTCTTTGTTTGGAGTTTACCTTATGAAACCCACATTTGGAAATGGGGCGCGCGGAGGGTGCTAAAGGTTATTTTTACCCTAAAAAGACGACCTTGAATTTTATAGATTAGCCTTACCTAATTTAATTTCAGGTAAGGTAAGAATACCCTATTTCAGCCCGGTATTCCGCGGATTTTTTGGAAAATTTTCCCAAAAAATACGGATTTTCGATGCTTCGACCCCGCGCTAGAGTGTACGATAAAAGTCGTAGTTTAAAACGCCTTTTGACTGCCTGAAGAAAACAACATAATCCCACACAAAAATGTTTCGTAATTTTCAGATGCATTCTAAAGAAGCGGGCGCTCCAACTACTCGGTACGCATCAGGTACGAGCCCAACGGTACGGAAACTAGGAGTTCCAATGCTGGGCACGATCCAGTCGCACACTGAGGGTAGATAAGTGCCATGAACTACCTGCATTACAACTAGGAAGGAAAATCCATGTCGCACACTCCCCGCAACATTCTCGTTGTCGGCGCAGGCCCCGCTGCGTGGCGTTTTGTACGCGCGTACCACGAAGGCGCTGAAGCTGCCGGTCGCGCAGCGGACACCATCACCGTCCTCAACGATGAGCCCTACATCCCCTACGACCGCGTTGCTATCGAGAAGATTTTCAAGGACACCGAGAAGGACCTGACCCTCGGTGACCCCGAACTGTGGAATGCAGAGAACATCAACCTGGTCAACAACTGCCACGCAGAGAAGCTTGACCGCACCCGCCGCGTCGTCACCGACACCGAGGGCAACGAGTACCCCTACGATGTGCTGGTATTCGCAACCGGTTCCCGCGCGGTTCGTATCCCCATTCTTAACTCGGACGCTGCACACGTCTTCCGCACCATTGACGACGTGAAGAACATGGTCTCCGAGGTCAAGCGCCTGCAGGACACCCTCGGCCGCGCACCCCGCGGTATTGTCGTCGGTGGCGGTCTGCTCGGCCTCGAAGCAGCTGAGGGTCTGAAGGACCTGGGCGCAGAGCCCACCATCCTGGACGTGGCACCCTGGCTGCTCTCCGTTGAGGTTGACCAGGGCGGCGGTTACGCCGTGAACGCCCAGATCAAGGCAACCGGCATTGAGATTGAGACCGGCGTGTACATCTCCGGCATCAACAAGGATGCTGACGGCAACGTCGTCTCCGTGTCCATCGCAGATTCTCCCTCCGAGGATGCAGAAATCCGCACCCTGCCCGCCGACATGGTGGTCTTCGGTGCCGGTATTCGCCCCAACGACGAGCTGGCACGTGACGCTGACCTGGCACTGGGTGAGCGCGGCGGTATTCTCGTCAACGACGCATGCCACTCCTCCGACGAGCACATTTGGGCTATCGGTGAGGTCGCCTGCGTACTGGGCCGCACCTGGGGTCTGGTCGCACCGGCTAACGCTATGGCTGACGCTGTGGCAGCTAACCTGCTCAACGACAACGAAGAAGCTCAGGTTGAAGAGTTCGACATTGCAACCAAGCTGAAGTTCTCCGGCGTTCAGGTTGCTGGCTTCGGTGACCGCCGCGGCACCACCGAGGGTTGCCTCGAGGTTCTGTTCGCAGATCCCGCGCGCGGTATGTACCAGAAGATTGTGACCAGTGGCGACGCAAAGACCCTGCTGGGTGGCGTGTTTGTTGGTGACACCGCTCCCTTCGACTCCCTGAAGCCCCTGCTCGGTCGCGAACTGCCCGCTGAGCCGAACGTCTACCTGACCGCAGCTGGCGGCGGCGACGGCATCCCCGACACCGAACTGCCCGACGACGCAATCCTGTGTTCCTGCAACAACATCAGCTTCGGTGCTGTCCGCGAGGCAATCGTTGACGGCAACCACGATGTTGCATCCCTGAAGTCCTGCACCACCGCGGGTACCCAGTGTGGTTCCTGTGTTCCGATGCTGCAGAAGACTTTGGAACAGCAGATGAAGAAGATGGGTCTGGCCGTCTCCAAGGCACTGTGTGAGCACTTCGACTTCTCCCGTGCTGAGCTGGCTGAGGCTGTGCGCCTGACCAGCCTGGATGACTTCGACTCCGTGCTGGCACGCTTCGGCCGCGGTGGCGACGGCTGTGCTATCTGTAAGCCGACCGTTGCGTCGATTCTCTCCTCCTTCCGCAACTCCTACGTCCTGGATGCAGGCCGCGGTGGTATTCAGGAGACCAACGACCGTGCGCTGGCAAACATGCAGAAGAACGGTACCTACTCCGTCGTTCCGCGTATTCCTGCAGGTGAGATTCCCGCTAAGAAGCTGGGTGTCATCGCAGAGGTCGCTGAAGAGTTCGGTCTGTACGTGAAGATCACCGGTGCACAGCGTATCGGTATGTTCGGTGCTCGCCTGGAGCAGCTGCCCTACATTTGGGAACGCCTGGTGGATGCTGGCTTCGAGTCCGGTCAGGCATACGGTAAGTCCCTGCGTAACGTGAAGTCCTGCATGGGTTCGACCTGGTGCCGCTTCGGTGTTCAGGACTCTACCGGCATGGCAGTCCAGCTCGAGAACCGTTACCGCGGTCTGCGCTCCCCGCACAAGTTCAAGTTCGGTGTTTCCGGTTGTAACCGTGAATGTGCTGAGGCACAGGGTAAGGACGTTGGTCTGATTGCAACCACCAACGGCTGGAACCTGTACCTGGGTGGTAACGGTGGTGCAAACCCCGCTCACGGTCGTCTCTTCGTCAAGGACGCCTCCAGCGAGGACATCGTCCGCTACATTGACCGCTACCTGATGTACTACATCCGTACCGCAGACAAGCTGCAGCGTACCGCTCGTTGGCTTGAGGACCTGGATGAGGAGCACGGCGACGGTCTGGCACACCTGCAGTCCGTCCTCATTGAGGACTCCCTGGGTGTGTGCGAGGACTTGGAACGCGATATGCAGCGTCACGTTGACTCCTACGAGGACGAGTGGGCTGCAACCCTGCGCGACGAGCGCCGCCTGCGCCGCTTCCGTGCCTTCATCAACCAGCCCGACGGCAGCGACGAGGGTTCGCACCTGTACGTGCTGGAGCGCGAGCAGATTCGCCCCGCAACCCCCGAGGAAATTGCGGCGGCAGAAGCTGGCGAGTCCAACACCGTCCTGCTGACCGGTGCCAAGATTCCCGTGGGTAAGCCCAGTGACCTCAACCCGGTCCCGGCAGCGTAGTATGTGCCCGAAGATTCCTCCGTTCCCGCCCCGCGAGTTCGCCACTATTGACGAAATTCTCGCGGGCGGGGCGCCCGGTCACACCCTGGGCGATAGCGTGACGGAACGTGGCATTCTTCTGCCCGGCGAGCCTGCTGAGAACCCCGGCAAGGTCTACATTGTGGGGGGCGGCCCCGGTGCCGCTGACCTGCTGACCCTGCGTGCGGCACGTGCCCTGAGTGAGGCGGACGTGGTCCTTCTGGATCACCTCGCCCCGCAGGAGTATGGTGAGTACGCGCCGAACGCCCTCATTGTTGATGTGGGCAAGGTTCCCGGCAAGCACGCTGTTCCGCAGTCCCGCATTCAGCAGCTCATGATTGATTACGCGCTTTCGGGTAAGACCGTGGTGCGTTTGAAGGGTGGCGACCCGTACGTGTACGGTCGCGGCGCTGAAGAGCTGGATGCATGCATCGCCGCAGGCCTGGAGGCTGAGGTTATCCCCGGCATTACCAGCGCCATTGCGGTTCCTGCGCGTGCGGCGATTCCGGTGACCCTGCGTAAGGTATCCTCGATTTTCACCGTCATTTCTGGTCACTCCGGCCTGTCCGAGACCGAAGTGTCGGCGGTTGAGGCGACCCTGCGTGCCCAGGGCACCGTGGTGCTGCTGATGGGCGTTCGTACCCTGCCCGATACGGTGGCGTCTCTGCTCTCTCGTGGGATTGAGGCTGACACGCCGCTGGCAACCATTGAGAACGGTTTCTCTGAGAAGGAGCGCGTGACTGTCACGACCCTTGAGAACGCTCAGGTAGATTGCGCATCGGTTAAGGCGCCGGCTATTACCGTCATCGGTGAGGTCGTGCATTATGCTCGCGATGATCAGAACCGCTTTGTGAGCGAGGTTCACGAGCGTCTGCGTGAGCGTTCCACCTCCTAGAGGCGGTGCACTAGATAGTATTACGCAGCCCCGCAACCTTGGTTTTCCTAGTTGCCAAGGAGCGGGGCTGCTGCTGTGTCTGCTGTTATTGCTGCGCGTGCAAATGCTAGATGTTGGGCGACTGAGGCGCTCGCAGGCGCAGTAGCGCCGGTAGCGCGGCGGCACAAAAACATACGAAAGCGGGGCGGGTATCAACTGATACCCGCCCCGCTTCGTCAGGGGTGTTGCTCTCAGAGCCTAGATCTTGAAGTCGTTGTTACTACCAGAGCTAGAGCTACCGGACTTGCCTGCAGAAGAAGATGCGGAGGGACCCTCAAAGACCTTGCGGAATTGGTCGCTGTACTGGGACACGAAGTACTCACGGCTGGTCACGCACCACTTGCCCTCGGCGTACACCACGTAGATCACGACGTCCAGGGTGCTTGCCTTCTGAGGCTCACCCGTGCCCTTCTGGTAGATGGTGTATTCCTTGACGACATCCCGGCAGGGGAACGCCACAACAGCCAAATCGGTAGAGACAAGAGCCTTCGCGTCCTTATCGTCACGGATGCTCAGCTTGCTCTCGTAGTCCTTAGTCCAACCACCCGCGGCGTAGAGCTTAGCAATAGCCTTCAGGTTGTTGACCAGGCCGCTGTCAGCGCCGTGAACCAGACCCTTGAGGTACTGCAGGTCGCCGTTGTACATCGCAGCAATGTACGCGCTCTGGTAAGCAGCCAGGGTCTTGTAGGCGCCCTCGAGACTGACGGTACGCTGAGACACCGCATCAATGACCGGAATCGGAACGTTCTTCGCGGGGGAAGTTTCGGTCGGCTCAACATAGTGCGCAAGGGCGGGCCTGTACTCGTACTTGACGTCGCCAATGTACTTCTTATAGTCCTTCAAGAACTCGGTGGGCGGAATAATCTTCGCGCTGTTATGGCTTGACGAGGACGAAGACGAAGCAGAGGCGGATGCCGAAGCCGAAGCTGAGGGGGAAGCGGAGGAGCTCGGGGAGCCGGAGAAAGTATCGCCGGTACCGGTGGGGCGAATATCCTTGTTGAAAGCGCATCCTGCTAGAGCCAAAGTACCGGCGGTCAGACTGCCAAAAAGAACGGTGCGGCGGGTCAATCCGTTTCGGTCGTTAGCAGAGAAGCTGGCGTGTGCACTCGGCCGGAAGGACATAGTATCTCCTGAAAATGGTTGATTGAGGTAGCTCGCTTCACAACGCTGTGATGCGTACGAAAGGACCCGCCTCATCGTTTTGTATGGGGCGCGGTACAAAGGGGGTACCGGGATACGGGTGTGCCGGAGCGTGAACTGCGGCGGTATGAATTATCCAATTCTTACTATAGAAGATTGGTTTTAAAACTTCGTCAAAAAACCCTGGACATTGTCTTTAAGGCACAATAACCCAAAGCCGGTGAGGTGCAGGGTAACTGTACCTCAACGACTTTGGGTTATTGATGATTGGAATTATAAGACGGGGTTATTCTCGACCTTACTCTCGACCGGGGAGGGGAGAGAGGTTCGGGAGGGGGTAGTAGGCCGTGGGTATTAGACACCTGTGGAATTAGAGCTTGCCGGAATTAGACCTTAGTGGAGCCGCGACCCGAGGACGGCGAACCGCTAGAACCGGCAGAGCTGGAACCTCTGGAGCCAGAAGAGGAGGAAGAGTCCTTGCCGTCATTCAAACGCTCCTCCGCATAGCGGTTACTAATTCGCCACCACTTACCCTCGGTGTAGAGCATCACGTGCGGCATGGATACCTGAGTAATCTCCGGTACCTTGCGCTCGGTGCCATCGGGCATATGAATGGCGGTGGCAGAATACTTGGCATCCATCATGATTTCTACGTAACCGTCACCGTTCTTTAATGCGGTTCGAGGCTCCGTATCCTGCATGATAATGCTGCAGGTGAACTCCATGTACCAGCCGTTCTTCTCGTACAGTTCCTTGACTGCCTTGACCTCTTCAATAGCGCGCTTATCAGCCGGGTAGATCAGCTCAATCGTCTGATCCGCGTAGCGTCCATCCTTGAGTGCGGTGATCTGGGCGCTGTAGTATGCGCGCAACGTCTCGTAGGCACCCTGGAAGGTCGGTTCCTCACGGTGCGGAACGGTCTTGAGGGGCTTGGGTACGTTCTTCGCCGGGGAAGAAGCGGTTGCGGGCTGGTACTCACCCATGTACTCGCCGGTCAGCTTCAGGGGACCGGGGTACTTCTTCCAACCTTCGACAAGCGCATCCTCAGATACGGGTACGCGTGCCGCGCTGGACGAGCTGCTCTTGGCACTTGCTGAAGCGCTCACTGATGAAGTAGTGGTAGCAGACGGTGAACTAGATGCAGAAGCGGTCGCGCCCCGATGAAGAGGGTAGATGCTATCGAATCATCATTGATGTGTTGCACGATTCATTTTAGACTATTTTGAGTTCAAAATGCACGAAAAGATACCTTAGCAATCCCTGAGAGCCTATGGGGTACTCAAGATATCAATCACTGTAAAGTATTGCGGGTACACCCTGTCGGTGGGGAGCTATTTGATGGGGGCGACTGCTCAGTGAAGGGGGTATGTGCATGTCGAGCTAAGTGATTTCAGTCATATTTATGGCCTGAAAAACGAAAGAGTCTCGTCCCAGTGTTTGTAAAAGATGGGGGAGAGGGGGGGGTTGGTTCAACTTTCTGAATGCGAGGGGATTTTCAGTAGTCCAGGAGAAATACCCGATTCAACAAGGGGAAGCCCGCTCGGCAATCCCCGAATATGCACTCTATTCACTCGCTATGCATTGCTGAATCATCCAGGAAAACCGGTTCCCACACGGGATATTGAGGGGGTGAAAACTTGTAGGGGTGAATATCTAGTGGAATTACATCGGTGTTCACCCCATATCTTGTGGTTGTACTGATAGTAATCCCGCAGGCTCCCTCAAAAAAATCGAAACCCACTTAAAACAATACTTGAGGAATGTAAAAACATACATCCTTAAACACGCCCGAGTGCGGGGTAGTGCAAGACCTCTTATTCCCCTTACTCGCTCTAGATATCGCCGAACGAAGAACCAATCTGTTTTGTGTCTCCAGTATCGGTGCATCGGAAAAGTGCTATTCAAACCCACACTCCGCGGGGTTGCATACAGACACAAAAGCCACATAAACTAATTAGTGTTTGCAACGACCCGGCCATCACCGGCGAGCAATTCGGAAGAACGGACCGCACCTGCGGGCACCCGCCAATCGCTGCGGCGAGGGTGTCTTAGCGGAAGAGATGTAGTCCCAGTAGAACCGGACGGTTAAGCCCGATATAGCTGTAATAAGCGACTGATGCCCGCCCAACGCGCCGCTCTTCCGGTGGCTAGGTATCGCGGACATGTACCGCGGCACCCCGTAGCCCCGGGAGGGTTCGGTGCGTTGAGCTGTTAAATCAGTAAGCAAGGTGGTACCGCGCCGCATCCCGACCCCGGCACAACCCGGGCAAGTCAGCGATGCCCAGGCGTCCTTGCACCCGTCATGTCAATCCTCACCCGCTGAAACAGTGCGGACGACGAGTGCTACGTACCCTGTCGCCCCAACCTCTCAGCGTTGAGAACAACAGATAAGGGCGCACAAACACATGTCCCATGTTTACCCTAAGGCGAGCGCCTTCGAAGCCGCAGGAAGCGGCGTCACCGCATCGCCCAAGTTCCCCGCACTCGAAGAGGCAGTCCTCGACTACTGGAAGAAGGACAACACCTTCTCCGCATCCGTTGAGAACCGCCCCGCAGGCGAAAACGGCGAAAACGAATTCGTCTTCTACGACGGCCCTCCCTTCGCTAACGGCCTGCCCCACTACGGCCACCTGCTCACCGGCTACGCCAAGGACCTCGTCGCACGCTACCAGACTCAGCGCGGCCACAAGGTAGAACGCCGCTTCGGCTGGGACACCCACGGCCTGCCCGCAGAACTCGAGGCAATGAAGCAGCTCGGCATGACCGACAAGCGCGAAATCCTCGAAATGGGTATCGACAACTTCAACGACGCTGCCCGCGCATCCGTGCTCAAGTACACCAACGAGTGGGAAAAGTACGTCACCCGCCAGGCCCGCTGGGTCGACTTCGAAAACGACTACAAGACCCTGAACGTCGAGTACATGGAGTCCGTCATCTGGGCGTTCAAGCGCCTCTACGACAAGGGCCTGACCTACCAGGGATTCCGCGTGCTGCCCTACTGCTGGAAGGATGAGACTCCCCTCTCCAACCACGAGCTGCGCATGGACGACGACGTGTACAAGGACCGCCAGGACCAGACCGTCACCGTCGCATTCCGCCTCACCGCAGACACCGCCCTCGGTGCTGACGAGAAGGTCGCCGCAGAACTCGACGGCGTCGAAGCACTCGCATGGACCACCACCCCCTGGACCCTGCCCACCAACCAGGCGCTCGCAGTCGGACCCGAGATTGAATACTCCGTCGTACCCGGCGCGGGCAAGTTTGAGGGCCGCTCCTTCCTGATTGCCTCCGAGCTGCTCGGCTCCTACGCCAAGGACCTCGGCTACGAAGGCGACCAGCCCGAAAAGGACGCAGCCGTAGCCGTCACCGCACGCTACACCGGCTCCCAGCTCGAGCACGTGCGCTACACCCCGCTGTGGGACTACTTCGCAGACACCGAAAAGTGGGGCACAGAAACCTCCTGGCAGATTCTCGTCGCCGACTACGTCACCACCGGTGACGGTACCGGCATCGTCCACCAGGCACCTGCCTACGGTGAAGACGACCAGAAGGTCTGTGAAGGCTACGGCATCCCCGTGATTCTCTCCCTCGACGAAGGCGCAAAGTTCCTGAACCTCTTCGCCGAGCCCACCGCCTCCGGCTCCACCGCCCTGGCTGAGATTTCAGGCGTGCAGGCATTCGACGCGAACCGCACCATCATCAACGCCCTCAAGGCAGACGATGTGCTGATCCGCGAGAAGTCCTACGTGCACTCCTACCCGCACTGCTGGCGCTGCCGCACCCCGCTCATCTACCGTGCAATCACCTCCTGGTACGTGAAGGTCACCGACTTCAAGGACCGCATGTACGAGCTGAACAAGCAGATCAACTGGATCCCGGAAAACGTGAAGTACGGCCAGTTCGGCAAGTGGGTTGAGAACGCACGCGACTGGTCCATCTCCCGTAACCGCTTCTGGGGCTCCCCGATCCCCGTGTGGGTTTCGGACGACCCGAACTACCCGCGCATGGACGTGTACGGCTCCCTCGAAGAGCTCAAGGCAGACTTCGGCTGCCTGCCCCTGAACAAGGACGGCGAACCCGACCTGCACCGCCCGTACATTGACGAGCTGACCCGCCCGAACCCGGACGACCCGACCGGCAAGTCCACCATGCGCCGTGTGGAAGACGTGCTCGACGTCTGGTTCGACTCCGGCTCCATGCCCTACGCACAGGTGCACTACCCCTTCGAGAACCAGGAATGGTTCGAGAACCACTACCCGGCAGACTTCATCGTCGAGTACATCGGTCAGACCCGCGGCTGGTTCTACGTGCTGCACGTACTGGCCACCGCGCTCTTCGACCGCCCCGCGTTCAAGAACGTGATCAGCCACGGTATTGTGCTTGGCTCGGACGGTCAGAAGATGTCCAAGTCCCTGCGTAACTACCCGGACGTCTCCGAGGTCCTCGACCGCGACGGCTCCGACGCGATGCGCTGGTTCCTGATGTCCTCCCCGATCCTGCGCGGCGGCAACCTGATCGTGACCGAGCAGGGTATCCGCGAGGGTGTTCGCCAGGTCATGCTGCCGCTGTGGAACGTCTACCACTTCTTCGCCCTGTACGCTAACGCCGCCAACAACGGCGAAGGCTACAGCGCAAAGCTCAAGTACGACTCGCAGCACGTGATGGACCGCTTCATCCTCGGCAAGACCCGCGAACTCATCGAGCAGGTCACTGCAGCGATGGACTCCTACGACATCTGGAACGCCTGCGAATCCCTGCGCCAGTACGCCGACGCACTGACCAACTGGTACGTGCGTCGCTCCCGCGAGCGCTTCTTCAACGAAGACACCGACGCATTCGACACCCTCTACACCGCACTGGTGACCGTGTCGAAGGTCGCCGCGTCCCTGCTGCCGCTCAGCAGCGAGGAAATCTACCGCGGCCTCACCGGTGAACGCTCCGTGCACCTGGCTGACTGGCCCGAGGCATCCGCTTTCGCTGACGAGTCCGACCTGCTGGCTCTCATGCAGACCGTGCGTGAGGTCTGCTCCGCCGGTTCGGCACTGCGCAAGGAAAAGAAGATTCGCGTGCGCCAGCCGCTGCAGAAGATGACCGTGGCAATCGCACCCGAGCAGTTCGCTGCCCTGGGCACCGCTTTCGGCGAGAAGGGCGCGGAGTACTTCGCGAACATCGTCGAGGACGAGCTGAACCTGCGCCAGGTGGAGCTCGTCAGCGCCGACACCGTCGACCCCGCCGACTACGGCATCTCCCAGCAGCTGAAGGTCAACGCGCGTGCGGCAGGTCCGCGCCTGGGCAAGCAGGTGCAGGTTGCTATTAAGGCATCCAAGTCCGGTGACTGGGCCGTGACCGAGGACGGTACCGTCCTGGTCGGCGTGGCAGCTCTGGACGGCGGCCTGGATCTGGAAGAGGGCGAATACGAGCTGGCAACCGTGGTTGCCGCTGACGCTGAGGGTGCTGAGCACACTGCGGCTGCGGTTCTGCCCGGCGGCTTCCTGGTCCTCAACATTGAGCTGACCGACGAGCTGGTTGCCGAGGGTATCGCCCGCGACACCATCCGCGCTATTCAGCAGGCACGTAAGGACGCCGACCTGAACGTTGCGGACCGCATCAACCTGAGCATCGCGGCACCGGAGGAAACTCTGGCAGCTCTGCGCACCAACGAAGCGCTGGTGACCGGCGAAACCCTCGCCGTGTCCCTGCAGCTGAGCGAAGCAGCCGAGCTGAGCATTAGCGTAGCCAAGGCATAAAACGCCTGAACCGTACGGCCGTCCCGCCCCCTTGATTGGGCGGGGCGGCCCGTCGTCTATCCCGCCACACGGCGGGCCCCTGCCGGCACCGGCCGGCTATCCCAGTGAGGAGAACAATGAGCGAGAAGAATTACCCCGCAATTCCCGACCCCGAGGGCGTGGAGCGGGTCTACGGTGAACTGTTGGCGCGAGCGCCCGAAAACAAGATGGCGCCGCGCCTGGACGCTGTGGCGCGCGCCGTCGAAATCCTCGGCGACGTGCACCGTGCCGCGCCGGTCATCCACATCACCGGCACGAACGGCAAGACCAGCACCGCCCGTATGATTGAGGCGCTGCTGCTCGGCCACGACCTGCGCGTGGGCCGCTTTACCAGCCCGCATCTCGAAAGCGTCACCGAGCGTATCTGCATTAACGGCGCGCCCGTACCGGACGCCACCTTTGTGCGTATTTGGGAGGAAATCGCCCCCTACCTGCAGATTGTGGACGCGGAGATGACCTCCCGCGGCGAGCCCGCCCTGACCTTCTTCGAGTCCGTTACCGTGCTTGCCTTCGCGATTTTCGCGGACGAGCCGGTGGACGTGGTGGTGCTCGAGGTCGGTATCGGCGGCACCTGGGATTCCACGAACGTTGCCGACGGCGTGGTTTCCGTGGTCACCCCGATCGGTCTGGATCACACCGACATGCTGGGCGAAACCCTCGCCGAGATTGCGACCGAAAAGTCCGGCATTATCAAGCCCGGTGGCTTCCTGGTTTCTGCGGCACAGGACCCGGAAGCGGCGGACGTACTGCTCGCCTCCGCCCGCGAGAAGGAAGCATCCTTCGCCTTCGAGGGCGTGGAGTTCGGCATTGTCTCCCGTGAGCTTGCGGTCGGCGGTCAGCTGCTGACCCTGCGCGGCCTGGCGGGCGAGTACCCGGATGTGCCGCTGTCCCTGCACGGTGCGCATCAGGCGCAGAACGCCGTGGTGGCTCTCGCCGCCGTGGAGGCGTTCTTCGGCGGTCAGCGTCAGCTGCCCGAGGACGTGGTGCGTACCGCGTTTGAGACGGTGCGCTCGCCGGGCCGTCTGGAGGTTGTGCGCACCGAGCCGCTGACCATCCTGGATGCGGGCCACAACCCGCACGGTGTGCGTGCGTCTGCGGCTGCGCTGACTGAGGCGTTCAAGCTGTCGCACCTGCATTCTGTGGTCGGTATTTTGGGCGAGAAGGATGCTCTGGGCATGTTTGAGACCATGCGCGAAGAGTACGTTGACGCTTCTGACAGCACGTTCCGCCTGTACCTGGCCGCGTCGGATTCGCCGCGTGCGATTGCGCCGGAGCGTCTGCACGAGCTGGCGCTGGATGCGGGTCTGGACGAAGACTCGATTGAGGTGTTTGAGCACCTGGACGAGGCGATTGCCACCGCCATGGAGAACGCCCTCTTTGAGCAGGAGTCGGCGGGTGTGCTGATTACCGGTTCGATTACTGTCATAGGTGAGGCGCGTACCCTGCTGGCTGCGCATGAGGAGGCGAAGACCCCCGGCGCTGAGGCTGAGGAACTGCCGGATGAGCTGCCCGCCGAGGGTGCTTATGCGGGTTCTGCGGGTGCGGCGTCGGCTTCGACTCTGGCTGCCGCGGCGGCTGCGGCTGCCTCTGCTGAGCCGGATGAGCTGCTTGACGGCATCATGGCTGAGCTGGGTGGCGAGTCTGCTGCGGGTTCTTCGCTGGAGGATTCGCTGGGTCTGCCGCTGGGCGATTCGTACACCGATGATTTCTTCGGTGATGATGACTCCGAAGACGAATAAAGCCCACTGAGGTTATTGATGAGAAGGCGGGGTGCCGCCCTTTGGCTGGTTGTACTGGCTGAGCTGGTTTTACCGGCTGGGGGAGTGGCGCCCCGTCTTTTTCGTGCCTCCGCTTTTTGTGCCCCGCCTTTTTGATTCTGCCCTCATACGCTGCCCTCATGCTCCCACTCGAACGCATGATTTCTCACGCGTTCCCATGGGCTCTCACCTAACCCCAATCGCTCGAATTTAACCGGCATCACCCGCTTTCACTCACCCAACCCCACCCAAAAATCGAAAAGAACGAAAATTTGTGGGCACCTGGCCCCAAAACCTGGCGCGCCTTGGCGTCACGGTGCTATATTCGCTGAGGCGCCGGCCCCAACGCCTGAGGCCGCGCCAACACACCCGCACACATACGCATACCAGCGACGGTATGCATTATCTCGAAAGGCAACTCTTATGTCCGCGTCCTTTGCTGATGTGAATGGAACTGATTCGTTCACTGAAACGTTGCGCCAGGAGAACATTGATACCTGGCTTTCTGCCACGAATCACCGCTTTGTGACTGAACTTTTTGACGGCACGATTGCCCCGCAGGTTATGGCGGGGTACCTTGTGCAGGACTACCGTTTCTTGGACACCTTCCTCGCCCTGATTGGTGGCGCAATCGCCAATGCAGACACTCTCTCTGGGCGCTTGCGGTTGGCGCAGTTTGCTGGTGAAATTGCCGGTGACGAGAACACCTACTTCCTGCGTTGTTTTGAGACTCTGGGCGTGACGGAGCATCAGCGTGAATCCATACCCGATACAGAGGCGACCACCGGCTTCAAGCGTCTCTTCCTCGACGCGGCGGCAAGCGGCAGCTACGCGGCGATCCTGTCGGTGCTGATGGTTTGCGAGGGCCTGTACCTGGATTGGGCGTCGAAGGCTCCCGCCAAGCGCCCCGACTCTTTTGTGCACCACGAGTGGATTACCCTGCACGACTACCCGGAGTTCCGTGAGCTGGTTGATTTCCTGCGCCGCGAACTGGACCGTGTGGGCCCGTCGGATGCGCAGCGTGCCCGCGAGTTCTTTAGCCGCGCGGTGGAGCTGGAGCAACTGTTCTTTGACGAGTCGTACACCCACCCGTTGCCCTAACGTGCCGTCTGTGCGCTCCACGGTAGTTGCCGTGGGAGCCGCCACGCGTGGATGAGGCGAATGCCATAGAAAACATGCGCACCATGCCCCGGAAGGTTCCGCCCGCCGCTACGTTGCGGGCGCCTCCCGGGGTTTTCTGTGTTTAAGGTACGTCACAAAAACACGCCTATTTGCATGATTTGAGGCGTCATATAGGAAATGTAGAAGCTAATGGCGTGCTATTTAACAATGTGAGAGGCTAGGATAAATGGGGTACTGCTTCCGGGGTGCTGGCTATGCCGCGCCGGTAAGTACCACCGTGAAACACTATCTAAAAGGAGTCGTATGAGTACCGCCGCATCGAGTACTACCGAGCCCACCCGCGCTGCAAAAGAAGCGCAGCACGGGCACGCGGGAACCCCGGGCGGCTACTCAGACCGACAGCTCGGATTCTGGCTGGTTGGCGCCGGCCTGATCGCACTCATTTCTTCAGCGATTCTGGTGTACGAGCGCCTGCAGATTTACATTGATGCCGGTCACTCCACGGTCTGCGATATCAACGCCCTGCTCAGCTGCGGCACGGTGATGCGCACTCCGCAGGCGGAAGCTTTCGGCTTCCCGAACCCGTTCATTGGTCTGGTGGGCTTCTCGATTGTGGTGACTATTGGCGCGGCGATGATGGCGGGTGCACGCTTCAAGAAGTGGTTCTGGGTGTGCATGAACATTGGTTTGGCGGCGGCGACCGCATTCATTATGTGGCTGTGGTACCAGACGACGTTCCAGATTAACGCCCTGTGCCTGTTCTGCATGATCGTGTGGGTTATGACTATCACGCTGTTTGTGAAGACTACGGTCCGCAATATTTCGGCGGGTGTTATTCCGGCGTCGCAGTCGATGCGTGAGAGCGCTCGCGGCTGGTCGTGGTTTGCGATTAGCCTGTGGCTGATCCTGATTTTTGGCATTATTGTGATCCGCTTCTTTGAGGTCATTGTGAATATGATGCGCTAAGCAGTTGAGGGCTGATGCCCCGAACTTTCAACGCCCCGGTACTTGTTGGTGCCGGGGCGTTGTTGCGTCTGCGGGTGGGTGAGGCTGCGCAGAATACACCGGGCTGATCGTGCCGGGTAGAATACGCCGGGCTGGGGTGCCGGGTAGCGGGGGAGGCACCGGTGACCCGAGCCGTGAAGTCAGCGGGGAGGCGGCGCGGGTGCGTATAATGGTCAGGTATATTCTTGAGCGGCGTCAGCCGGAGCCGTCCGCGGGTTTTGCCTGCGGCGTTGACTGCCTGCCGTTCTGCTGGACACTAGATTCTTGATACCCCTTCGAGGAGAACCGTGAAGACTGCCGGAATTGCCGCAATGGGCGTTGCTGCCGTTATTTTTCTGACTGCCCTGCTGTTGCTGACCGCCGGTCACTTCTCGCTGCTGTGGGTGATTCTGCTGGTGGTTTCTCCGTTTGTTTTCATTCTGGGCGTTCCGTTTGCGACCGGTTCCGGTCCGGAGTACCTGCCGACCGACCCGAAGCTTGCTCAGCAGGCTCGTGAGGCGCGCGATGCGGAGCTAGGTCTGGACTAGCCCCTCCTCGTAAGAACTTTTTGAAGCCGGGTGGTGCGTAGTGGCACGCCCGGCTTTGCTGTACCCGCAATGCGTCCGCCGCAGCGTGCCCGCGGCAATGTGCCTGCTGCAAGGTGCCCGTGTATCCGGCTGTGGGGGAGCGATGCCCGGATAGGGCGCCGGGGTGGCTTAGAGGTACCCTCTACCGGGTATAATGGAACACGGTGTCTTGTGCGCCCCGCACGCGCATAAAGATCCCCACCAACGCATCGAGGGAGAGTACCCGAAGAGCGCCGGCTATAAGCCGCGGAGCATAACTGTCGCACCGCGCGGGCCGCCCGCCTCGGCGAAGAAACCCGAAGACCGGCAGAGCACCCAGGAAGGGTGTGAGCGTGCCGTGCTCGAGAGCGAGGTGGCTGTGACCGTCGCGGCGCGCTCTGCGTTCCGCCCGCTCGCCCCCTACGGCAGAAGCACTGAACGAGATAGTGCCCGGTAGCGCCGATGAACGCGCACCGTAGGGTGAGGCTTGAGCCGCGGTGACAGCAACTAGGCTTTGCGCTGTATGCGCGCTGTTAAAATCCTTGCGGTGCGGAGCAGGGTGTAACGAAAGAAGATTAATGTCTGACGAGAAGAACGTCGAACTTGGGGTTTTTGAGGCGCTGAACGCCCTCGCGGAGGAGAAGAACGCCTCTGCAGAGACCCGTGAAACTCTGCGTAAGAATGTTCGTGAGAGCTCTGACGCCCAGCAGGGTACTGAGCGCCGCCGTCCGGGTCGCCCGAAGAAGGAGAAAGCTCCTGAGGTTCCCCTGGATGAGGCGATTGCGGCTGGCCTGACCAACCTGCGTAACGCTAAGGCTAAGCACGCGCCGGCACCGAAGGTTGCCGCTCCCGCTGCGTCTGAGACCGAGGTTGCTTCTACCCTCGATAGCCTGTTTGAGGCTGCTGAGAAGAAGGCGGCTGAGCCGGCTGTTGTGGAGAAGACTGCTAAGGTCGAGACTGTCGAGAAGACCGCGAAGGTGGAGGAAGTTGTTGCCCCCGCCGCTGAGTCTGCTGAGCCCGCTGCTGAGTCTGCCGTTGAGGTGAAGGAAGAGACCGCCAAGGTTGAGGTCGTAACCCCCGCAAAGGCTGAGGAAGCTAAGAAGACCGAGGCTGCCGCTGAAGCTCCTGTTGCTGAGGATACTGAGCAGAAGGCTGAAGAGGCTGCCGCAGAGCAGCCCGCCGAGGCTGCTGCAGTTGCTGAGGAATCCGCAACCGAAGAAGCTGCACCTGAGGCGCCCGCCGCAGAAGAGTCTGCTGAGGAGCCTGAGGAACCGGCTGAGCCCGTAAAGACCATTAGCGACCTGCAGCGCGAAAAGTTGCAGGAGCTGCGCTCGCGTACCCCCATGGGTGCGATGCCGCTGTTCATGGCTCCCGAGCCGGAGGAACTGAGTGAGCTCGCTGTTGCCGCCAAACTGGAGCGTGAGGCACGCCGCGCCGCTGCCGAGGAGCAGAAGCGTAAGGAGCGCATGGAGCGCCGCCGCGAGGAGGCTGCCGCTGAGGCTGAGGTGACGAGCCACCGTCGCCGTCGCCGTCGCCGCGGTACCGAAGATATTGAGATTGAGGGCGGCGTCGATGATGAGGTTGAGACCGTCACCAAGGTGCGTGCGCCGCGCCTGGCTGACTCTCACGCATCCAACACTGTGACCGGTGTGCGCGGTTCTACCCGCCTGGAAGCGAAGCGTGTACGCCGCCGCGAGTCCCGCTCCCTGGGCCGCCGCCGCCACATCGTGACCGAGGCTGAGTTCCTGGCTCGCCGCGAGTCTGTGGACCGTCAGATGCTGGTTCGTCAGAAGGACGGCCGCATCCAGATTGGTGTGCTTGAGGACGGCGTGCTGGCTGAGCACTTCGTGTCCAAGACCCAGCAGGATTCCCTGATTGGCAACGTGTACCTGGGTAAGGTTCAGAACGTTCTGCCGTCCATGGAAGCTGCGTTCGTTGACATTGGACGTGGCCGCAACGCTGTGCTGTACGCGGGCGAGGTCAACTGGGATGTCACCGGTCTGGACGGTGCGCCCCGCAAGATTGAGAACGCCCTGAAGCCCGGCGATTCGGTTCTGGTGCAGGTCACCAAGGACCCGATTGGTCACAAGGGTGCCCGCCTGACCAGCCAGGTTTCTCTGCCCGGTCGCTTCCTGGTGTACGTGCCGGGTGGTTCGATGACCGGTATTTCCCGCAAGCTGCCCGACACCGAGCGTGCTCGCCTGAAGAAGATTCTGAAGGACAAGCTGCCCGAGGGTGCTGGCGTAATCGTTCGTACTGCGGCGGAGGGCGCTTCTGAGGAGGAACTGACCCACGACATTAACCGTCTGCGTGCGCAGTGGGAAGAGATTCAGGAGAAGGCTAACTCCCGCAAGGTGCTGGCTCCGGAGATGCTCTACCAGGAGCCCGACCTGATGATTAAGACCGTGCGTGACGTCTTCAACGAGGACTTCACCGCGATGATTGTTCAGGGCGAGAATGCGTGGGATTCCATCGAGGCGTACGTGACGTACGTGGCGCCGGACCTGGTTTCCCGCCTGCAGCAGTGGGATTCCGCTGACGACCTCTTCGACCACTACCGCATTAACGAGCAGCTGGCGAAGGCACTGGACCGTAAGGTGTACCTGCCTTCGGGTGGTTCGCTGGTGATTGACCGTACCGAAGCCATGACTGTGGTGGACGTGAACACCGGTAAGTTCACCGGTAGCGGCGGCAACCTTGAAGAGACTGTCACCAAGAACAACCTGGAAGCTGCTGAGGAGATTGTCCGTCAGCTGCGTCTGCGCGATATCGGCGGCATTATCGTCATTGACTTTATTGACATGGTGCTTGAGTCGAACCGTGACCTGGTTCTGCGTCGCCTGATTGAGTGCCTGGGTCGTGACCGTACCAAGCATCAGGTGGCTGAGGTGACTTCGCTGGGTCTGGTTCAGATGACCCGTAAGCGCCTGGGTACCGGTCTGCTTGAGGTCTTCTCGGAGCCCTGTGAGCAGTGTGCCGGTCGTGGCCTGGTGGTTCACGATCAGCCGTTGAGCGGTCGTAGCGGTGGTGCGTCGGATTACATCCACCGCCATGAGCGTAATGACCGTAAGCGTAGCCGTGCCGCTGCCCGTGAGGATTCTCGTGACCAGCAGAAGCAGGATGCTCTGGAGTCGAAGAAGGCTGAGCGCCGTAACGCTATGGCTGCGGTGGCTGCCGCATCCGCTCAGAGCGAGGACGTTTCGGAGGAGACCGCTTCGACCCGCAAGAAGCGTAAGCGCCGCAAGCGTTCGCGCCGCGCGGAGACCGCTGAGCTTTCGCTTGAGCAGGAGATTCAGGGTATTGCTGAGGCTGCCAGCGAGCAGGCTCACGCGGAGGTTGCTCAGCGTGAGGACAAGGTCGCTGAGGTCACCGAGGGCAACTGGATTGGTGAGCAGGGCGGTTTCTCCCTGGAGCAGCTGGCGAGCGCGTTCGACCGCGTGGAGGAGGAGTCCGCTGAGGATTCCTCGAAGGACTCTGAACAGGAGCGTTCGGAGGACCGTTCTGAGGAGCGTCGTTCGTCCAAGCGTGGCGAGAAGAAGTCTTCTCGTAACCGCCAGCGCCGCGAGCTGACCGATGCGGATATCGCCGCTGTGGAGGATTCCGGCGCGGGTGCGCTGGAGGACGAGCACCACGTTGACCCGGAGCTTGACCCGCGCTTTAGCCGCTCCTCGGATCGTTTTGAGGCGATTCGCGCCGGCGAGGCGAAGGCTCGTGCTTCTCAGAAGGCTGGCCGTCTTGCCCGCACTGAGGGTGAGTCATTCCGTTCGGGCCGTGAGGATCGTTCGGAGGAGCGTCGTTCGTCCAAGCGTGTTGAGCGTGAGGACCTGCGCATTGAGGATGTTCGCGAGACTCCGCGTGCGTCCCGCCGCCGTGCTCGTCGCGCCGCTGATGAGAAGCGCGCCGAGAAGGCAGCTGAGCAGAGCGTGGCATCCGAGCAGGCACCCGCGAAGGCTGATAAGGTTGAGAAGTCTGAGTCTCGCACGGTTGTGACCGGCGTGATTGGTGCTCCGGCTGTGACCGGTGTGGTGGGCGCAGCTCCCGCAGCGGTTGAGGCTCCGGTTGAGGAGGCTCAGAAGCCTGCGGCTCAGGTGCCCGGTTCGACCCCGCGTAAGCGTCGCACTCGCCGTGCGGCTTCGAGCGCCGGTGCCGGTGCTCAGGTCGTGACCGTGGACGTTTCCGAGCGTGCTGAGGGTTCCGTGGTTGCTTCCGCTTCTGTTGCGGATGTGGCTCCGGTGGCTGATGACGCTTTGGCTCCTGTCTTGTTCGGCATTGGCGTTGCTGCTGCCGACATTAAGCGTGAAGGTAAGGACGATTAGTCTTTAGCTTCCGATCATCGGAATTCCGATGGTGTGTGTATATCAAGCCCCGGCGGGGTGGAGTGATCCACTGCGCCGGGGCTTGTCTATGCGCGACTGTCTATGCGCGCTTGCCTACCTGCGGCTGCCTCAGCGTTATTTATGCAACCGAGCGGTGCGCGGTTTATATACGGTGCGCGCGCAGGTTGAGTAGCATCACGTGCCGACTTTGGGCGTTCCGCAAAATTATCTATTGCGCGGCGCGTAGATCATGCCGTATCCTTAAGGACTGGTGTTTATCTCAGTGAAGCCCTATCGACGCAGGGCCAGCGGGAGACACCGCTCCCACCCGCATCGTCTTCGGTGCGGTCGAGTATTCGGCTGAGTTTGGAACGTGCGGGAGAGAGACACCACCGGTGAGCCTCGCGTGTTGGCTTCGGCGGGCAATCCCGCCGGAACGCACGGGCCGTTCCTTCTTGTTCGCGGTCATTCGATTGGCGGGGGAGGGCGCACAGCAATGAAAGCGCAGGCTGCTCATTCGTGTGAGATTCAAGAAGCAAGTTGTCGAGAAAAGTGAGTCCCATAGTGGCATACGCGATTGTACGCGCTGGCGGCCGCCAGGAGAAGGTTTCCGTAGGCGACCTCGTTACCCTTGACCGTGTTGCAGGCGAGCCCGGCAGCACCATCGAGCTGCCCGTGCTGCTGCTCGTCGACGGTGACAAGGTCACCGCTGACGCAAAGTCCCTGGCTTCCGCCAAGGTTGTTGCTGAGAAGGTTGAGGACCTGCGCGGTCCGAAGATCGTTATTCAGAAGTACAAGAACAAGACCGGTTACAAGAAGCGTCAGGGCTTCCGCGCCGAGCTGACCACCGTCAAGATTACCGCTATCAACGCGTAATCGAAACGACCGGAATTCAACCCTAAGGTAGGAATACAGAATGGCACACAAGAAGGGCGCAAGCTCCACCCGTAACGGCCGTGACTCGAACCCCCAGTACCTCGGTGTTAAGCGCTACGGCGGCCAGTCCGTCAACGCAGGCGAGATTCTCGTTCGCCAGCGCGGCACCCACTTCCACCCCGGCCTGAACGTTGGCCGTGGTGGCGACGACACCCTGTTCGCTCTGGCAGCAGGCACCGTCGAATTCGGTACCCGCAAGGGCCGCAAGGTCGTTAACATCCTGGCAGCAGCTGAGTAATACTCACCGCTAGGGCAGAGGGGGTAGGCGTTAGTCTACCCCCTCTCGCTATGACCTCCAATGCCGTGGACGCCCGTGCTGGGCTCCACGATGAGGCGCACCCCAACCCGGTCGCGCCTGCTACCGCATCCGCAGCATGATTGGTGTGTGCCGTGCGGTGGCGAAGTGAAGATTTTCCAAGATAAGGAGAACCCGTGGCAGAATTCGTGGACCGCGTGGTCTTGCATGTATCTGGCGGTCGCGGAGGTAACGGCTGCGTCTCCGTGCGACGTGAAAAGTTTAAGCCTCTGGGCGGCCCTAATGGCGGTAACGGTGGTAATGGTGGCGCGGTGATTCTGCGCGTGGATAACCAGACCACGACCCTGCTGGAGTACCACCACAGCCCGCACCAGCACGCCCCGAATGGCGATATTGGTCGTGGCGATATGCACCACGGCTTTAACGGTGAGGACCTGATTCTGACCGTGCCGCAGGGTACTGTGGTGAAGGACCGCGAGGGTAATGTTTTGGCTGACCTGCTGCGTGTGGGCGACGAGTACGTTGCTGCCCGTGGCGGTATGGGCGGTCTGGGTAACGCTGCGTTGGCTTCGGCTAAGCGTAAGGCTCCCGGTTTTGCTCTGTTGGGCACCCCCGGTGAAGAGGCTGATATTGTTCTGGAGCTCAAGTCCATTGCGGATGTGGCTCTGGTGGGTTACCCCTCGGCGGGTAAATCTTCGTTGATTGCTGCGATTTCTGCGGCGCGTCCGAAGATTGCTGACTACCCGTTCACCACTTTGATCCCGAACCTGGGCGTGGTGCAGGCGGGCGATGTTCGCTACACCGTCGCGGATGTTCCCGGTCTGATTGAGGGCGCTTCGGAGGGCCGCGGTCTGGGTCACCGCTTCCTGCGCCATGTGGAGCGTTCTTCGGCTCTGGTGCACGTGATTGACTGCGCTACTTTGGAGCCGGGCCGCGACCCGATCAGTGACTTTGAGGTGATCCGCGGTGAGCTGCAGAACTATGAGGTTGACCCGACTGCGGGTGTAACCGTGCCGCTGCATGAGCGTCCGCAGATTGTGGTGCTCAATAAGATTGACGTTCCTGAGGCTCGTGAGCTGGCTGAGTTTGTTCGCCCCGAGTTTGAGGAGATGGGCTTCAAAGTCTTCGAGATTTCGACTGCTTCCCATGAGGGTCTGAAGTCCCTGATCTTTGCGATGGCAAAGCTCGTGGAGGAGGACCGCGTGGCTCGTGCCGCTGCCGAGAAGGAAGCGGAGCGCGTGGTTGTTGAGGCTCCTGTGGTTCGCCCGAAGGGCTTCCGCGGTAAGAAGAAGCAGGAATTCACTATTCGCCGCGAGGAGCGTAACCTTGAGCCGCTGTTCCGCGTGATTGGTGAGAAGCCTGAGCGTTGGATTCAGCAGACTGACTTCAATAATGATGAGGCTGTCGGCTACCTGGCGGACCGCCTGGCGCGCCTGGGCGTTGAGGATGAGCTGTTCAAGGCTGGTGCTCGTGCCGGTGACGCCGTGGTGATTGGCGAGAACGACAACTCGGTGATCTTCGATTGGGAGCCGACCATGGTCGGTGGCGCTGAGCTGCTGTCCTCCCCGCGTGGTACGGATGCTCGTCTGGAAGAGATTATTCGCCCGACTCGTGCGCAGAAGCGTGTGGAGTACAAGGAGCGTATGGATGCGAAGGCGGAGGCTCGTGCCGAGCTGGAGTCCGAGCGCGCTGCAGGCGTGTGGACCGAGTCAGTTGAGTACCGCAAGAAGTTGAAGGAAGGCAAGGTCGACGAGAATATCGACATGCCGAACATTGATGACTAATATCTAGGCGTTAGTTGTTGATGGTGCCGCGTACCGGGGTTTGGCTCCGGTGCGCGGCGCCTTCTTGTGCGCGGTGTTTTCTTGTAGGTCCTGTGGTTGCCGCTCGCGCCGGATGTGCGTGTCGGAACACGCAGGTGAGCCTGTGGCCGGGCGTGCTGGCTGGGTATTCCACTGGCGGCTTAGCTCACCCCCGTCATTTCGGTGTTTTTGACCGTAAGCAGGTAGCATAGAGGGGAATGTACGCGGGCACCTTTTTCGGTGTTGCGTACCTTCTGTGTACCTGCCCGCATCCGCACCTGTGGTGGCTTTTTAGCTGCCGTGGTGCGGTCTCTGTCCCCAGCAAGGACGGCATTTGTGACTGACCAGCCTGTTCACCTTGATTTTGGTGCTCCGAGCACCGAGTCGATTCCCCCGCGCACTCCCGGTCGGGTGCGTCTGGGTGTGATGGGTGGAACCTTCGACCCGATTCACCACGGACACCTGGTGGCAGCTAGTGAAGTTGCCGCCGTGTTCGACCTGGATGAGGTCGTGTTCGTTCCGACCGGTCAGCCCTGGCAGAAGGTGGGGGAGCGGCACGTGAGCGACGCTGAGCATCGCTACCTGATGACGGTGATTGCGACCGCGTCGAACCCGCGTTTTACGGTGAGCCGTATTGATATTGACCGTGGCGGCGCCACCTACACCTTTGATACGCTTAACGAGCTGCGCGCCCTGCGCCCGGATGCTGACCTGTTCTTCATTACCGGCGCGGACGCGATTAGCCAGATTATGACCTGGCGCAATGCCCATAAGCTGTGGGATTTGGCGACTTTTGTGGGTGTGACCCGCCCCGATCACAATCTGGATCCGCCGCTGGCTGAGGGTCGTCATATTACGACCCTGAAGATTCCTGCGATGGCGATTTCTTCGACTGATATTCGTCGCCGCGCAGCTGCAGACGCCCCCATCTGGTACCTGGTGCCCGATGGTGTGGTGCAGTACATTGCTAAGTACGGCCTGTACAAGAAGGACGCCTTGACGGCGTACCGTGACGGCTTACCCCGCGTGAAGGATGAGTCTGGGCAGGCACCCCAATCGACGAATAATGAGGGAACACATGAGTGAAGCTACGGGTTCGAAGCCCTATAGCGAGGACGAAGCGTACCTCTACGAGACGTACGTGACCGAGGACGGCATTGAGGTGCCGCCGCCTACTAAGGTGATGGGTCCGCGCCGTCTTGCCCGCTACCGTGAAGAAGTTGCCGAGTACCTGCGTGCAGCCCGCCGCGGTGAGCCCGCGAAGCCTGTTGAGAACATGGGATCCGTGATTCATGCGGGTGCTATTGACCCGCAGGTTCTGGCTGTTCAGCGTCGTTTTGCGGCGCTGGCGGCTCAGGGCAAGATTGACACTGAGGCGAACGATGAGGAGAAGCTGCACGAGCCTGCTCCTCTGACCAGTAGCCTGCGTGTTCTGCGTCCCGAAGAGATCGCGCAGAACCGTGTGGATGCGACCAGCCCCTCCGCGGTGGATAACCCGATGACTTCTTCGATCCCGGTCATTGCCGTGGTCAAGGAGGAGAAGCCGGAACCCGAGCTGCACCAGTACCTGGTGCGCGATGAGCCGAAGGTTGAGGAGCTGGACAGCTCTGATATTGAGGCTGAGCAGACCGAGGTCGCTTCCGTTGAGGAAGAGACTGTTGAGGTTGCTGAGGTTGAAGAGTCTGCAGACGAGCTGCCCACCCGCGTGAGCGCAGTGAACGCGCAGGGTCTTGACCTGAGCGTGCTGGATAGCGCCTCCGCTGGTGACACCGTGGATTCAGTGGACGGTGACCCGACTGTTGCTCTGAGCCCGGATGAGGTGGAGGAGCTGCTGCAGCGCATGGTGGATCGTCAGGATCCCGAAGAGGCACTGGTTGAGGAGACTGCTGAAGAGTCCGAAGAGGATTCTGAGGTTGAAGAGTCTGAGCCGGCTGAGTCGAAGTCTGCATCGGCTGTCTCTGCTGAGGCGTCGAAGGAAGCTGAGGAAAAGTCTGCTTCTGAGAGCGCTGTCGAGAAGGCTGAAGAGGTTCTGCAGCCTGCGCAGAAGGCCTCCCTGACGTGGCTGTGGATTGTGCTGCTGCTCGCCCTGGTCGTTGTTGGTCTGATTATGATTTTTGGCCCTAAGTAGGCCGTGAACAATGCACCCCTGTTGCGGGTGCTGCCGGTGGGTGTTCTGCCGGCAAGGAAGGAAAATATGACTGCTGCACAGTCCTCGATTGAGGCTCTGCGCATTGCCGCCCGCGCTGCGGAGGAGAAGCAGGGAACGAACCTGTTCGCTGTGGATGCATCCGATGCGATGGGTTTGATTGATGGCTTCCTGGTGGTTTCTGCCCACAATGAGCGCCTCGTGAACGCTGTTGCGGATGAGGTTGAGGACGCTCTGCGTGAGCAGGCTGACCTGAAGCCGGTCCGCCGTGAGGGTCGTTCCTCGGGTCGTTGGATTCTGCTGGACTTCGGCGATATTGTCGTGCATGTTCAGCATGAGGAGGACCGCGAGTTCTACGCTCTGGATCGTCTGTGGGCTGAGGCTCCGCGTATTGAGCTGGGCGTTGAGAACGAGGCTCCCTTCGACATTGAGGGTGAGACTGAGGAAGACGCTGCACGCATCATTCCCGCTCAGGATGAGGCGTAGGCTTCTGCTTGATTTTTAGCTGATGAGGGGTGGGCTCTGCTGGCGCTGTACGGCGCCGCGGGGTCCGCCCCTCTTGCTTACCCGCCGGGAACTTTTTTGGAGTTTTGGGTGTGCGGGTTTGCATCGTTGTCCGTGGTGTGTGTAATATATTCATGTTGCCTCGTTGAGGTCACTAACAGAATATGGGGATATGGCGCAGCTGGTAGCGCACCTGCATGGCATGCAGGGGGTCAGGGGTTCGAGTCCCCTTATCTCCACGTTTTCCTCGGTTGAGGAGCTTTTCGCCCGGTTCTTGTGAATCGGGCGATTTTGCTATCTGCCGATAACTCTCGATAGTCAACAACGCATTCATAGTTGAGGAGAAGCGCATGGGAGCGCACGCACACCACGGCCACCACGGCCACCACGGCCACCACGGGCATCATCATTCGCATGCCCCGAGCCCGGAGGACGCCGCCTCGATGCGTCCGCGCCTGCTGATTGCGTTTAGCTTGGCGGTCGTTATTGTGTTGGCGCAGGCGATCGGTTCGTTGGTCACGGGAAGTCTCGCGCTGCTGACTGATACGGCGCACGCGCTGGCGGATGCCTCCGGCCTGCTGGTGGCGCTCACGGCGGCTTCGCTGATGACGCGCCCGGTAACGTCCCGCCGCACGTGGGGTTTTCGCCGCATTGAGGTGCTTGCCGCCCTCGGGCAGTCGGTGCTGCTGCTGGCGGTGGGTATCTACACGGCGGTGGAGGGCGTGCATCGCCTGTTTGCCCCGCCGGAGGTGCCCGGCACCGAGCTGCTGATCTTTGGTGTGGTTGGCCTGGTGGCGAACGCTATTGGTATTGCGGTGCTGGCTACGGCGAGGAACGCGAACTTCAATATGCGTGCCGCGTTCCTGGAGGTGCTCAATGACGCCCTGGGTTCGTTGGGTGTGATTGTGGCGGCTATCGTGATTTGGCTGACGGGCTTCTATCAGGCGGATGCCCTTGCCGGTCTGCTGATTGCGGCGCTGATTGTGCCGCGTGCGGCGCGTCTGATGAGGCAGACGACTGCGGTGCTCATGGAGTTCACCCCGGACGGCCTGGACCTGGACGCGATGCGTGAGCACATGCTGCGAGTTGAGGGCGTTGTGGAGGTGCACGATGTGCACGCTTCGATGGTGGCGACCGGTCTGCCGGTGGTGACCGCGCACGTGGTGGTTGCCGATTCGTGCTTCCATGACGGGTCTGCGGTGGCGATTTTGGACCGTATCCGTTCGTGCGTGGCGGGTCATTTTGAGGTGTCGGTGGAGCATTCGACGTTCCAGTTGGAGACTGCCGAGTTGGGTGGTCGTGAGCCGGCTTCGATTCGCCACCCGTAGGTTGTGCCCCATAGGCTGGCTCGCGTAGGTTTTGCCTATAGGTTTTGCCCGGGCTTCGTCGGCGGTTCTGCCCGCCGCGGTAGATAGAGCAGAAATAGCAAGCCAGAACAGGTACCAGAGCCTGAAATAGCGGGGGAGTAGTGACCGTTATATTTGGTGGCTTCAACACGCAAAAGATACACTCTTTAGGGAGCAAAAGGTGCTCCTCACCCGCACACTTTGACAGGCCCGCTGGCTGGCTCTTTAGTTTGGTAGCCGCGGTAGCCTGCAACGATGAGCGCCTCAGCCCAGCTGAAACGGAATAGCTGAAACGGAACAGTGGGCGGGCGCATCCTAGAATTTTTGACGAGAACAACCACGATTAGCAGCAGATACGGAACACTATGCATTCACCTATTGCCACTTACCTGACCGAGACCCTCGAGTCGGTCGCTTCTGATACCTCCGGTGAGCTGGCAAACTACATTCCGGAACTTGCCGCCGTGGACCCGGACAAGCTCGCCGCGTCTATCGCCATGGTTGATGGTGAGCAGTACGCCGCCGGTGACTCCGATGTGGAGTTCACGATCCAGTCGATTTCTAAGCCGTTCGTGTACGCCCTGGCGCTCGCGGACCGCGGCTATGATGACGTGCTTGCGAAGGTGGGCGTGGAGCCTTCCGGTGAGCCGTTCAACGAGCTGTCCCTGGAGGACGGCTCCGGTAAGCCGCTGAACCCGATGATTAACGCGGGCGCGATTACCACCCATTCGCTGGTTGGTCCTCCCGGTGCGACTCAGGGCGAGCGCATGGAGCGCGTCATTTCTGGTCTGTCTGCGTTTGCGGGCCGTCGCCTGTCGGTGAATGAGCGCGTGTACGAGTCTGAGCTGGAGCACGCGCACCGCAACTACGCGATTGCACACATGCTGCGCGGCCACGGCATCCTGACCGGTGACCCGACTGTGGCGGTGCAGGGTTATACCCGCCAGTGCTCGCTGATGGTGACGGTTAAGGATCTGGCGTTGATGGCGGCGACTTTGGCGAACTATGGTGTGCATCCGGTGACGGGTGAGCAGGTGGTTCCTAAGACTGTGGTGCGTCAGGTGCTGAGCGTCATGTTCACGTGCGGCATGTATAACGCTGCGGGTGACTGGGCAACCCAGGTGGGTGTGCCGGCGAAGAGCGGCGTGGGCGGCGGCATTATTGGTGCTGTGCCCGGTCAGCTGGGTGTGGCGACGTTCTCGCCGCGCCTGGACGGTCACGGTAACAGTGTGCGCGGTGTAGAGCTGTTCGAGCAGTTCTCTGATGACATGGGCATGCACGTGATGAACGTGCCGACGGTGGCTCGTTCGGCGTTGCGTGCGAACTACCAGATCGGTTCGGGCGATGAGTCTATGCGCCTGATTCAGTTGCAGGGCCGTATCCGTTTTGCGGGTGTGGAGCGCGTGATCCGTGAGATTGTGGAAGCCCCGATGGAGGGTTCCAAGGTAGCCCTGGATGTGACTCGCGTGTACGCGGTGGATGAGGTCGCTCAGAGCATGCTCCTGGAGCTGATGCGTCGTCTGCGGAATGACGGGTACAAGGTGTACCTGATTGATAATGACGAGACGATCACGAACACGGATGCGCTGCGCAGCATGGGTGTGAAGGTTTTGACGAACCCGGCGGTGGTGACTTCTGCTGAGTCGGATGCTGAGCGTGTGGCTGAGGCGGACGCCGAAGAGGCTGCGGAGGCTGCGGCTCTGGAGGCGCTGAATGCATTGGAATCCGCTAAGTCGGAACAGCCGGAAGCTTCGGAGTCTGAGTAGGTTTCTCTCCGCGTACTTGGTTGTACGATTGTGTGAACTTATATATTGAGGCCCCTTTCCCGTGCGCGTTGTGAATGCGTTCTGGGGGAGGGGTCTTGCTGTGCTTACCTAGAGCTGTACCTTGCGCTGTAGCTGGAGCTGTACCTGGATTACCTGGCGTGCGGGTAGCTTAGTGTACTGAGCGTGGTCTTCGGTGAGTGAGTGGACTGAACGTGTATAAAGGTTCTTTAATAGTGCCGTTGTTAATCATTAAGTAATATTTTGAATTTTTCGATAGCTAACAGTGGTCTCATCATACACTCGTAATATGAACACTGTTCCACACTCAGAAACACCTATCACTACTCGTCAGTCCGCTATCGTCAACCCCACCGCTGACCAGGCGGCGGCGGCGGGTGCTTCTGCCCGCGCCTCCATGGGGCGACGGGAACTCTTACAACACGTTGGTACCTTTGGTCTAGGCGCGGTGAGCTTCGGCGTGCTGGGTCTTGGCCTCACCGGTTGTACCCCGTCGAACACCCCGTCGGGCAGTGCCTCGGCGAGCCCTTCTTCGACCCCTTCGGCAAGCTCGGCGGGTACCCCTTCCGCATCTGGCTCCGCAACGGGTACCCCATCCCCGACCGCCGCGGCATCTAAGACCGCTTCTGCGACTGCGACGTCGTCGAACCCGATTCCCGAAGCTCGTGCCTGGACTGGACCGCAGACCGGCCTGCCCGGTGAGGGCAAGTACATTGCGTGGACGGTCGATGACGGCGCCGACCCGGAGGTGGTACGCGCCTACGCGGAGTTTTCTCGCCGTACCGGCACGCGCCTCACCTTCTTTATCAACGGTCAGTACCCGGCGTTTAGGCAGCATCGTGACCTGTTGTTGCCGCTGGTGAAGAGTGGTCAGTTGCAGATTGCGAACCATACGTATAGTCATGCGGCGTTGACGAGCCTGACGGATGAGCAGATTGTTCAGGAGTTGACCCGTAATGATGAGGAGATTATGCGGCTTTTTGGGGTGTCTTCGAAGCCGTATTTCCGCCCGCCGTACGGGTATTATGATGCGCGCGTGTTGGCGGCTGCGGCGTCGTGTGGTTTTACGCGCCCGGTTCTGTGGTACGGGTCGTTGGCGGATTCGTCTAATATTTCTTCGGCTGAGGTGTATGCCTATGCGGAGAAGTATGCGTTGGCTCAACATATTGTGATTGGGCATTTGAATTATCGGGGTGTGGTGTCTGAGCTGGACCGTATTCGGGCGTTGTTGGATCGGCGCGGGTTGAAGACGGTGACGATTCGTGACTATTACGGGTAGTGCGGGGGAGCCCCGGCGAGGGGTTCCGGTGGGTATACTGGGAGGCATGATGAAGCTTCCTCAGAATCCTCTCCTTCGGCAGGTGCACCGCTTCCGTGAGTCGCTGCTGCTTTTGCTGTATTACTCGCTGTCTTTTCTGGGTGTGCGGTGGGTGCGCACGGGGCATCCGCGTGTGGCGGCGGTGTGGTCTGTGGGTTTGTGGCTGAATTTGGTGGTGCGTGGCATGGGCCAGGTGGTGCGTATGCTGGTGCCGGTCCTGCAGGATGCGGAGGCGCGCCGTGCTCGTGCTGAGCGTGCCCGCGCCTACCAGCCGCGCTAGCCTCACCGACTGAGCTGATAGAACGAGGCTGATATGACGAAGCCCCCTCGTACTAGAAATAGTACGAGGGGGCTTCGCTATGTCTGGGGCTGCATGAGCCGGGGGTGCTAGTCGTCCTCGTGGGAAAACTCGTTGACAATCTCGGGGGTCTGCAGAGCAAACTCATCAGGTTCCGCTGTCTCGGGCGAGAAATCCAGGTAGTAGTTACCCTCGGAGGTGCGGGTGATGGTGACGTAGGTTCGACCGTAATCGAGCAGTTCGCGAATGCCGACCTTGGTGCCTTCGTCGAGGCCCATGCGCTTACGAATATAAGAGCCAAGCTCGGAGTTCGGGATGGTCGACATATCCTTACCGCAGCGGTCGGAACCGCTGGCAACACGCATAATGAGGTCTTCACCGTCATCGCAGTGCACCACAATGGGAGTGTTCTTCACAGGGAAGAAGTTGGACTGCCCAATGTTCGCGGGAACCGCAAAGTAGGCTTCATCCTTATTGGCTCGGATATCTCGCAGACCCCAGTTAATGCCGGAACCGCAGTTGTACGAAGAGCCCTTACCTGCGTGGCTGTACAGGTACAGCTTGATGGAGGAGAAATCCTTCAACCGTTCTTCACGTTCCGTCTCAGGTTCGGGGAGCGAAGGAACCGGAGGCAGAGACTTATTCGCCAGGACGTCGGAGGGTGCTTCAGGGAAGGTGAAGAGAGAATCAACCACAGGGTCGGTGCAGCTTAGCGAAGCACCGAAAAGCGTATCGATATAGTTCTCCGCATACTCCACCGACACCGGCACAAGAATGTTCTCCTGCTGACATTCCGAAGCGTTGCGACCGATATTCAGGCCGTCCGTTGACAGGTTAGCCGAGCCAGCGTAGGCAATATCGAAGGAACCGTTCTGTGCCCAAGCGTAGAGCTTAGTATGCACCAGGGGAGAGACGCGAGGATCCGGGTAACGAATATCCAGGTACCCGTGACTAGCTTTGACCCATCCCTTAAGGATTTCGTGAGTCGTAATGCTTACCGCACCGTCTCGCGCCATGCCAATCAGAAGATGAACCTTAGGCGTGGTGGAGGTGGGGGTAAACTTACTCATCTCACCCCAATGACCGGCTTCCTTGGAACGCCGTCCGGGGGTGAAATCAGCCTGGTATAGCGCGCTGAGAATGGTAGTCCGCGAGATATACCCGGTGACCGCCCACAGCTCATGTCCGGCGCAATCATCCTTAGGATACGGCGATTGGAGAACAAGCTCAGCGAGGTTGTCGCCCATGAGTGACGAGTAAAATTCCATGGGAATACGTCCTCCTTTTACCTAGAAAAGAGTGCCTTCTTTCTTCTCAAGTTCACGAATGCGCTTATCTACATCAATATTCGGTTCAATGCTTTCGTAGGAAATACCTTCGAGAGTCTTGAAGAGAGCTTCGAATATGACCTGCGCACCGTCCGGAGGAACCGCCATACCAATCTGGCGACGTACGTTCTCCTTGTTGCCGATGAACTTGTACCAGTCAGGGAACGTCTGCAGGCGCGCGCGCTCGCGGTTGGTCAGGGCGCGGGGCTCTTCCCAATGGTAGATGTGCGTTCCGCCGCCGCCGGATCCGGTGACGGTGTATGCGGGCTTATTGGGATCCAGGCGCTTATAAATCTGGCTGAGCTTAGCACCACGCACATTGAGGCGCAGTTCCTCAGGCATATCGGTAGCGTTGAAGGCGTTCTTGCCGGGCTTGATGTAGGCGAGGCGTTGCTTCACTACCTCAGACTGGCGAGTGAGCTCATTGTTGGTTGCCCACTCGGGGATGGGAGGCTCGGTAAGCGCCTGCTTAGCGGTGCGCATCATCGAAGGTTCGGGAGTGGTGGGTTTCGGAACCTTGAATTCTTTGCCGCTGGCAATAAGGTCATTATGTAGGCCTACGATAATGATTCGGTGTCGAGCCTGGGGGAGACCGTACTCCTCAAAGCGGTATTTATGAGCGACAACGGTGTACCCCTTACGCTGCATTTCACGCAGAATGTAGGGGAAAGCAAGACCCTCATTAGCGCCAGAAAGACCACCCACGTTTTCTGCCACAAACCATTCAGGCTTATGGCTCTTGAGCACGTTGATTCCGTAGGTGTAGAGGGGACCGTAGGTACCGTCTAGACCCTTCTTTTTTCCTACGAGGCTGAAGTCGTTGCAGGGAAAACCGAATGCAAAACCATCAATTGGGGGTAGGGCGTCGGTGTCGAGCTCGCGAACGTCACCTACGTACACGGTCTCTTCAGAAGCGCCGGGGGTATTTTCGCGGTAGGTATCTGCAGTCGTGGGGTCGTAGTCATTAGCCCAGGCATGCTCAATTTTGACACCCGGAACCTTATCTGCGGCGTTGTGTGCGCCCAGGGCAATGCCGCCGGGTCCGCAGAAGAGCTCTCCCATTCTGTAGGTTTTGGGTGATGTGTGCTTCTCAGCCATAAGGTTCTCCGAGTGTAGAAAGTATCAAGTACCTATGCGTGCTCGCAGGGTGTTGAGGTGTACCTGAAAATTTTAAATAAAAATACTAATTTTAGCAGCTTAGCCCGTATTCTGGATTCAGCGACGGAATGTGGTAGATAGGGCGCTATGTGTGATGTATGGCCTACTAATCGCGTTTAAAAAAATTAATGCTAGGAATGACGAAAACCTGCGCTGACGTGTGAGAACGAGTGCTAAACTCACAGAGGAAGCCAATCAGCGGCTTCTGCAATCACTCACATTTCTGTTTTCAATGAGGAGAAAAATGGCTGAGGAAATTTCCAAGCCGGAGCAGCGGATTTATGACATTGCTGCCCGGGAGCACATTTCGTATGAAGAAGCATGTCGCCTAGCAATTGACGCGCTGCTTGACTCAGGCGTTGTTACGGAGGAGATGGTCGTTCCCAGCTACGAGGAAGCACTTCGTAGTATCCAGAAGCGTCAAGCAACAGAAGCTAAGGGAATGAAGGAATCTTGGTATGATACCACCAAGCCTGACACCCCTATTTGGTCTATCCTCCATGAGGAACTCAAGGCTAAGATTGGCAAGGAAGGTGCTTCGACTATCCACCGGGAATCCAATAAGGTCGTTGGATTTTTGGCAGATCCCAATGTAAAAGATCTGAAGCGTAAGGGACTCGTCGTTGGCTACGTTCAGTCTGGTAAAACTGCGAACTTCTCGGCGGTTATCGCCAAGGCAGTTGATGAGGGTTACCGTTTCGTCATTGTTTTGGCGGGCATGTATAACAACCTTCGTCGCCAGACTCAGGAACGTTTGGATAACGATGTTCTGTCTGCTTGTGATGGGCACAAGAGTGTCAAGGCTTTAACTGACGTAACCGGCGATATTTCTTGGAAACCTATTCAATGGGGTTTTAAAAATAAGAATGATGTTTTCTTCGCCGTTGTGAAGAAGAACCCTCGTCGCTTGGAGAACCTTCTGCATAAATTGGAGGTAGCAAACAAAAAAGGTCTTCTGGATAATGTGCCTGTGCTTATCATTGATGATGAGTCAGACCAGGCAACCCCCAACACTGCGAAGGAAAATGAAGAATACTCGAGTATTAATCGTCTTCTCCGTCAGATTTGGGACCAGGTCTCTACGGGATCGTACGTGGCTTATACCGCAACTCCGTTTGCAAACGTGCTGATGAATCCTGATGATGAGGAGCGCTATACCGAGCATGTGAAGTCTAGTAATTCTGATAACCCTGAAGGTGAGGATATTGAGCGTTACCCCGGACTGTACCCTTCTGACTTTATTTATGCTCTAGAGCAGCCAAAGGGATACATCGGTGCTTCGCATATTTTCGGCACCCCATTCTGGGCTAGTGAAAATGCAGACGGTACACTTGATGACGGTCTGGATATCGACGCGGTGCGCCCTATTTCTGAGGATGATGCAAAGGTTCTACGTCCGCCGACCGCTAAGGAAGCAAAGGAAGGTGCAGTGTATGCACCTAAGATGGTACCTAGCCTTGAAAATGCAGTGCTGTGGTTTATGATTGCCACGGCTCTTCGCCGTCGTCGTGCTCAGAAGAAGCAGCACAGCTCGATGCTGATTCACTTCTCCCAGAGGGTAGAGACACATTTTGAGGCATATGAGATTATCAAGGACTACATCTCTGAGCTTCAAGAAAACTACGATCAGTCTGAGATTAACGACGCCATGCAGGGTCTGTACGAGCGCGAGGTTGCTCGCATGCGGGCTGTCCGCCCCGAAGCGGTTTACCCTGAATGGGATGAGCTGAAGCCTGCCGTATACGAGACTATCTGTGAGACTAAGTGCATTGTGGAGAACGGGTCTTCGGAAGAACGCTTGGAGTACATCGCAGATTCACCAGCCACCTATGTTGTTGTCGGCGGTAATACTCTCGCCCGTGGTTTGACTCTTGAAGGACTCATTAGCTCCTACTACATCAGGACGAGCAAGACCTACGATACTCTTCTCCAGATGGGCCGTTGGTTTGGTTTCCGTCCTATGTATGAAGATCTCATTCGTTTGTGGACTACCGGTGGTATCCAGTCATACTACCGCCACCTTGCCGGTGTGGAAGAAGAGATTCGTGAAGAGATTCGCAGAAAGGGTAACTCTCCTAAAACCGTTGGAGTGAAGATTCGTACCCACCCTGGTGTTTTGCAGGTGACCGCTCCGAACAAGATGCGCCACGCAAAGGTTTTCAATCTTGATTTCACTGGTAAGTTGCATCAGCTGACTCGTTTTGACGAGAAGAATACCGAAGTCCTGAACCACAATATTCAGGTATTCGAGTCGCTTGTGAACACTATTTCTGGTAGTCAGGAGGCTCTGCGAGGTAAGAATAACGGAAGCTACCTCTTTATGGGGGTCCCTGTAGAGACCGTTCTTACGTACCTTAAAGATTTTGAGATTCATCCTTCGCATAATAAGACTGTTATGGGCAAAATGGTTGAATGGATTGGCAAGTATGTTGATCAGGACTGGAATGTTATTATCTATTCCGGTACCAGGAAGAATATGATTCAGCGCAATTTTGCGGGTCTTGATATTCGTATGGCAAACCGTAGCGCAGAGATTAACTCTGAGCCGGGGGTTACGGATTTGGGTGCTCTTACTGTAGCTGGTTCAGAGGTTGTGGACCTCAAGATTCTTGCAGATGCAGGAATCTTGGAAGACCCGGATAAATTTAAGAATGTAAAGGAAAAGGAGTGGCCCGCTCTTCGTTATCTGAATGGAAATACTCCGCTTCTGGTTATCTATGTAGTGAACCCTCAATCTCCTTCTGAGGGCAGGGCTACCCGTCGAGATTTGGACGCTACTGCTCCTGTCGTGTTGCATGCCGTTCTACTGCCGCAGGTAGCTGGTTCTGGAGATGGTCACTTCGTCGCAGTCGAGACTAACGATCCTGAACCTGATGAGGAAGAGCAGGAAGAAGATAACTCTTTCCTTGATTTGGATGATGATGATGAAGGTGACTACGACGGCTGATTCCAAGTAAATTTTATAACCTATAACTGAGGTAAATATGCTCTGGGGTGGCGATTTGATGCCACCCCAGAGTTCTTAACAGTATGTACTAGTGCTCTAAAGAGTCGCAGCATATTGCAGACTAGGAGTTAACACCATGACCCTTAACTGGTTCCCCCTTCCTAAAAATACTGGTTCAATATCTGCTCGAGGTGCCTCGCGTACCCTGGGCCGGCCCAATCTGAGCCCGCTTGCTCTGGTGACCCGAGAGATGGCTCAGAACTCGTGGGACGCACGCCTTGAAGGGCGCATGCCGGAGTTCGGCTGCTTGGTTCGGTATGCCAACCAGGGTGTACTGAACACTCTGCGGAACGATGTATTTGCAGCTGGTTTCGAGATCCACAGTAAGTACACCGGTCTCGATCAGACTTTTAACCGCGGCGACGTCTACTTCTTGGAGTTCTGGGACCGCGGCACCGTCGGTCTTGATGGCCCGGACCGCCCTGACGAAGCCGTTGAGGAAGGGGAGAGCCAGAACTTCGTTAACCTCACGATGAACCTTGGTAGCGATAACAAGGGTCAAGGTAACGGCGGCTCATACGGTTTCGGTAAAACGGCTGCTTTCAATATGAGCGAGTCTCAGTCCGTTATTTACTGGTCTGCCTTTAAGACCAAAACTGGCGAGATTGATTACCGACTTATTGCTGTTGCCCTCGGCAAAGAATATACGTATGACGGCCGAAACTACACCGGTCGCCATTGGTGGGGATATGAGGGGCCGACAGTTAAGGGAACGGGTAACATTCTCCCGTTGACGGGAGAACGTGCTCGTCTGCTGGGTAAAGAAATTTTCTCTCGTCACTTTAATGACGGAGAAACTGGCACGTCAATTCTTATCGTTGATGCAAAGCCTGCGGAGCTTATGGAAGTATCAGATGATGAAGGTAAGATTCCGGATGAGCCGGATCAAATTATTGACCGTTCCCACGAAAAGATTCAAAATATCGTGATGTACCATCTTTGGCCCAAATTGGATGTTGAAGATGGAAATAGGTCTATGGATATCAGGATTAACAATAATCCTGTCTTGATTCAGAACCTTAAGAATAAGCCTGAATATAAGGGAATTGAGCAGCTGTGCTCGGCTCTTATTGATGTCCGAAAAATGTCAGAGCATAAAAATATTGACTTTGAATCGTTTGATGGAGTTTTCCGGTATAAGGGCTACATTTTTAAACGCACAAGGGACTCCTATAACATTGGGTACCTTAAAATTGTGCTAGGTGCATACGATAGCACTGCTGAAAGGTCCATCTATCCGCAAAACACTGTGTGTTTGATGCGTAATGAGGCTGAATTGGTTGTCCAGTACCGAAAGGTAAATGACTTGGATGACTCGAAGGCCACCTGGTACGGCGTTTTCAAACCCGACCTTGAAACGGATGTTGCCTTCCGAGAGGCTGAACCTCCAGCCCATGACGAATGGAACCCGAGCTCTCTCGAAAACGCTAAGCACAAAAACATTGTTGTTTATGCTGCTTCAAATATCACTAAGAGTTTGAAGAGCCTGTTTGAGTCGAAGGACACTAAGCGCGATAGCGGGTCGCTGGGCTCCTTGTCGAAGATTTCTCAGAAGCTTGCTCGATTCAATCCGATTATGTCCACCGGAGGCGGTGTCAATACTGAGTTGATAGACGAGGACGAAGGTAAGAACAAAAAGCGCCCTGGTGGCGTTGTTCGTCGTGCCTCGGTATCGATTGAGTCTGCAGCAATGACTGGTGTTCACCCGCAGAACCCTGATTACGTTCAGTATTTCATTAGCTTCTCCTGCAGTAGTGCTTGGAAGGCTGGTCAGCGTATCGGTATCAAGGTCTCTATCGCAACCGGTGATGAGAGGACTCTGGAGTACACGGACTCTCACGATCTTGAGCCTTCTTGGAGCGAAGGCTGGGGCCCCGATGCTAACGACACCCAAAGGGCGGGCCATGTTTATGTGCAGTGGGACGGCCCTGATGATTCCGAGGAGAACCAGGGGTCTGTGGTCATCACGTTGCGTAAGGGTAAGACCTATATTTTTGAGGTGGAGGGCTAATAGCTATGGCAGGTAAGCGCGTAAAGGCATATCCTCATCTCACCCTTTTCCCGCATGAAGTGGAATGGGGTGAATGGGATATTCGTACTCAGAACGGCGAAATTGTTGACCCGGATAAGTTGCCCTCCAACTGGGATTACGATACTGATTTGGAACTCTCCATCACCGTCAAAGTACGTCTTGAAGGAATCCGTCGAGTACTGGGCAATGAGGAGTCTCTGCCTCGACTGATTTGTGAGGTTCAGTGTAGACCGACCCACTGGAGCGTCATTGAAGAGAGCCGAGATGTTCAGCTCGATTCGGAATCATTTGTCGCGGTTGTTAACGCCAAGATTCCTGGGCGTAAGGTTGCGGGAGAACTGAAACTTCGAGCAGCTCTAGTGGCGGGTGCTCTAAATATCGATGGATATAACACCGATGAAACCTCCTATATTGCTGTGCAAGAGGACAGCCTGTCTTTGAGCGCTAAGGGTGCCGGTATGCCGTTCTCGCAGCTTGATTTTTCTCGAGTGCGAGAGTGGGATAAAGATGCGCCCTGGGTCGTAAGGTGTAAGGCAAATAATCCAGAGGCGTTGTATTCACGATGCGTGCGAGTATTTGTAAATACGAAACACCCGGTATGTAAGGCTTTGGTACGGGGGGAAGAAAAGGATTACGAAATTCTAGAACCCGCTATTTCTCGAGATTTCTTGGCAACTCTTGTGCGAGAAATCTATATTTCTCATCTGAACGATACTTCTTTGTATGCATCTCAGAAAGAACTCACTGAAAGAAATTGCGAAGAGTTTCAAATGGTCGCTCAGAGAATTATTAAAGAAAATTTCTCAATGACCATTCCAGAACTTATTGATGGACTGAAAAGGGATTGGAATTCCGTGCAGAGCAAGATTGACGGTATTACCGGATACATGCAGAAGGGATGGAAGTAGATATGGTTCAGCAGAACGTGGAATCTGCGCAGCAGGAAATTAGCCCTGAGCCTACTCAGGCGCCTGCTGAGCAGGAAGAACAGTATCTTTACTACCGCCTGGATGATGCTCTCGCGGAGATGGATCTAGACAAATGGAAGAATTCTGGGGTCCCGCTACGCAATGTGGATTGTGGAGAAATCGACACCAACCTAGAAATTCTTAGTATTGGCGGAAACGAGATTCCGATGACGATTCTGGAGAAACTTCGCAGAATCATAGATGAGGAACTCGATAGCCTTAAGGCCTTTTCCGATGATCGGGATAAGTGGAAGTACGAGTACTCTCACCGTATTGGTAAAGCTCTGCACAAGAACCTGCACATGATTCGTGGTGAAGCTGAATCTATTGAGGTCTGGCAGTTTATCGGTATGAGGGTTCTTCCCGCGGCTGCTTTTGCACGTTTTGCTCCGTCGAAGGAAGTTCGACATATCGGCAACCTACGCCGCCATGTACTACGTCGAACCTGGCTGACTTATGACCTCCTGGGTGAGGTCATGGATGAGGGCGGTTACCTCACGGAAGATGACCTCAACCAGATTCTTGACCGAACCTCTATCTCGACGAACCGCGATTTGGCGTTGGCTCTCGCTCGAACCCTAAACTCTGTGGGTGCACCCACCGATTATGGTTTGGAGAGGGGAGTCTCTGCCCGTGATATCAAACGTAAAATTGCGGAAGAGCTCACGGTACGTATGGGCGTTGAGATGGTGCAGCACAAGTCGTATGAGGATATGTGCGCACTCCTTGAAACCATCAAGAACGAGGTTATCGAGGTCTTCAAGCAGCAGGAGGGTATTACCGAAGAACAGGATGAAGGTACCTGGGATTCTGATTCCGAAGTTGCAGAAGACTACGAGTCAGAAGATGTAGAAATCGAAGAATCGGAAGACGTAGAGGTTGAAGAGCTGGAAGACTCAGAAGACTTGGATACCGAGGCTGACGAGTACGACGAAAGCTACTACGAGGATTTCTCGGACGAGGAATCTGAAGAGGAAGAAGAGTCTGCAGATTTCGAGGTTGATGAGGCTATCGAAGCTGAGGAACCTGAAGCTGAGGAGTCTGAGGCCGAGGAGTCTGAGCACCAGGAACCTGCGGAACCTCAACCGTTCTTCGTGCCGGTTAACGAATTCCGCGAATCAAACCTCTTCAGCTCAACGCAGTACGGGTACTACGTTGACGAGGAACCCGAGGAGCGTCCGTCACGTCTTCGAACTCCGCAGAGCAAGCTCAAGGCCAAGCTGGAACAATCAAGCCCTGAGGTAACTGCGGACGAAGAAGCTAATGAGCAGGCTTCTGAAGCTAAGACTCACAGGAGCAAGCTCACGCCTCCCAAATCTAAGATGGGACAGTTCTGGGATAACATGCCCTGGAAGCGCTAAAAACTAAGAAGCCCCCTCATACTAGAAATAGTACGAGGGGGCTTCGCCATATCTGGGGGTAGAAGCTTAGTGCTTCTTCTTCGGCTCGCACGCCACGCCGTCACCGTCTTTATCTAGACCCGGGCGGTAACCCGGCTCACCACGATGCAGGGGCGCCGCACCAGCCGCACGAGCATCAGCGCATGTTTCGTAGTAAACACTCGACCGCGCAGGAGCCTGCTGCACCGGCTGCGCGGGAGCTTGCTGAGCGGGAGCCTCAGCCGCCGGTGCCTGTGCGGGCGCCTGCTGGACGGGCGCCTCCGTAGCAACCTGAGCAGGAGCCTCCTGCTGAACCGGTGCCTGCTGCGCGGGAGCCTCAGAAACCGGAGCCGCCGGCGCCTCCGCGGAAGGTGCCTCAGTAGCCGGTGCCTGCACGGGCTCCTCAGTCGTCGGAACCGGAGACGGGGTTACCGTCGGGGTAGGAGACTCCGAAGGAGTCGCAGACGCACTCGGAGAAGAACTAGGAGTAGCTGAAACCGAAGGGCTAGCAGAAACAGACGTCGACGATGACGCAGAAGGCACAGGCTTCGGAGCGCGAACAGACGAAGAGCAACCAGTCAGCAGCAGAGCACCCGCAAGAGCACCCGCAAGAACACCAGCGGTCGCGGTGTGAATTTTCAACACAATATTCCTTTATAAAGTGAGTGGATAAGCGTGTTCACCGTAGAACACACACTCAAGTGTAAATGAAAACGGCCCCATCCGCAGGTAATATTGAGCCCCCAAACATTCCGACAAGGGAAGAAACGCCAATCTGGCACGCCAAAGCCCTCTTGTACCGGTTTAGCCAAGAACCGGCACAAGAGGGCTTCGCCATATCTGGGGCTGCATGAGCCGGGGGCGTTAGGGGAGTAGCGCCCCGCCGGGGCAGCTCTCGCCAGGGCCGCCGCTAGGAGCAGTTGCCGTTCATATCGCAGGACGGACCCGCCTCCGCATCGCCGTCACCCGCAGCGTCACCAGCCGCGCCCGCCAGAGGGTTCAAAAACTCAACACGGTGAGTCTCCTCCCACACCTGACGCAGCGCCTGCACCAGCATCTTCGCAGGCTGCGCACCACTGACCGCCCACTTCGACTCAATCAAGAAGAACGGCACACCATTAATGCCCAGCTGGCGCGCCAACTGCTCATCAGCACGCACATCCGCCGCGTAACGGTCGCTCTTCAACACCGCCTCAACCTCGGCGGTATCCAGGCCAATCTCAGAAGCAATATCCAGAATTGACTCGTGATCCTGCACCGAACGGCCCTGCGTAAAGTACGCCAGCTTAAACGCCTCCTGCGCTGCCGACGCCAAACCCTGCTCCGCCGCATAATGAATCACACGGTGCGCATCAAACGTGTTACCGTACCTCGCCTGACGCCAATTGAAATCCAAACCCACCTCGCGGGCACGCTCCGCCAACGACTCCTGGCTCGCAATCGCCTGCTCCAACGACATCTGATACTTACCGGCAATCATCTCAGGCAGAGAACCGGCAGGATGCTCCGTAGCCGACGGGTCCAGCTCAAAACTATGCCACACCACCTCAACCTCGTCACGGTGCTCAAACTCGGCGAGCGCCTGCTCCAGGTTACGCTTGCCCACGTAGCAGAAGGGGCACACAATATCGGACCAAATATCAATACGCATGTTATCTATTCCTCTCATACTCGGATGCGGCACGTTGCCGCCTGTATGCTCACCTAACGCCCCGGCTGCCGTGTTTATTCCCGGCTATTCCCAGCGTTATTCCCCAGCGTTATTCCCCAGCGTTATTCCCGTCGGGTACGGCAAAGCCCCCTCGCGCCGGTTCGTACAGAATCTTCTGTACAGGAATGTCCGTACAGGAACCGGGTCAAGGGGGCTTAGCACACGCGAAATACGCGCCCTATCGGCGGGCAGCCGCCGGTGCGGTAGTGGCAGTAGCCGCGGGAGCAGTCGTAGCCGCAGGTGCGGCGGTCGCACGAGCCGGCGGAGCCGTAGTGGGTGCCGCCGCAGGTGCAGTCGTAGCCTGCTGGGTCGCCGCTGCCTCATCCTCATAGCGGGTAGTCGGCGCCTGAGTCGGAGCCTCAGTAGTCGGCTCCTGGGTAGGGGCCGGCGCCTCCGTAGTTGCCTCGGGGGAGGGGGTGTTCTCCTCCGGGGTCGCGGTCGGCGAAGGAGCCGCCGCCTTAATCTCTTCCTCGGATGCGTCACCGTAGTAGTCACGAATCGTCACCGCAGTCAGGCCGCGGTCATCAATCAGGCCCTTCACCTTATCCAGGATCGGGATGATCGTCTCGTAGTTCAGGTGGCCCAGCACAATCTGCTGCGGCAGCATGTAGCGGATGCAGCGCATGTAAATCACGCGGGCACTCGTCTTCGCCTCATCACCGGTAGTGCCGTTCCACATGACCGGGCGGGTAAAACCAATCTCACCGGCAGCCTTCAGAACCGCATCGTTATAGCGGCCATACGGCGGGCGAAAGTACGGCTTCGACGAGACACCGAACATGCTCATAATCTCGTCTTCGTTACGCTGCAGCTCTTCCTTCACGCCCTCAGCATCCAGGGTGGTCAGGTCGGCGTGGCTGTAGGTGTGGTTCGCAACCTGAATCTGACCGCTCTGAACCAGCGGACGCAGCAACGACACATGCTCCTTAAAACCGGTGTAAGAAGCGTTAATGAAGAAGGTCAGGCGAGTATTTGTACGCTTCGAGAACTCAGCGTAGCCGCGAATCGCCTCCGGGCTTGCGCCGTCATCAACAGTCCACGCAACATACTTGCCGTCACCAATGAGGGAGTTGCCGATGCCGGGCCATTCGCGCGGCTTATCAACCGGGTTGCCAGCAGCGGCAACGGTCGGCGAATTCGTGGGCGCGGGGCGAGTAGCAGCAGCGGAGGTCTCGCCGCCAGCCTGATACGGAGTGAAATTACCGCTGGTGCCGTCGTAGTCATTCGACTTCTTCGAGCAGGCAGCAATCAGCGGAAGCATAGCAGTGCCGAGCACAAAAAGTCGGCGGTTAGGCTGTGAGTGGGTCATACTCTCCAGGATAACGCGCCCACCTGCAAGGAACGAATCTGAACAGCGAATACACCCTAAATAATGTGCACATCACACCGCGCGCTCAGCACCACAGTATTAATAGGTATAAAAACTAGGTATAAGAACACAAAATCCTAAAGCCGCAAGCCGGTAATGCTCCGCTACACTAGTGGGATGGAGAATTTGGGCACTCACGAACTGCGCAACCTTGTGAACGATGCTGCCGATGAGGCAGTCAACATCGGCTACCGTGTTGCAGACCGGCTACACAGGTGGCGTGAAAAGCGCGCCATCGCCGCCGGTCGCGAGCCTATCCTCGTGCCCACCGAAGGCTACGGCCGCGCCGCCTCCGAAGGAAACCCCGGCTGGGTCCGCATCATCGCCCGCGCACTCTACAAGACGGTCAACCTCGAACGCCTGCTACAGGTCGTAGAAGGCACCCAAGACACCGCCAACCCCATGCGCGGCTGGCGCTCCTTCACCGCAACCGCAATGTCCGATGCGCCCGTCACCATCGTCATCGACGGCACCAAGTATGAGGCGTACACCGACCGCGGCGGCGTGCTCGACGTCAAACTCAGCATCGACCTGGACCCCGGCATGCACGAAGTCATCATGTACGTGCCCGGCTCCCGCGCCGTAGCAACCAGCGTCTACATCGTTCCCGAAAGCCAGAAGCTCGGCGTCATCATGGACGTCGACGACACCGTCATGGTCACCATGCTGCCGCGCCCCCTCGTTGCCGCCTGGAACTCCTTCATTCTCGACGAGCACGCACGCATCCCCACCCCCGGCATGGCGGTCATGACCGACCGTATCCGCCGTAGCCACCCGGATGCGCCGTTCATGTACCTGTCCACCGGCGCCTGGAACATCACCCCGACCCTGCGCCGCTTCCTCAGCCGCAACGGCTACCCGCGCGGCACGTTCCTGCTCACCGACTGGGGCCCCACCCCCGACCGCTGGTTCCGCTCCGGAACCAACCACAAGGTCGAGTCCCTACGCTGCCTCGCCGAGGAATTTCCGCAGATGAAGTGGATCCTCGTCGGTGACGACGGGCAGCGCGACCCGTACATCTACAACGGCTTCGCGGTACGCTACCCGGACAACGTGGCGGCAATCGTCATCCGCAACCTGACCGTGGGGGAGACCATGCTCGCCTCCGGCCGCGTGTGGAGCGACTACCGCGCCGAACAGATGATGCGCTCGCCGCTGTGGATTGAAGCCACCGACGGCGTAACGCTCAGCAAGAAGCTGCGCGAGCTGGGCCTAATCGATTTCTAGACGGTTACTGCTCGCCGGTTGCTAAAACCAGCGCTGATACCCAGTAAACCCACCGCAAATACCGTGAAATACCGGTATATGCGGTGGGTTTTGCCATTCCAGAAGCATTAACCAACTTAAACCCACGACACACCGGCTGCTGAAAAAGAGTTAAAAATCTTTTCTACAGCCTTAATCACATAGCTTAAACCCGCCCGAAGGGGGTTAACCCCCGCCTTTAAGAAAGTCCATTCTGCTTTAAAACCGCGCCGTTCCGCGCAAGAATGGGCGAGAGTTAAGATCTCTTTAAAATCAAGCCCGAATCTGCCGGGTTTTATGCCCCCAAACGCATACATGAGGTTAACTGAACCTCAACTTGGCGGGCGAATGAACCCTTAAAAATCCTGTCCAACTTAAACCCCACCTGTGGATAACCCAGCGCACCCCGCGAAAATACGGCGAACTAGCCCCGCGGCAGGGTGTGGATAAGCTGTAGACACCCCCTCTTAAGTGGGTTCAACTGTGGGTTTATCGAATGAAACACGACCCTCGCACCACATCATCTTGTGGTGCAGAAAAATCTCGACACTAGATGTAGTATTAATACTCGGTTCCACCACTACGGCACTTTTAGGTGCCCTGCCCCCAGTGCAGGAAACCGCCACGCCCCACTAAGAGGGGGCAGCGGACGGCACAGCGCCCGCCGTAAACAACACGTGGCGAACCACCGACGAAACACGCCCGATTCATTCACGAGATAGCCCCGCCCGAGCGGGAGAAAGTAAGAGGCACTCCCATGGTAGTGACCGTGTACACCAAGCCCCAGTGCGTCCAGTGCAACATGACCTACCGCGCCCTCGACGCGAAGGGTATCAGCTACACCAAGGTTGATATCACCGAAGACGCTCAGGCCCTCGAAATGGTCAAGTCCCTCGGCTACATGCAGGCACCCGTCGTCATCGCAGGCGACGAGCACTGGTCCGGCTTCCAGCCCGACAAGATCAACGCTCTGGCAGCGTAACAACCCTGCCGAAACCCGTACAAACGGAAAATCGGCACGGAACTACACCGGCACACGAGAATAAGGAGTACAGATTGAGTACCGCCCTCACGCCCAACCCCGTCGACGAGCACGCAGAAATCCGGAAGATCCTTCTGGACGCACGCAACGCCTCCGAGGGTCGAGCGACCGAGGTTGAACTGGATGACACAGAGCCACTCATCGTCTACTTCTCCTCAATCTCCGGTAACACCCACAAGTTCGTGGAGAAGATTCGTGCCCGCCGCCTCCGCCTGCCGCTGCGCACCGGCGAAGACACCCTCATTCTTGATGAGCCGTTCGTGCTCATCGTCCCCACCTACGGCAAGCCTGAAGGCGCCGGTAACGTTCCCCCGCAGGTGGTTAAATTCCTGAACGTGGAGCAAAATCGCCACCACATGCTCGGTGTGATTGGCTCCGGCAACACCAACTTTGGTCCGCTCTTCGGTATCGCGGCAGACATTGTCGCCAAGAAGTGCGATGTGCCCGTGCTCTTCAAGTTTGAGCTCATGGGCACCGATTCAGATGTAGAAAAAGTCAACGAAGGATTGGAAGCATTTTGGACGCAAAACTGCCCTCAGCACTAGAAACTCTCGGTGCGAGCCACAACGGCAAGAGCGTGCCCGAGAAGTTCAAGGGTATGAGCTACCACGAGCTGAACGCACTGCTGAACCTCTACGATGAGAACGGCCAGATTCAGTTCGATGCCGACCGTCAGGCTGCACGTCAGTACTTCCTGCAGCACGTCAACAACAACACCGTCTTCTTCCACGACCTGGAAGAGAAGATTGAGTACCTGATCGAGAACCAGTACTACGAGCCGGAACTCTTCGACAAGTACAACTTCCAGTTCATTAAGAACCTGTTCAAGCGCGCCTACGCCGTGAAGTTCCGCTTCCCGACCTTCCTGGGTGCCTTCAAGTTCTACACCTCCTACGCGCTCAAGACCTTCGACGGTCAGCGCTACCTGGAGCGTTTTGAAGACCGCGTCTGCATGGTCGCACTGCTACTGGCAGAAGGCAACGAGAAGCTCGCCGAAGACATCGTCGATGAGATCATCTCCGGCCGTTTCCAGCCGGCAACCCCGACCTTCCTCAACGCAGGTAAGAAGCAGCGCGGCGAGCTCGTCTCCTGCTTCCTGCTGCGCATGGAAGACAACATGGAGTCCATCGGCCGCTCCATCAACTCTGCACTGCAGCTCTCCAAGCGCGGCGGCGGCGTGGCATTCGCCCTGACCAACCTGCGCGAGTCCGGTGCGCCCATTAAGAAGATTGAGAACCAGTCCTCGGGCGTTATCCCCGTCATGAAGCTGCTGGAAGACGCCTTCTCCTACGCAAACCAGCTCGGCGCACGTCAGGGTGCCGGTGCCGTGTACCTGCACGCACACCACCCCGACATCTACGCCTTCCTGGACACCAAGCGTGAGAACGCTGACGAGAAGATCCGCATCAAGACCCTCTCCCTGGGCGTTGTCCTCCCCGACATCACCTTCGAGCTGGCGAAGAAGAACGAGGACATGTACCTCTTCTCCCCGTACGATGTGGAACGCATCTACGGCGTTCCCTTCTCCGACATCAACGTCTCCGAGAAGTACTACGAAATGGTCGACGATGCACGCATCACCAAGAGCAAGATCAACGCGCGTGAGTTCTTCCAGACCATCGCAGAGATCCAGTTCGAGTCCGGCTACCCGTACGTGATGTTCGAAGACACCGTCAACCGCGCGAACCCCATCGCCGGTAAGGTCATCATGTCCAACCTGTGCTCCGAGATTCTGCAGGTTTCTGAGCCGTCCACCTACCACGCTGACCTCGGCTACGAGACCGTCGGTAAGGACATCTCCTGCAACCTCGGTTCACTGAACATTGCACTGACCATGGACGGCGACGACTTCGGCAAGACCGTGGAAACCGCGATTCGTTCGCTGACCTCCGTCTCCGACCAGTCCGACATCCGCTCCGTACCCTCCATCGAGCGTGGCAACAACATGAGCCACGCCGTGGGTCTGGGCCAGATGAACCTGCACGGCTACCTGGCACGCGAGCACGTCTACTACGGTTCCGAAGAAGCACTGGACTTCACCAACATGTACTTCTACACCGTCGCCTACCACGCAATCCGCGCCTCCATGCAGATTGCTAAGGAACGCGGCCAGCGTTTCGAGGGCTTCGAGAACTCGAAGTACGCATCCGGTGAGTTCTTCGCAAAGTACATTGAGAAGGAATGGGCACCGCAGACCGAGCGTACCCGCGAACTGTTCGCTAAGCACCACATCCCCACCCGTGAAGAGTGGATTCAGCTGGCTGCTGACGTGGCACAGTACGGCATGTACAACCAGAACCTGCAGGCTGTTCCGCCGACCGGCTCCATCTCCTACATCAACGGCTCGACCTCTTCGATTCACCCGATCGCTTCGAAGATTGAGATCCGCAAGGAAGGCAAGCTCGGCCGCGTCTACTACCCGGCACCGTACATGACCAACGAGAACCTGGAGTACTACCAGGACTCCTACGAAATTGGTTACGAGAAGATCATCGACACCTACGCTGTGGCAACCCAGCACGTGGACCAGGGCCTGTCGCTGACCCTCTTCTTCCGCGATACCGCAACCACCCGCGATATCAACCGCGCCCAGATTTACGCATGGCGTAAGGGCATCAAGACCATCTACTACATCCGTCTGCGTCAGATGGCTCTTGAGGGTACCGAGGTTGAAGGCTGCGTATCCTGCATGCTCTAGCCCGAATGCTGTGACGCATTCAGCCTGAGCTGGCACACTATAACTAAAGACTGGAAGGGGCGGTTACGGTGAACACGCTCCCGCCTGCGCGACTGGCTGGGCGCGCGTGGGACCATAACCGCCCCTTAAGAATCGGAGAATTACTAATGAGTGAAAAGGTGAAGCTCGTCGACCACGTGGTCGAGGCTATCAACTGGAACCGTATTGAGGACGAGAAGGACCTTGAGGTTTGGGATCGTCTAACCGGTAACTTCTGGCTACCGGAGAAGGTGCCGCTGAGCAACGACGTGCCCTCCTGGAAGACCCTGACCGAGGAAGAGAAGCAGCTGACCATGCGCGTCTTCACCGGTCTGACCCTGCTGGACACCATCCAGGGTACTGTCGGTGCTGTGTCCCTGCTGCCGGACGCTGTGACCGCGCACGAAGAGGCCGTGTACACCAACATTGCGTTCATGGAGTCCGTGCACGCAAAGTCGTACTCCTCGATCTTCTCGACTCTCGCCTCCACCAAGGAGATTGACGAGGCGTTCCGCTGGGCTTCTGAGAATGAGCACCTGCAGAAGAAGGCGAAGATTGTTCTGTCCTACTACACCGGTGACGACCCGCTGAAGAAGAAGGTTGCCTCCACTCTGCTGGAGTCCTTCCTGTTCTACTCGGGCTTCTACCTGCCCATGTACTGGTCTTCGCACGCGAAGCTGACTAACACCGCTGACCTGATTCGTCTGATTATTCGTGACGAGGCAGTGCACGGCTACTACATTGGCTACAAGTTCCAGCGCGGCCTGGCAAAGGAGTCCGCGGAGCGTCAGGCAGAGCTGAAGGAGTACACCTTCAACCTGCTGTACGAACTGTACGAGAACGAGGTGGCGTACACCCACTCCCTGTATGACGGTGTGGGTTGGAGTGAGGACGTTAAGAAGTTCCTGCACTACAACGCTAACAAGGCTCTGATGAACCTGGGCTACGAGCCGATGTTCCCGGCGTCCGTGACTAACGTGTCCCCGGCGATCCTGTCGGCGCTGTCCCCGAACGCTGATGAGAATCACGACTTCTTCTCCGGTTCCGGCTCTTCCTACGTGATTGGTAAGGCCGTGAACACCGAGGACGAGGACTGGGACTTCTAACGGATTACACTCAGGGCCATTCTAGGCCGCAGAACTTAACTATGGTCGAGAACTAGCCTTGTCACTCGTACCAGATATACAAAAAGAAGCGCCCCACATATCTCCTACACAAAGGAGACAGGTGGGGCGCTTTTCGCTATCTTATCGCTGTGTGTAGGCTGGGTCGCAGTACTCAAACCAGTACCAGAGGTTATCTACATCTAAATAATGTCTAAGCCCCGGCAACCAATGGTGGTTGTCGGGGCTTCTGCTTGTTTTACGCTTCGTTACTGTCTTGTGGGTCTTGCTTACCCTTTGGTGCTGTAGGGAATAGCGACCGTGCTAGGACGCCAAGCAAGAGGAAGGATTGGACCGCGATAGCTGCATTAAAAGAAACCAGTACGGATGCTTCAAGATGCGTACCCCCGATGGCTGCACCAGCGTTAACTACAATGATGGACACAACCGAAATAACGACAATTCCAATGATGAAGTAAAACAGTATCTTCTGATGCCACAGATTTTGTTCTATTCCATCATTAGTCAGTTTCAGCTTTCGTTGGGCCTGCTCATCTGGTAACACATCGGCTGTGCTACCTTGCGAAATGGGCTGTCTCGCTACACTATCGTGATATTGTAAGAATCCTGATTTAGCGGCTACCATATGCTTATCTTCCTTACTCTGGGTCTACGCTGAGTCGGTGGAGTCTCATGTCCATAGCAGCAGGGGAGACACCAAAGAAGCGTGCCATCTCAACGGTGCTTTTTCCTTGTTCTTTTAGCTCTTTCACTTTAAACGCTGGCATTAATAGGGCGCCAGCGAATTCATCGGCGTAGAATTCGTGAACAGTGTAGTTCCGAACGCCGCTAGTGGAACGCCAGTCAACGAAGGAATACTCAAAGTCTCTTGCCACGGTTGTGCGCTCGGCTAGGTGACCGAGCTCGTGTGCCCAAGTGAAACGGCGCCGTGTTGGGTGGTCGTAGGAGTTTATGAGAATTTCTGCGGGCATGCCAGGATTCTTGACAATCATGCCTGACATGTCATCCATTTGGTTATCAAGACGCATGCGTGCGTACATGAGATTAGAGACAACGCCGAGATCAACGGGGAATGTGAGAGCATCCCCGAAGCTTGCTAGTATTTTGTCTGCTTCTTGTCGCGCGGCCTGATAGACAAGAGGTTCTTCCTGTCTCGGGGCGGGGTGCGCAACTGGTTCAGGTGCTGTACCAGTCATTGATTTCACTCCTTTCTTGTACGTGGCGTGCATGTTTTGTCCCTGTTGCACACCGCAACAGAGGAGTTTTGAGTGCACAAAGTGCACCAGGTCTCATGATTACTTTTTTCTAGATTACCTTAAAGGTGATGGGTTAGGTTAGTTTTTATGTCAGAGGTTATTCTGGCTATCCTTGATCCCTAATCGCTAGCTTTGCAAACCAGTGGGCGAAGGCAAGAGGTCGCCTAATACGTGTATCACATCAGGAATCTGTTAGCGGGACCGACCATAAAAGGATACTTAGTCACAGACCAGCTATCCGACGCCGAAGTATATGAAAGCGCCCTGAACTTTCTGCAAGGAAGAAACAATGGCCTAAATACTGTAATAGGAAAAGGATTTCCTATGCCAAAACTTCGGGTTTCTTTAGAAGATGGGAAAATCAAAGCTCCCGCGTACACAATCTCTAGCTGATTCCAAACGAAGCTTGGCTCGCCCGCATTACCACCACACCAGCCTGAACCTGTAGCGGGCTCAACCTACTGCACCCCTCCTTGAAAGAATCATCTGTCATTATCATTAGACCCTGTCGCAACGGGGGGGCGAACAGGATACTGTTGGCCACCCCAGCGGCGGAAAAGTACACGCCCAACATTGCCCCAAAAGACACGGGGCATGCGCACAGAACCACCCAAAAACAAAGCCAGCATACGCATCATCCTACTGCCTCACCATTCCTGGCAATGCTACGAGAACACTGCAAACAACAAAGACAGTTGCGTCTAGTGACAGGATCTAAAAGGGTTGAGGCTTTGATGCCTATGGCAGAAATGGGGGTAGCCTTTACCGTCGACCGCGATGACTTCGTTATGCTCAATGTAGACTTGCAATGTTGGAACAAATTCACCGTCTCGCAAAGTTATAGAAGAGGTGCAGGGGCATGGTGCTAGGCCTACCGCGGAACTGTGTTTCTTGCTATGGGTGTTAGTCTGTAGATGGCGGTAGATATTATGTGATGGTCTTCCACATCCATTCTGGTGCGGTATTAGCATGTGCTTGATGAGATGGAGCAAGACGCCGTCGAAAAAGTTGCCGGTGCTTTGTTTGGGTAACTATGGTCAAAAATATTTTAAAATCAGGTGAAAGCCTTTGCTGGGCAGGGTTTTAGAGGGGGGTGAGGATTGGGACTTCTGAGCCCCCTTTCTTGCCTTTAGTTATGAGGCTGAGATAAACCGAGCGGAACCCCCGCGTGTCCACTGTGGATGCGCGGGGGTTCCGCCGTTTAACCGGGCTATTTAGCGTGCCGGGATGCCCAGGCTTCCCCGGTGTAATCTGGCGTGAAATCGGCAGAGAAGCAGGGGAGTGGGAGCGGTTTTGCCGGTTCTGGCTGTTCCGATGGCCGGAATTTTTACCTTCACCCCGTAGCATAAAAAATTATTGATATATCGGGGCGCGGGGCGTACTCTGATACGACTAACTATCAACGCAGATTTGAAAGGAACATCATGCGTTCAGTTGTTATGGAAGCTCCCGGCAAGGTTGTCGTCAACGAAGTTGAGAAGCCGACCCTCCTCGAACCCACCGACGCCATCATCAAGCTCGCAGCATCCTGCATCTGCGGCTCCGACCTGTGGCCCTACCGCGGCGCACAGCCCGTCGACCACCGGGCGATGGGCCACGAATACATCGGCGAAGTCGTCGAGGTCGGCTCCGAGGTCACCACCGTAGCCCCCGGCGACTTCGTCGTAGGCTCCTTCTGCATCTCCTGCGGCGAGTGCGAAACCTGCACCGCAGGCTACCCCTCCCGCTGCCTCAAGGCAATCGCAGCAGGCGACGCCTTTATCGGCGCACGCTCCAACGGCACCCAGGCAGAATACGCCCGCGTACCCTTCGCAGACGGCACCCTCGTCAAGACCCCCGCCGCACCCACCGCAGAGCAGATCCCGCACCTGATGGCGGCATCCGACGTGCTCGGCACCGGCTGGTACGCAGCAGACGCAGCGCAGGCAGGCCCCGGCAAGACCATCGTCGTTGTTGGCGACGGCGCAGTCGGCCTGAGCGCAGTCATCGGCGCCAAGCAGCTCGGCGCGGAGAAGATCATCATCATGTCCCGCAATCCCGAACGTCAGGCGCTCGCTAAGGCATTCGGTGCAACCCACATCGTGGAAGAGCGCGGCGAAGAGGGCATCGCCAAGGTCATGGAGCTCACCGACGGCGTGGGCGCACACGGCGTTGCGGAGGCTGTCGGCACCCAGCAGTCTTTCGACCAGGCTCTCGGCTGCGTACGCCACGGCGGCTACATCGGCTTCGTGGGCGTGCCGCACGACAGCTCCATCGGCACCGATAAGCTCTTCGGCAAGCAGGTTCACCTGGAGGGTGGCCCCGCCCCCGTGCGCAAGTACCTGCCGACCCTCATCGACCTGATTTACAAGGGCGAAATTGAGCCCGGCCGTGTCTTCGACCTGGTTCTGCCCATCGACGAGGCGGCTAAGGGTTACGAGGCAATGGACCAGCGTACCGCCACCAAGGTTCTGCTGACCATGCCGTAATAGCCGGTCGTATCGCCGGTTCCTGTACCGGTAGCCCGGCGTGTATGCGCTACTAATCCCCGCACCGACCCTGCCGCTCCACGTGAGCGGAGGTCACCGGTTGCGGGGATTAGTGCATTAAAAATTGAGTTTATTTGCCACCTTTCGGCGAGGTGAGGGACAAATGAGTGAGCCAAGGCATAGAATAAAAGAGCATGATTCGTACAACTCGAAGGATGACAATGACGAAGAAGCCTTTCCCTTCCGACCTCGAAATCGCACTTGCCGCCGATCTTTGGCCTATTAACAAGATCGCAGCAGACAACGGCATCAGCGAAGATCGCCTTGAACCCTACGGCAAGTATGTCGCTAAGGTCCTCCTCGACGAAACCACCAACGCAGAGACCGCCCGCAAGCGCGGCTCCAAGTACATCGTGGTTACCGCAGTCACCCCCACCCCGCTCGGTGAAGGTAAGACCGCAACCTCCGTCTCCCTCGCACAGGGCTTCGCCCAGACCGGCCGCAAGGCAATCCTGGCTCTGCGCCAGCCCGCAATGGGCCCGACCTTCGGCATCAAGGGCGGCGCAGCAGGCGGCGGCTACTCCCAGATCGTTCCCATGGAGAAGCTGAACCTGCACCTGACCGGCGACTTCCACGCCGTCACCGCAGCGCACAACCTGCTTGCCGCCATGATTGACAACCACCTGCACCACGGCAACGAGCTGCGCATCGACCCGCGTGCAATCGAGTGGCGCCGCGTTATCGACATGAACGACCGCTCCCTGCGCAACATCGTCGTGGGCCTGGGCGAACGGATGGACGGCGTGGTCCGCGAGACCGGTTTCGACATCACCAGCGCCTCCGAAATCATGGTGATTCTCTCGCTGGCAACCTCCTTCAAGGACCTGCGTGAGCGCCTGGCAAAGATCGTCATCGGCCTGAACTACGACGGCGAGCCCGTCACCGCAGCCGACCTGAAGGCTGACGGCGCAATGTCCGTCATCCTGGCAGACGCAATCAACCCGAACCTGCTGCAGACCCTGGAGCACACCCCCGCACTGATTCACGCGGGCCCCTTCGGCAACATCGCAACCGGTAACTCCTCCGTGGTCGCCGACTACGTTGGCCTGGAGTACTCCGACTACGTGATTACCGAGGCTGGCTTCGGCGCCGACATGGGTGCGGAGCGTTTCTTCAACGTCAAGTGCCGCGTCTCCGGCCTGAAGCCGGACGCCGCAGTGCTCGTCGTGACCGTGCGCTCCCTGAAGTCCCACTCCGGCCTGTACAAGATCGTTCCGGGTAAGCCCCTGCCCGAAGGCATGCTGCAGGAAAGCCCCTCCGACGTGGAGAAGGGCGCAGAGAACCTGAAGAAGCACATCGAGATTGTGCGCAACTTCGGTGTTCAGCCGGTCGTGGCAATCAACGCGTTCCCGACCGACTTCGAGTCCGAGCACGAGACTATCCGCCGTATCGCTGAGGAGGCTGGCGCTCGCGTCGCTATCCACCGCGGTGTGGCTGAGGGTGGTAAGGGCACCACCGACCTGGCAGACGTGGTTGCTGAGGCATGTGACGACGTTTCGGATCTGAAGTACACCTACGATCTTGAGGACTCCATCGAGACCAAGATCGAGAAGGTTGCGACCAAGGTCTACGGCGCGGACGGCATTTCGATTGCTCCCGCCGCTGCTAAGCAGCTGAAGCGTTTCGCTGAGCTGGGCTACTCGCACCTGCCCGTGGTTATCGCGAAGACCCACCTGTCCATCTCTTCGGATGCCACTTTGAAGGGCGCACCGACCGGCTGGACCCTGCCCGTGCGCGAGGTTCGCCTGGCTGCAGGTGCTGGCTACGTCTACGCTATCTGCGGCACCATGCGCACCATGCCGGGTCTGAGCAAGAGCCCCGCAGCTGAGCGCATCGGATTCGACGAGAACGGCGTGATGGTCGGCCTGTCCTAAGGCAGCTGTTCCAGCTGATTTATAGCTAGTGGAGGCGGCGCTCCTTCCCCACAGTGAGGGAGGGGCGCCGCCTTTGCTGTGCTCTATGGTGCTTTTGTGGAGTGCTCTGCCCCAGATATATGGAAGCATGAGGGGCGAATACGAGGTGTGCAACGCTTGAGGGCTGGGGAGCGGAGCTCTTGAAAACAGAGTGAAACTAGGCTGCAACCGGGCTGCAACCGGGGGAGTGAAGGATCCTGAAACTCCTAGTGGAGGAGTCTCTCAACCTTTCATTGAGGCTTCTAGTGCGCCTGTTTTGAGGGTGGGATTGGTACGTGCTGGTTAATAATTGGGCTCTATTTATGCTTGAAAGTGAGGTTTTATTAAACAATCTGTAGAGGTTGATTTTTTAGTGACACACTGTCTTACATTTTGTGAAAATATGGTATTGACTAGGTGCTTTGTTTTTTGAAAGATGTTTTTTTGGGTGGCTCTAGGACCCCTTTTGGATGAGGTATTGTTATTGTTTTGTTATAAAAGCCCTATCTTCAAAGGTTCCCAAAGGGGGTGAAACAGACCAATTGATTTTTCCCCCAAGTGTATATTTGTGCACTTTTTGAACAGTGGGCGGTGCATTTTTTCCTGCTTATGAAGTTGCAAGTACTTGAAAGTACTTTCACCTTAACCCTCTACTTCTGCGGAATACCGGGCTAAAACCGGGTATTGAACCTTTGGGATTGCCGAGCGTGAAGCTTGAGTTAAAGGTGCACCGAAGTGCCAAAAGGGGGAAATTCTAAAATTATTTTGAGTGAAATAAATCACATACAAATTCGAAAAAAATGAAATTGGTATGTATGGATACCCTAAAAAAACACCTGTTTTTATTACGGAATGATTACAATGAGGCGCAGGTCACCAAATCTGGCTCTCCGTACCAAATTGGGTGGTAAAACAGTCCCCAAAAAGTTCGCTACTATTGAGTCATCAAGTAATCGTGAGATTTCCAAAGTCCTCGGGTTGCTTGTGTTTGAGTGAGTGATAGATACCCCTGGGTGTCATGAGAAGCGACTGTGTATCGATGCGCAGTCGCTTCTCTGTTTAACTTTTGAATCTCACTGAACCCTCAACCGGGCGGGGTCCAGTCGGAACCTAATCCGCGCTGAACCCAATCCGTACCGAGTGTGCTCCAGAATCTGTTCCCTGTGCATCCCATACATGCATCCAGCACATGCAACCCGTACATGTATCCCGCACGTTCAACGCCGAATGCGCTGATAGGGGAGCGAACCGCATAGGCGCATGCTGTGTGGTCACAACCCCTACACTGGAACTATGACTACTTACCCCGAACCCACCCTCATCTTTGAGAACCCCGAACTGACTGTCCGTGCGTTCAGTGTCTCCGAGATGGACAACAGTGTCTACCTCATCACCATGCGCGCCACCGGCGAGCAGGTACTCATCGACCCCGCAGACGACGCAGAAGAACTCTACGCTTTCACTCTCGATGCGCTCCTGAAGGACTGCCCGCAGCTCGAACTAGCAGACGGCGAAGAACGCCGCGTGCGCGTCATGGAGAAGGAAGAGGACTTCAACTCCATCAGGCCCCGTGCGATCGGTCTGACCGGCATCCTCGTTACTCACGGCCACTGGGACCACATCCGCGCTATTAAGGAGCTCGACCACCTCACCGGTGCCGTGACCTCCGCGGGTGCAGCTGATGCAGCCGCTATTAAGGAGCAGGAAGACTACACCATCGAAGAGGAGCTGGCCGGCGGCGAAAGCTTCGACTTCTACCTCTCTGACACCGTCATCCGCGCCCTGCACGTGCCCGGCCACACCCCCGGATCCATCGTCTACACCCTCGAAACCACCTGGGAAGACGGTACCCCCGCAACCCTGCTGTTCACCGGCGACACTCTCTTCCCCGGCGGTGTGGGCAAGACCGACTCCCCGCAGCAGTTCGGTGAGCTCTTCTCCAACGTACTCGAAAAGCTCTTCGGTGGCTTTGAAGATGACGCCATCGTGCTGCCTGGCCACGGTCGCTCCACCACCCTCGGCGACGAGCGCCCCGACCTTGAAGAGTGGGGAACCCGCGGCTGGTAAACCGCGCCTGCCAGTCCGCCTCATATAAGTACTGCACCCTCATGCCTTCACCCGCCGCATAATCCCGCTGGTGAAAGGCGTGAGGGTGTAGAATTTAAGTTCGAAGATAAGACGAAAGGATTTTCGATGACACCCCGCCCGGCACACGGTAGCACCGCACTCAAAGCGAACGACCTGACCAGTATCCGGGTTCAGGGTGCCCGCGAAAACAACCTCAAGAACGTAGACCTCACCATTCCGCGTGATGCGATGGTCGTCTTCACCGGCCTCTCCGGCTCCGGTAAATCCTCCCTCGCCTTCGACACCATCTTTGCGGAAGGTCAGCGCCGCTACGTCGAGTCGCTGTCCTCCTACGCGCGTATGTTCCTCGGACAGGTTGACAAGCCCGACGTAGACTTCATCGAGGGCCTCTCCCCGGCGGTGTCTATCGACCAGAAGTCCACCTCCAAAAACCCGCGCTCAACTGTCGGTACCATCACCGAAATCTACGACTACATGCGTCTGCTCTGGGCACGCATCGGCCACCCGCACTGCCCCGAATGCGGCGAAGAAATCACCCAGCAGACCCCGCAGCAGATCGTGGACATTCTGCAGGGGTATCCCGAACGCACCCGCCTGCAGATCCTCGCGCCCGTCGTCAGCGCACGTAAGGGCGAGTTCGTAGACCTCTTCAAGGACCTGCTGACCCAGGGCTACTCGCGTGCCCGCGTGGACGGCGAAACCGTGCAGCTCTCCGACCCGCCCAAGCTCGCCAAGCAGTACAAGCACACCATCGAGGTGGTCGTCGACCGCATCGTCATTAAGGACGGTATTCACCAGCGACTCACCGACTCCATCGAAACCGCGCTCAAGCTCGCCGACGGCCGCGTACTCATCGACTTCGTGGACCGCGAGCAGGACGACCCCGAACGCACCCGCTCCTTCAGCGAAAACCTCGCCTGCCCCAACAACCACCCGCTGCAGATCGACACCATCGAGCCGCGCGCCTTCTCCTTCAACTCGCCGTTCGGCGCATGTAGCGCCTGCGACGGCATCGGCTCGCGCCTTGAAGTAGATACCGAACTGCTCGTACCCAACCCCGACCTGACCCTCGGTGAGGGCGCTATCGCCCCCTGGTCGCAGGGCAAAGCAACCACCGAATACTGGCTGCGCCTGCTCGCGGGCCTGGGGGAGGAGCTCGGCTTCGACCTGAACACCCCCTTCAAGGACCTGCCCGCCAAGACCCGCGCCGCCATTCTGGACGGCAAGGACTACAAGGTTGAGGTGTCCTACCGCAACCGATTCGGCCGCGAACGCCGCTACACCTCCGGATTCGAAGGCGTGAAGGCGTACATTAAGCGCAAGCATGAAGAAACCGAATCGGACTTCGCCCGCGACCGCTACGAACAGTACATGCGCCAGGTCGCCTGCCCCTCCTGCGGTGGTGCGCGCCTGAACCCGACCATCCTCGGCGTGAAGGTCGGCGGCAAGTCCATCGCAGACATTACTGACCTGTCCCTGGCTGACGCACTTAGCTTTGTGCGCGGCCTGCATCTCAGCGCCCGCGAAGCCAAGATTGGCGAGCAGGTCCTCAAGGAAATTGACGCGCGCCTGCAATTCCTGCTGGACGTGGGTCTGGACTACCTGACCCTCTCACGCTCCGCCGGTACGCTCTCCGGCGGTGAGGCGCAGCGCATCCGCCTCGCAACCCAGATCGGTTCGGGTCTGGTCGGCGTGCTCTATGTGCTCGACGAGCCCTCCATCGGTCTGCACCAGCGCGATAACCGCCGCCTCATCGAAACCCTCACCAAGCTGCGCGATATGGGCAACACGCTTATTGTGGTTGAACACGACGAAGACACCATGCGCGAAGCTGACTGGATCGTGGACGTAGGACCCGGCGCAGGCGAGCACGGCGGCGAAATCGTGCACTCCGGCAGTTTTGAGGAGTTGCTGAAGAATACCAAGTCCATTACCGGCGACTACATGGCTGGCCGCCGCACTATTGAGGTGCCCGCATCCCGCCGCCCCGTGGACAAGAAGCGTCAGCTGACCGTGCACGGTGCCCGCGAAAACAACCTCAAGAACGTGACCGCATCCTTCCCTCTGGGTGTGTTCACCGCGGTGACCGGCGTGTCCGGCTCGGGTAAATCCACCCTCGTCAACGACATTCTGTACACCTCCCTGGCGAACAAGCTCAATGGCGCCAAGCAGGTACCCGGCCGCCACAAGAGCATCGACGGCCTGGAACATCTGGACAAGGTCATTCACGTGGACCAGTCGCCCATCGGTCGTACCCCGCGCTCGAACCCTGCCACCTACACCGGCGTGTTCGACCACATCCGCAAGCTGTTCGCAGAGACCAGCGAAGCGAAAATGCGCGGCTACACCCCGGGTCGATTCTCCTTCAACGTCAAGGGCGGCCGCTGCGAGGACTGCTCCGGCGACGGCACCCTGAAGATTGAAATGAACTTCCTGCCGGACGTGTACGTGCCCTGCGAAACCTGCCACGGCAAGCGCTACAACCGCGAAACCCTCGAAGTGCACTACAAGGGCAAGACCATTGCCGACGTACTCGAAATGCCCGTGGAGGAGGCAGCAGAGTTCTTCGCCGCATTCACCCCGATTGCGCGCCATCTGAACACCCTCGTGGATGTGGGCTTGGGCTACATTCGCCTGGGCCAGCCCGCAACCACCCTCTCCGGTGGTGAAGCGCAGCGCGTGAAGCTCGCAACCGAACTGCAGAAGCGCTCCAACGGTCGCTCCATCTACGTGCTGGACGAGCCGACCACCGGCCTGCACTTTGAAGACATCCGCAAGCTGCTCGCCGTGCTGCAATCGCTGGTTGACAAGGGAAATAGCGTCATCACCATCGAGCACAACCTGGACGTAGTCAAGTGCGCCGACTGGATTATCGACATGGGCCCCGAAGGCGGTAGCGGCGGCGGCACCGTCATCGCAGAGGGCACCCCGGAACAGGTGGCTCAGGTGAAGGGCTCGCACACCGGCGCGTTCCTTGCTGAGATCCTGAACTAGTCAAGAACTTGATCTAGAGGAAACCTACGTGACTGAAACTCAAGGAACCGAACCCACTCGGGGAGCCCAGGCAACCCGTGGCGCCGTGAACCGGGGTGCTGCGAACCGTGGCGCTGTGACCACCGCGGACCGTGCGCGGCACATCCTGCACACCCAGCTTGAGGCGGACTTCTGCCAGGCGCCCGGCTCGATTAGCCGCGCCTTCGAAGAGCTACGCGACTACCCGGAAGCCGAAAGTCTGCCGCTGCTCGCCACCGTGCAGCCTCCCTCCGAGAAGATGGGTGCCGCACGCCGCCGCAACGACGATATCTGGGAGTTGCGCGTCGCCAACTACGCGAGCGTCGGCATTCTCTGCGCCAAGCATCCGCGTGTGCTGGACAAGGCCATCGACTACATGCTCGGCGACCAGTCGAACTGGTTGGGCGACTACGCGCAGCTGCGCCAGCTCAACGAACTGCTCACCCCCTACACCCAGCAGGTTAGCGGTACGAGCATCTACTACACGCCCGGCCGCGCCCTGCTGAACTCGGTCATACCCGAGGGCGTGCAGGCACAGGAGGTCAAGTGCGCCGTGCCCGGTGTGGGTATGATGCGCCGCGTTGACCCCGCCGAGCTGAAGGCGGCGCTGCTCGCCGAAATCACCAGCGAGCGCACCATCCGCAGGGAGGCGAATGCCTCCGCGGGTGCGCTTGAGGTTGACCCGCAGGACGCGCAGGCACGCGTAACCCACCTGCGCGTGGAGCTGCTGGACGCTGAGCAGTTTGAGCGCTTCCGCGGGGATAAACGCTACTCGAACGCGCTGGGCTTTAGCGTGACCCGCCCGGATGTGCTGGTGCTCGCCGCATACCCGGTGGATGAGAACGCATCTAAGGCACCTGATGCACCCGCGGCGGGGGAGAGCGCCGCGCTCGCAGACCCTATTGCTATGGTTGGCCTGAGTGACGATTCGCCGATTATGCGCCAGATTGGTATTGATGTGCTGCCCGCCTGGCGTGGCGCAGGCATCGCCAGCGTGCTGGTGCGTGATGCGGCACGCCTGACCCTGGCGGAAGGGTACCTGCCGTTCTACGGTACGAGCCCGTCGCACATGCTGTCGCAGAGGGTTGCGATGAATGCCGGGTTGGTGCCGACCTGGTGGGAGTACGTATCCACCAGCCTGAACGACCTACCCATGGACTAGATTTGCCTACAGACTAGAGCCGCCCGCGCTAGGTATAACAGGCACTAGACAAACAGCATATGCGCGAAAGCCCCCGAGATTAGAATCTCGGGGGCTTTTTGCTGCTGAGTTTCGCGTGTTAGCCGCGCGGGGTTCAGCGTGCAGGGATTTTCGCGGGGTTTAGCGTCTAGACTCGCCGTATAAGGAACAACTTCTAGAGCCTTACCAGTTACAGCTCCGCGCCGTTGCTGGCAATCACCTCGCGATACCAGTGGAAGGACTTCTTACGGTAACGCGCCAGGGTGCCGGTGCCGTCGTCGTTGCGGTCCACGTAGATGAACCCGTAGCGCTTGGATATCTGCGCGGTGGAGGCGCTAATCATGTCGATGCAACCCCAGGTGGTGTAGCCAAGCACGTTCACGCCGTCCTCAATCGCCTCGCGTACCGCGTGCAGGTGCTGGCGCAGGTAGTCGATGCGGTAGTCATCCTCCACGGTGAGCTCACCGTTCACCTCGACCAGTTCGTCGCGGGCGCCCAGGCCGTTCTCCACGATGAACAGCGGCTTCTGCCAACGGTCCCAATACTGGTTGAGGACCACGCGCAGGCCGGTCGGGTCAATCTGCCAGCCCCATTCGCTGGAGGGCAGGGTCGGGTTCGCCACGCCGCCGAGGATGTTGCCTTCGCCGCGCTCGCCTCGTGCCGGGTCGCCGGTCGCGCAGGTGGACATGTAGTAGCTGAACGACACGAAATCCACGGTGTTCTTCAGGTCCTCGCGGTCCTGTTTGGTGATGTTCAGCTCCACGCCCTTCTCACGCAGAGCACGCAGGAAGTAGCCGGGGTATGCGCCGCGCACGTGCACGTCACCGAACGCGAAGTTCGCCTGTTCCGTCTGCATGGCGGCGAGTACGTCGGCGGGGTCGGGGGTGAGCGGGTAGGTGGGCATGGCAAGAATCATGCAACCAACCTGGGCGCCCGGTGCCAGTTCGCGTGCCGCAGCGGTAGCCCGTGCGGAGGCGACCAGCTCGTGGTGCATCGCCTGATACAGGTCGGCGTCGCTGAGCTGATCCGCCGGGGTGTTAATGCCGCCGGACATGAACGGCAGGTGCAGCATCGAGTTGATTTCGTTGAAGGTCAGCCAGTACTTCACGCGCTTGCCGTAGCGGGCGAACACGGTGCGGGCGTAGCGTTCGTAGAAGCCGATGAGCTCGCGGCTGGTCCAGCCGTTGTACTGCTCGACCAGGTGCAGCGGGGTTTCGTAGTGGCTGAGGGTGATGAGCGGTTCCATGCCGTGCTTTTCGAGCTCGTCGAGCACGCGGTCGTAGAAGGCGAGGCCCGCCTCGTTCGGGGTTTCTTCGTCGCCGCGGGGGAAGATACGCGACCAGGCGATGGAGAAGCGGAATACCTTGAAGCCCATTTCCGCGAGCAGGGCGATGTCTTCGCGGTAGCGGTGGTAGAAGTCGATGCCCTCCAGCTTGAGGTTGTCCTCGGTGGGTTCTGCGGTGCGCGGGTACAGGCCGCCGGCGGGCAGCACATCCTGCAGGCTGGGGCCCTTGCCGTCTTCGTTCCATGCGCCTTCGAACTGGTTGGCGGCGGTGGCGCCTCCGAAGAGGAAACCGTCTGGGAACGCGTCGAGCGGCTGCGGCTCAGTCAGCGCCGCGCTGGTGTGCTGTTCAGTGCTGACGCGCGGTAGCGCGGTGGTTTGGGCGGTGATGTGCTGGTCCTGATGCACGGCATCCTCCAAGGTGTTTTGGGTCTTTCTTCTACCCTAGCGGAGGGGGTAGGGGATTGCTAGGTTTTAGCTACTCGGGTGGGCGTTTCCGTATTGTGGGGAGGCGTAGGAGCTGTGGCGGGCGTAACCGTAGAATAGGAGCGTGCAGATTATTCGAGAGACCGGCCCCGAATCCGGCGATATCCTCATCCACCACGATCAGACGGTGCAGATGCTCCGCGAGGTGGCAAGCGGGCAGCGTGAAGCCACCCTACGCATGTATCAGCCGAACCCGACGGTCGCGTTCGGCCGCCGTGACGAACTGAACCCCGGCTTCGCGGCTGCCTCCGCGGCGTGTGCCGAGCACGGTTTTGAGGTGCTGGTGCGCAAGGTCGGCGGGCATGCCGCCGCCTACCATCAGGGGTGCCTGGTTGTGGACCATTTTCAGCCCGCCTCCGACGCCCGCAGCGGCAACACTCTACGCTACGAACTGTTCGGATCCATGTACGCGCAGGCGCTACGCGAAGTCGGCGTGGATGCGCGCATGGGCGAAATTCCGGGGGAGTACTGCCCCGGTGAGTATTCGGTGCACGCGCAGCTTCCCGCCTCCGCAGGTGGCGGCCGCATTAAACTGGTCGGCACCGCCCAGCGTGTGGTGACCGGCGGCTGGTGGTTCAGCACCGGCATCGTGGTCTCTGATTCTGCACCCCTGCGGGCTGTCACAGCGGATGTGTACCGTGCCCTCGGCATGGAACTGGACCCCGCCACGGTTGGCGCGGCGCAGGATGCGAACCCCGAGCTGCTCATGGAAGACCTGGAAGACGCCATCGTTGAGGTGTACGCCCAAAACGGTTTTCGCTGAAGTGGCTCACTGAACGATTCGCTGGAGCGATTCGCAGGGCGGATTTCGCTCATTTTTATCCCTGACTTTTACCCCTAACCCACCCTGAACTACCCCCACCTGAAGCGAAGGAGCATCCATGCGTTGGGCGCAGATTAAAGACTCGAAGGGCAGCCGCGCGGTCTGCTTTTTCGAAGAGACCGTGTACGAGCTTCCGGCGAAGCTCAGCCCGCTACTGAATTTCTACAGCCGGTTCCGCCTGAACTTTGGCGACCCAAAGAACTCCGTGGCAATCCTGAAGGAGAACGGCGCGACCGTCATGGGTCACGGCGAGGAACTGTGGAACTCCCTGCCCTTTATTCGCCCGCTGGATAAGCCCGGCAAGATTGTGTGCGCCGGTCTGAACTACCGCGACCACGCCGCGGAAATGAACCTTGAGGTACCCGAGCACCCGGCGCTATTCGCGAAGTTCCCGAACGCGCTGATTGGTCCCGGTGAACAGATCCGTATGCCCGCCGATGACGGCACCGGCAGCACGAAAATCGACTGGGAGGTTGAGCTCTGCCTGGTCGTGGGCGCTCGCCTGCGTAACGCCACGGAGGAGCAGACACTTGAGGCTCTGATGGGGTACACGGTCATGAATGATGTGTCGGTGCGTGACTGGCAGGGCCGTTCCTCGGAGTGGTTCCAGGGCAAGAACTGGGATGCGATGACCCCGTTCGGTCCGGTGATTGTGAGCCCCGATGAGGTTGACCCGGTTGCCGGCCTGGAACTGGTCTGCGAGGTGGATGGCGTGGTGCGTCAGCGCGGCACGACGGCGGATATGGTGTTCACCCCGGCGCAGCTGCTGTCCTATATTTCGCGGTTCATGACTCTGGAGCCGGGCGACCTGGTGGCGACGGGTACCCCCGCCGGGGTTGGCCTGTCGCTGTATCCGCGTCAGTGGTTGAAGCCGGGTCAGACGGTGCGCACCCGCATTGAGGGCATTGGTGAGCTGGTGAATGTCTGCTCGGAGGCGGGCGCACTGTAGCTATCTGGTAGCCCAGCAGATGGCTGGCATGCAGCTGGGTAGCCCAGCGGGTGGGTGGAGGTCGCCTCGTGCGAATGAACCCACGTGAACCCACGCTGGGAGCTGCCGATACCAGCTACGGGGTGTACCCGCGGCAGCTATAAGTGAATATATATGCACTCCGCATGTGTTTTTGAGGCACATGCGGAGTACTTTTTGCGTCGATAAATCCCCCCGGTGGGCGGCTTGGATTCGTTGTTGGGAGCTGCATTCGGCACCGAGGTGGGGGAGTGGCGCGTTTGCATGGTTACATGCTGTCAAACACACAGAAACTTTAAACTTTTACGTAAATTTTAGGATTTTGAGTGGGTTTTGAGCGGTCGCCAGGTGAAGTGAGGGGTGCCCTTGCGGGGTGGTGATTGCCTGAAAAATGCTCCTTGAGGGGTGGCTGGGTGCTCATTCTGGTGCATGAGATGCTATCTGCTCTCAGTGCAGAATCCCAGATTGTGGTCACGTGTGAGAAATTCAACAGGGGTTTTGGTGCGTCTTTCAGGGAACTTCAAGGTTTAAAGTTTAGTTTCCCGTACGCATTTTTCGTTTTCTTCACGTCACCCTCGCTTGACTAGGAGTAAAGCCTGAGCACCTGGGCGCAAATTCTATGTTTTCAACCGCCAATAAATGCACAAAAGTGTAAGGAAATATGAGTCTAAACCTGAACCTTTAGCAAAAAATCGGTGCCCAAAATCACAAACTCGTTTTGCGGTCACCCCAAAGACTATGTAGGGTATGGGGATTATCTGAGAGTTTCCTGAGAATTCCTGCCAGAAGATCAGGACCCACCCGGGCACACCCTCAGATGAATATTTCACTCACGTCCGTGTTTGTTCATGCAAACGCACTCACTCAAACAAGCCGACACGAACGGAAGAAAAACATGACCGCAACTGCATTCAAAAACCCGGCACAGCGCCCGGCAAACCGCCGCCGTGCCACCATCGCTGCCTCCGCAGCATTGGCAACCGTCATCACCGGTGCGAACCTCCCCGCGACTTTCGGTGCAACCGCCTCCACTCGCAACGTAGCCGGTACCACCTGCGTCGACGCAGGCTACCGCACCGTGCCGACCCTCGCGAACATCACCAACGTCGCACCCGGCCCGACCTGCCACTGGACCCCCGACCAGCAGGCGAAGATCATCGCGACCCTCGCACCGGTCAACTCCTCCCTCACCAAGGCGCAGCTGACCACCACCGAGAACACCTCGCCCCTGAGCGGCAAGCTCGCCCGCGATTCATTCGCCGCCAAGAAGCTCACCGGTACCGAAGCCGTCGCCGCTAACAGCAGCGAAATCAGCCGCACCTTCCTCGAATACACCGGCGATGCGGGCAACCACCCCGTCACCACCGCCATCAACGCGGGCACCGTGAAGAAGGACCGCGCCCAGACCGTCGGCGGCCACGAGAACATCCCGACCCTCGCCGTGAACTCCGCCAACCCGCACCAGGAATACGTCGAGGTCGTCTCCCGTGACAACCGCGTCAACGCCAACGCAGAGAACAAGCGTATCCTCACCGGCGGCGTCCCGATCCCGAAGTGGCTTGCCGAGGATCACGGCCTCTCCGGCGACCAGTCCGTCGCCCTCTACGATGAGGCGACCGGCATCTGGCGCTCCTACTTCAAGTTCGTCAAGGATGCGGACGCACAGACCTACACCAGCACCGCCCGCGTGCAGGTGGGTGGCGGCAACGTATCCACCCCCAAGAGCGCAAAGATTCAGTACGACAACGTCGGCCGCGGCAACGCAGGCCAGACCGTCACCATCAACGCACCCGTGAGCATCGACGCGAAATACGGCAACGCCCGCACCTCCTACCCGATTGCTCGCGGCGCGAAGTTCCGCCTGGCAAAGAACGTACCCGGCGCGTCCATCGACGCGAACACCGGCATCATTACCTACAAGATTCCCGCAGGCACCCGCGGTACCGTGGACATCCCCGTTGCGGTTGACTACCCGGCGACCTACCACGTGTCCTCCGGCGGCTACATGCTCGCTAAGCCGAACTTCGGCGGCGTGGGCGAAGACAACTACTGGCTGACCCTCAAGAACGGCACCTCCTCCGTGGTGGGCCTGGCAAACGAGCTCACCCAGATCGGTGTGGACGAGCTCAAGGCAGGCAAGATCAACCACATGGTGTCCATCACCGCGGCTGACTATGCAGCGCTGACCTCCTCCTTCCCGGCGAAGGGCACCGACGGCAAGATCGACGTAAACAAGCACCCGAACGCACCCCGTGCGGGCCAGCGCGGCTTCCTGCCCGCAAACTTTGACGTGGAAGAGCACCTGCGCAACACCGGCCACGCCGATGACCAGCTCTCCCGCATGATTCTGACCGCCATGAAGGAATACGGCTTCATCATCGCTGACCGTAATCTCTTCACCAACGCATTCAACCTGGAGGCGGCAAGCTCCTACGCGCCCTACGCCCGCCAAGGTAAGAACGTGTACAAGGAAGACCCGAAGCTCGCGGCAATGTTCGCGAACTTTGTGCCCAGCGGTTTCACTGGCACTCAGTTCCCCTGGCAGCAGGTGCAGTGGATGCCCGTGAACTACACCGAGTCCGCTGAAAACAGTGCAGGCCGCAACACCGCCCGCGCAGATACCAGCGTGAAGTTCAAGTATCCCTCAGACTCCTACGGTAAGACCGGTACCGGCTCCGGCATGATCTACCAGCCCGCCGAACACCACGCTACCGTCTACTCCGGCGAAACCGCAGTCGCGCAGAGCGTACACCAGTCGCACAAGGTCTCCCCGAACTACCGTTACGCCCGCGACTACAACTTCCAGGAAATCCAGCAGACCCCGAACTTCCGCCCCAGCCGCTGGGTCAACAAGGAGAAGGTCAACACTGCTGGCGGCCAGTTCTCCAGCGCGGAGACCGGCATCCGTTTTGCCTCCAACGGCAAGACCGGCACCTACTCGATCGACCTGAACACTCACGACGTCACCGGCACCACCTGGGACCTGCGCCGCGACAACGGTACGAACATCACCGTGAACCGCACCGGCAAGGCACCCGCACGCATGTCCGATGTGAAGGCGAAGAAGGGCGCAGCCGCGCAGCTGTACTCGATCCCGCTGAAGGTGCACGTGGTCGACAAGAACAGCCCCATCGCACGTGAGGACTTCGTCTCCCTGTACTCGGGCACCACCCAGAACGTGGCAGTCCTGAACAATGACGAAGCATCCTTCGGTGCGTACCGCCGCGGCGAGACCGTGAAGAAGCTGGAGCTGCTCAACCAGCACGGCCAGGCCGTCAGCGCATACAGCGACGAATACGGCACCTACCGTGTGGTGACCCTGCCTGACCGCACCCAGGGCATCGCGGTATCCGCTAAGAATAAGCAGGGCTTCGCGCCGCTGGTCCGCTACCGCGCAGTGACCGACAAGGGCGTAAAGTCCGCTGAAGGTTACCTGCAGGTAGCAGTCGCTAACCGCTAGCCGGACGCACCTGCAGTATTAGTGCACATAGGGGAGAGGGGCACGCTCAAGAAAGCACGCCGCACAGGCGTCACTTCCTTGACGTGCCCCCTTTCCTGTACATAAGGTGAAAATACTATGACTCAGAGCCAGCACACAGACCAGACCGAAACCACCCACGCTCACTACGCCGCCGAGCAGGTAGCGAAGCACGTAGCCGAGCACACCGCGGAGCACGCCCACGAGGTGCCCACCAACGCGCCCCTCCTCGAAGGCAGCGGCCCCAAAGACTGGGAGGAACAGTTCGGCCCGTCCGTGGCGATTTTCTCTGCGCTCGCTAACCCGCTACGCCTGGCGATTGCGCACCACCTGATGCACCGCCCGCACAGCGTGAGCGAACTGCACACCTGCCTGGGCATTTCGCAGCCGCTCGCCTCGCACCACCTGCGCATCCTGCGTGAGGCTCACGTGATTGACCGTGAGCAGCAGGGACGCACCACCATTTACCGTCTGAAAGACGACCATATTAGCCACATTGTGGTTGACGTGTATGAGCATACGCGTGAGCATCATGCGGACTAGTTTGCCCTCAAGCTGAGCGTTGCCTGGGAGCCGTTGTAAGATGGTGTGTGTCCGTGCACCAGTACAGTGCGGAATAGTATGCGCACCCGCGGCGCCCCGAGTGGCACGCTGCGCCTGAGTTAAGGAGACTTATGTCTGCCGCTGATTCTTCAGCAATTGTTATTAGCGTTTCTGGTGAGGAGCGCGAGGTCACCGCGAAGACTGCCGCTGAGCTGTTCGCTGACGACCCGAAGATCGTTGTGGCACGCGTGAACGGCGTGCTGGTTGATCTCTCCCACGAGCTGTCTGCTGGCGACTCCGTTGAGCCGGTTTTCATTCACGAACCGGACGGCCTGAACGTTCTGCGCCACTCCGCTGCGCACGTAATGGCGCAGGCGGTGCAGGAGTACCGCAAGGACGCCAAGCTGGGCATTGGCCCGTACATTACTGACGGCTTCTACTTTGACTTTGATGTGGCTGAGCCGTTCACCCCGGAAGATCTGAAGAAGATCGAGAAGTCGATGATTAAGATCATCAAGTCCGGTCAGCTGTTCCGCCGCCGCGTGGTCACCCACGACGAGGCTGTCGCCGAGATGGCGAACGAGCCGTACAAGCTGGAGCTGCTCTCCCTGACCCAGGGCCCCGGTTCTGGTGCGGATGCTGCCGAGGGCGCATCCGTGGAGGTCGGCGAGGGTGAAATCACCATTTACGACAACGTGCACCCGAAGACCGGCGAGACCGTCTGGAAGGACCTCTGCCGCGGCCCGCACCTGCCGAACACCAAGCTGATCGCTAACGGTTACGCCCTGATGCGTGCCGGTGGCGCGTACTGGCGCGGTTCTGAGAAGAACCCCATGCTGCAGCGTATTTACGGTACCGCATGGCCGACTAAGGACGAGCTGGTGGCGTACAAGGAGCGCATCGCTGAGGCGGAGCGCCGCGACCACCGCCGCCTGGGCCGTGAGCTGGATCTGTTCTCCTTCCCGAAGACCATTGGTCCCGGCCTGCCGGTGATTCACCCTAAGGGTGGCGTGATTAAGCGCGAGATGGAAGACTACGTGCGTACCCGCCACATTCAGGAGGGTTTCCAGTACGTCAGCACTCCGCACATTTCGAAGGAAGACCTGTTCTACACTTCCGGTCACCTTCCGTACTATGCGGACGGCATGTTCCCGCCCATGGAGCTGGATAACGGTCATTACCGTCTGAAGGCTATGAACTGCCCGATGCACAACGAGATTTACCGTTCTCGTGGCCGTTCGTACCGTGAGCTGCCGCTGCGTTTCTTCGAGTTCGGTACCGTGTACCGTGACGAGAAGTCCGGCGTGCTGCAGGGCCTGACCCGCGTGCGCATGATCAGCCAGGATGACTCCCACTCGTATGTGACGAAGGAGCAGGCACCGAACGAGGTGCGTCACCTGCTGAAGTTCATGCTGAGCCTGCTTGAGGACTTCGGCATGACTGACTTCTACCTTGAGCTGTCCACCCGCGACACTGAGGGCGATAAGAAGGATAAGTTCATCGGTACTGATGAGCAGTGGGAGGAGGCTACCGCGGTTCTGGAGCAGGTTGCGAAGGAGACCGGCCTGGAGCTCGTCCCGGATCCGGGTGGTGCTGCGTTCTACGGCCCGAAGATTTCGGTTCAGGCAAAGGACGCGATTGGCCGTACCTGGCAGATGTCGACCGTGCAGTACGACTTTAACCAGCCGAGCCGTTTCGGTCTGGAGTACCAGGCTGCGGACGGCACCGTGCAGGAGCCGGTCATGATTCACTCGGCGAAGTTCGGCTCGATTGAGCGCTTCCTGGGCGTGCTGACTGAGCACTATGCGGGCGCGTTCCCGGCGTGGCTCTCGCCGGTCCAGGTCATTGGTGTGCCGGTGGCTGAGGCGTTCAACGACTACATGACCGAGATCGCGGATAAGCTGCGTGCGCACGGCGTGCGTGTTGAGGTGGATTACGGTTCGGACCGCTTCACGAAGAAGATCCGTACTGCGTCTACTGAGAAGGTTCCGTTCATTCTGATTGCTGGCGGTGAGGATGCGGAGCACGGCGCTGTTTCGTTCCGTTTCCGCGGCAACAAGCAGGAGAACGGCGTGCCCGTGGATGAGGCTGTGGCACGTATTGTGGAGCATATCCGCAACCGCGTGAACGAAGACCCCAAGCCCAGCACCGAGGTTGCTGAGTAATAAGGGTTTAGGATGCGGGTTCGCCGGCGATGCTGACTGCGGTTGACCGCGGTTAGCTAAGCCGGCGGACTTGTACTTACCCTATATATAGAAACCACCCCCTTTTCGGCGACAAGCTGCGGAGGGGGTGGTTTTTGTGTGCCTTGAGGAGGCGCGGGCGGGGAACGTGGTTGAGTGCAGAAGGTTGTGTCGCGGGCTAGTTTTTAGCCCCAGAGTGCTAGCTTGGTAGTAAGGCGAACGTCCATAGTCATTCAGAAAATGGGTAGCTGGATGGTCCTGAAAATGATGTATCGCTGTTGATTATTGAGGGAGCACGAGCGTATGAAGTCGAATAAGTATGTTCCTGTTGGGATGCTGTTCTTGATCCTGGCAATTATCTTGAACGCAGTGTCAACTGTCAGCGACCTAGTACTTGGAATTCTCTACGGCATCTCAATAGCGGTATTGATTATTGGACTATCTAATAGTCGAAAATAGGTGCTGCAACTGAGAAAAGGGGGCTGGGGGTCTTCCCGGTTTGGCCGCTCAGCTGGCAGTAGCTGCATGGAGTTGCCGAGGTGCATTATAAGCAACCAAGGAGGTATATTATGAAAAGTATTATTTTTCAGAGCATCGGTGCTTTTATCCTCGTATTTTCTCTTTCCTGTCTGTTCTTGACAGTGATTCAGGGAATGGGAAATCTTTGTTCACCAAACGTTCTTATGATTTCCTTAGGTATGGGTTTGGTATCGGCTACCATGTACTTCTTTGCATTCAGGAATCATGACTAGTCAACCGTGCTATCTTAAAACATCTTAGAGGTAGGGCTATTGTCAGCCCTACCTCTCTTTTGTGTGTCTGTGCATATGGTGTGTCTACGGTAGCGCACTAGGGTTCGTTTGAAATCCTGTACTCGCACCTAGTTGTTCCCAATCTTTTTGCGCGACGGCGGCGGTCAAGCACGGTGCTTGCGCGGGTATACCCGTGCCTTCGCTATTACATAGTCGAAGAGAACCGACCCCTGAATAGTATTATGGAAAGCAACGTCGCTTACGAAGAAGCAACAGCCTTTATCGTAGAAGGCGCATTTGAAAGGATGAAGAATGGCAAGCATCGAAGTGATGAAGGAGCGGGCTCGTATTGCGGGTCGTTTCAACCTGTCTGCCCGCCGCAATCCAGAACACCGCGCACTCGTAACCCTAGCGGCTCAACGTGCCGGAGGAGAATGCCACGTCATCCCCGCTGCACCCGGCGAGAAAGTCGCTGACGTTTTCCGCCGCTCCCGTAACATCGCTGGAGAATCAGCCGTCATCATCGTCACCGAAATCAACGGAACGCTCTACTCCCAGATTATCCAAGCCGAACGCGTCCGAAACCTCGGGCAAGACTCACGCGGTGTAACAACCGTTGCGAGCGCATCCGGTGTTACCCAGCCAGAAACCGCACACGAAGACCTGACAATCGGCACTTTCTTGCAGTACGCACAGATGATTCCGACCGGCTCAGTTGTCCTAGAAAGCGACCTGAGCCCGGTGCAGGCAGTTGCGCATAACGCGTTGGGAACCCACCTGGTCACTGCCTAAAGACAGCCTAGAAGGAAGCAGGCATAAAGGGACCCGGCGGACTATCACATAAGATAGTCCGCCGGGTCCCTTCTTTATATCGTTGCTATGCGCTCAGTCTTTTATCGGGTGGTGCGTTCCAGCAGCTGCAGCACGTTCTGGTAGCTGTGGCCGGTCGCCTCCGTCATGCCCTGCTCACAGGTGCGGTTAGCCGAAATGTATGCGGCGAACTGCTTCTGCTCGCTCAGCTCCGCAGCCTCCGCCTCGGTAGCGCTCGCAGTCAGCTCCGGGTGCAACATACCGCGGTCACCCGCGTAGCCACAGCAACCCCAGCGCTTCGGCACGTACACGTCGTCGCTCATCGCGTTCGCAATCTTCTCAAACGCAGGCTGAGTACCCAGGTGAGTCATGGAGCAGGTCGGGTGCAGAGCAACCGACGGCAGGGGAGCGGACACGCTCAGCTTGTCCAGCATGTTATCGGCGGCGAACTGAACCGCATCGTACATGCGCAGACGCGAGTAGTCCGGCTCACCCGGCTTCAGACCGTTCACGATCTTGTGCTCAAGCGCCTTAATAACCTTCTCGCGCATCACCTCAAGGCCCTCAGTACAGGACGAAGCGTCACACACGACCGGCAGGCGGCCACCGTCGGTAGCCTCCCACAGGGACTTCAGCACGCGGTCGCTCATGATCGAGTAGCCGTCAGTGAAGCCCTTCGACTTCCACGGGGTGGAGCAGCACATCTCACCAATGTTGTCCGGGATGCGGTACTTCACGCCCGCACGCTCGCACAGGCGGATGAACGCCTGAGTTGCGTTGACCGGGTCGTGCTTGCCGTCGCCGTCCACGCCGCCAAACATGGAGTTCACGCAGGCGGGGAAGAACACAATCTCAGCGGTTGCGTCCTTATGCGGCTTACGTGCCGGGCCACCAACCGGCAGGTCCTTCTTGTAGGAAGGAACCATGTCGTCGCCCATGACCTTGCGGGCAATGTTGGTGGTGCCGTGCACCACGGGGAACGGCAGCTTCTTCGCCACGGTCAGGGCCTTGCCGGCGACCTTGTCCATGACGCCCCACTGCTGCGCGGCGACCTTCCAGCCGGTAGCGGCCAGCTTATCCTGGTTCTCAGAACGCAGGCGGCGAATCAGGTCACCGGTGTTGATGTTCACGGGGCAGCGGGTCTGGCACATGCCGTCCACAGCACAGGTCTCAATACCGTAGTACTCGTACTCCTTACGCAGGCGCTCAGCGAGCTCGTGGTCGCCGTTCGCCTCAGCGGCAGCAATCTCACGGCGCAGCACAATACGCTTACGGGGGGTCAAAGTCAGGTTACGGGAGGGGCAGACCGGCTCACAGTAGCCGCACTCCACACAACGGTCGACTTCTTCCTCAACGGTCTCAGCGACCTTCAGATCGGTCACGTAGTCGGTGCCCGGCTCAACCAGCAGAACGCCCGGGTTCATGAAGCCCTTCGGGTCAATGAGGCGCTTAATCTGGCGCATCACGTCGAAGAGTTCCTCACCGAACTGGCGGCTCACAAACGGAGCCATGATACGGCCGGTACCGTGCTCAGCCTTCAGCGAGCCGTCAGCGGAAAGGATCAGCTGAACCATTTCTTCGGTGAACTCGCGGTAGCGGTCCAGCTGCTTCGGGTCGCGGAACTGCTCGTTCAGCATGAAGTGGATGTTACCGTCCTTCGCGTGACCGAAGATCACGGAGTCCTGGTAGCCGTGTGCGTCGAACAGCTTGGTCAGGTCGCTACAGGTGTTGCCCAGAACCTCAACAGGAACAACCACGTCTTCCAGCAGTGCGTTAGTGCCGGAGCGGCGGTTACCCGCAACGGTGGTGTACAGGCCGCGGCGTGCCGCCCACAGGGCGTTACGCTCAGACAGCTTGCTGGTCATCGACACGGGCGATGCCACGGGCAGGCTCTTAAACATGGGTGCCGCAGCGGCGGCAAGGTCGCTCAGCTCCTGCTCGGAGTTACCCTGGAACTCAACCAGCAGAGCGGCGTGATCCTTCACGTCAATGGCGGCGAGCGCCTCCGCAGCCTGACCGGTACGCTGAGCCACACGAATACTGGTGGCGTCCATCAGCTCGACGGTAGCGAGCTTGTTAGCAACCAGTTCAGGCACGGAACGTGCAGCATCAATCAGGTTGTCGAACACGAGCAGGCCGGTGGAAATGTTCTTCAGAATCGGCAGGGTGCGGTAGGTTGCCGAAGCGACGAAGCCGAGGGTGCCTTCCGAACCAATCAGCAGGTGCTGCAGAATGTCCACGGGGGTTTCGAAGTCGACCAGGGAGTTCAGGCCGTAACCCATGGTGTTCTTCATAGAGTACTGCTGGCGAATCTTCGCCATGGATTCGGGGTTCTCGGTGACGCGCTTACGCAGGCGTAGCAGGCCCTCGTGAAGTTCAGGTTCGAGGGAGCGTAGCTTCTGGTCGGCGTCCGGTTCTGCGGTGTCAATGATGGTGCCGCTGGGGAGCACGAACACCATGGAGTCCAGGGTGTTGTACGTGTTGTAGGCGGTACCCGAAGACATGCCGGAGGAGTTGTTCGCGACCACGCCACCGATGGTGCAGGCGGACCAGGATGCCGGGTCGGGGCCGAGCTTATAGCCGTAGGGCGCCAGGTAGTTGTTGACCATCATGATGGTCGCACCGGGCTGCACACGCACCTTCTTGCCGTCTTCAAGGACCTCGATTTTCTTGAAGTGTCGGCGGGTGTCGATCATGAGGCCGTCACCGCTGGACTGGCCGGAGAGGGAGGTGCCGCCGGAGCGGAAGGTGAGCGGCAGGCCGAGGTCGCCGGCTGCGCGGAAGATGTTGGCGACGTCTTCGGCGGAGTCGGGGCGGATGAGGCCTGCGGGCACGAGCAGGTAGTGGGATGCGTCGTGCGAGATTGCCAGGCGTTCGAGTTCGGAGACGCTGGATTCGACTGCCTCGGCGCGCGCGTCAGAGAGCAGGCGCTTGAGGGTGTCTTCGTAGGGGGACTTGAGTGCTTCGGACGTGTTTGACACGACGGTCATAATCTTGCTTCCTTACTGGTGACAGGTGTGTGAATGCTGTCTTTATTCCAGTATCTTCCTTTGAACGCCGTCTTTTCTGGTTAGTTATGGCTAAGCTTGGCGACTACTTGTCACCATACTGGGTGTCGGTTTTACACCGAAGCGAGCGGCGGGGTGTGCCGCGTGTTGGCGGGCTTCCCGGGGTGTTTCGCGGGGTTGCCCGCGCGCATCTGTGGAGGCGCGCTCGCCTCCCTCAACCTGGTTTGAGTTTTTCTTAGGCGCGGCCGCCGAGTGCCGTAACATTCCAGCGGCTAACCCAAAAGAAAGCGTGGGGCAGAAAGCTACATGCTTTCCACCCCACGCTTATGTAATGTTTAGGCTTCGTCGAAGAAGTCCTCATCAAGCTTCATGATGGTGTACGTACGTGCCACCTGCACACCAACACCGTACTTAATCATGAAGCGTGCCAGGTGCTCACCATCAATCAGAACGAGAGAAATTCCGCTACCAAGTTCCTCCGCGTAGCCGCGTGCGCCAGACGTAAAGGAGCTCGACGTGATGAACACACCCTGCGTTGCCTTGCCGTGCAGCGCGCCCACAAAGTTCTGAAGGTCGGGGCGGCTCACCACATTGTCCTTGGCGTAACGCTTAGCCTGGACATAAATCTTTGAAAGACCCAACGCATCCTGGTCAATGATTCCATCCACGCCGCCGTCATTGGAAGCCGGAGTAACGGTGCCGCGTCCTGCAGGGCCACCGTAGCCCATCGCCAAGAGAACATCCACCACCAGATGCTCAAAAGCAGTCGGAGACATTGCGCGGACGCGTTCCAAAATGTCGTGCGTCAGCGCGGACTCAATCTGAGTGATGCTTTCGTCGATGAGTTCCTGCGGGGTGCTATCAGACACCTCAGAGGGGGCAGTCGTGACGGTAACGGTCTTGGCAACGGTCTTCGGGGTTTCCTGCGGGTCCTGCTCGGAACTATCAGACTGGGAACGCTCACGCGTGCTGCGGGCGGAACGAACGATATGTGCGACGACATCATCAGGGATGCCCCCAGGATGGGCTTCAATCAGCTTCAAGCCTTCGTCAGAAATAACCTGCTGACCGCGGCGCGGGGAATCAACTGCACCGAACATCTTGAGATAGGTCAAACCCCAACTAATACGGTCCACATAAACGGGACGCTTGCCGTTCGGCAGGTAGGGTAGCAGCTGCTCATCAGAAAGCGGATAGCGCTCCGCTACAGCGCTATAAATCTCTTTATTGGTGCGAGGGATGCGGTCAGACAGATAGCCAAGAATACCGGGAATGAATTCGTAGAACTTGGGAAGTTCAACCTCAGTGGTATCAGGCGACTGAGCGGTCATCGGTGTATCTCCATTGATTGATAACGGCTGGTTAATAACGGCGGGTAGTCCGTTCTTAATATACCTCTAATACAAAAGATAATCGTTACCAGAGGTGCCTGTTTTCCCTTGTGCAGGCTTTATTAGCGCCGCAGCTGCTCTTAGGCACGCCCGCCGAGGGCCGTAACATTCCAGCTAGCAGTACTATCAGAAGTCACCACACCACAAAATAGGGGAGAACCCGCCGAAGCACGCACCCCCAAATCCTCCACAAACACGCGGCCACCCGCAGGCACACTACGCTCCTTACGATCCACACCCGCACAATACACCGTCATCTTCGCACCCGAACGGTTCTCCACCGCAACCGAACCGCCGCCCGATTTCGACACAGTATCGTGCACAAAACCGCGGTGTAAAGACCGCCGCCCAAAGGTCACAGCACAAGGTCACAGTGCAACGAAATAGAAACGCAAACGCAACGGCGTGGAGTATCATTCACACTATGGATAAGGCAGAACAGAACCAGACAGACAACACGGTAAAGAACGGCACAGCACCCAATACCTCGGGGAATACCTCGGGCAATATTCCGGGGAACAGCCCGGTGGGTGCGTCTGCGCGCCCTGAAACTGTTGCATCTGAAACTACCGCATCTGAAGCCGCCGCTGAGAATACCACGAAGGCTGGTTATACCCAGTCGGCACCGGCAGAATCCAGTGCCGCCAAAACTAGTGCTGCAGCAAGTAGCCCCGCAGAGGCTACCGCCCCCGGCATGGAGGCAGTACAGGTTGATGCCGTGCAGATTGATAGCGCCCGCCTGGACAGCACCCACTCCGTCTACTCCACCGACCTGGACCCCGACGACTACGAAGAGGTCGTCGAAGAATACGCCACCACCGACGCGCCGGACGGTACGCACCGCGAGGAGCGTCGCATCACCCGCACCACGCATCACCCGCACGGCAAGGGCGACCAGAAAGCGGGCACCCAGGGTAACCCCGATGGTGACGCCGAGATTATTGATGTAGGCGAACCTGAAACGCACACCACGACTATCCGCACGGTCACCCGCACCGTCACGGACCCGCCGCGTCGCGCCCCGCGCACCCGCCTGTTCCGCACGCTCAGCAAGTACCGCGGCGAGAAGAACCTGGCGGCGTGGGAGGAACGCTCCTCCACGCCCATGTTCGTGGCGTCCGTACTGTACCTGCTCGCGTTCGCCGCGCCCATCATGAGCACACGCATTCAGGAGCCGTACGACGCGTACCTCAACATCATTCAGATGATCCTGTGGGGCCTATTCGCCGCCGACTACTGCATTCGCCTGTACTTGGCGCCGCGGCGACTCTACTTCATCACGCATAACCTGATGAACCTGGCGATTGTGCTGCTGCCCGCGTGGCGTATTGTCAGCTTCCTCTCCATGATTTATATGACCGCCAACCGCCAATATAAGAGGCTCTCAGAGCTGGCGGTGAAGCTCTTCGGATACACCGCGATCTTCATCATCATGTTTGCCCTGTCGATCTATTCGGTGGAGTCCTCCGAGCCGGGCGCGATGATTCGTGACCTGCCCACCGCCTACTGGTGGATGTTCACGACCCTCGCCACGGTCGGCTACGGAGACGTTTACCCGGTCACCGGTATCGGCAGGGTCATCGCCGTGATCGTCATGCTGTACGGCGGGGGCTTGGTCGCGGTTGCTACCGGTGCGCTCGCGAGCTGGATTATCGAAAAGTTTGGTGGCAGGGAGGAGCAGGAGTACCCCGCAACCAAGGCTGACGTGGACGATCTTCGCCAGGAGATTTCTGAGCTGCGCGCCCTGCTAGCTCGTGAGTATGCGCGCCGTGAAGCCCACGACTGCAGGCTGCGTGAGGTCGTAGATGAGGAGGGCGTGCACCCCGTTCCTTCGGAGGCGGAGGCGGCACGCCGCGCCGGTTTCAGCGCCGCCGCGGGCTTTACTGCCCCTGGTACTCCTGGCGCTCCGGGTGCTGCTGCGGCAGCTTCTGCGGAGGCTACCCCGAACACCGCGCCCGGCGCCGCGCGGGCTGGTGAACCTGCCGACTCCTCGGCATCTCATGAGGTTGCGGTGCGCGAGCAGGAGCCGGTCGCCCTGCTGGAGGAGACCCGCCAGACGTTCACGATTATTCGTGAGAAGTTCTCGCTACGTTCCCGCAAGCAGTAGTCCGCTCGCAAATACCCTGCGGACAGTAACCGGGCTGTAGCGGCTCGGTTGCGGTAGCGCAGATATGACAGTTTGGTTGAGGCTCGGCACTCAAACCCACACCGCATACCCGTTGTGGCGGTGGGTTTGGGTGCCGAGCCCACGTTAAGGCAAGACGAAGGCAAGAAAACTGCCACCCACGCCACCGTGCGAGATATTTCGCCTTGTCGAGGCAAAATTAGCCCGCGGAGTGCAAATTGGGGCTCATGTGCGTGAAAAACCCCTCAACTTAAGGTCTAATGTGACCAAACTATCTTTTTAAAAATGACCGCTACTGGTGAAACTCCTAGCCAGAGCCTATAAACTATCTACCGTGCCGGTTATCGAACGCCCTGTAGCCTCAATGCGCTACGGGGTGTCGTCGTATCCCCACCTCACTCACGGGGAGGCACCACTCAACTCACAAACTCACTCAAACACATACTCTGTTAGGACACGTTCGTGGCACCTAAGTCAACTCTGAGCGCGCTCGCACTACTCGGCGCGCTCTCCCTCACCGCGTGCGCATCCGCACCGAATAACGCCTCCGCAAGTGCGGTTGTTGACCCCGCAGCTTTTGAAACCGTCGAGCCTAGTGCCGTTTCCGCCCCCGGCGATGACAGCACCGGAATTAAGGCGGCGGTTAATGCCTCGCATGACCCGTCGATTCACCCGACCGCGACTCAGCCCACTGAGACCCCCGCGCCGGCGGGTGCCGGTAGCTATACGCCGGATGCTCAGGAGCAGACCATCTCCACCGCGGCACCCATGCCTTCCTCGGTAGCCGTTGCGCGCTCGCAGAAAATCATGGACGGCACCTGGATTCAGCAGGGTGCCGCCGACCTTCAGAACTACATGGACGCCGTCATCCACGACGGCATTATTGAAGTCACCTACCACCTGAACCACGAAGAGCTGGCAACCCCCTTCTGGTTTGGTACTTTCGAAGCGAAAGACGGTAACTTCACCCACGTTTCTCACGTGGACCGTGTGAAGCTGACCCGCGCACCATATGCCTCCAACAAGGAAACTAAGGAATTCACCATGGAGGACGGCGTGCTGAGCTTACCCATGACCTTTGAGGGTGCCACCCGCATCATTCACCTGGAAAAGCTTCACGGCTAAGCGCACTGCCGGGGGAGTCATCTCATATCTGGCATGCATGACGGATGAGGCGTTCCCGTTGCCGCGTGCGGGCTATAGAATGGGACTATGAGCGAGAACATGACCCCCGAGCACGGCACCGCAGCCTCGGTGCAGGATTCCTTCGAGCTGCCCAGCGCACCGGACCAGTTCCAGCGCCTGTGGACCCCTCACCGCACCGCTTACGTGAGCGGTGGCCAGAAGGACTACACCGAGAAGACCTGCCCCTTCTGCACTGCGCCCAGCCGCAGTGATGAGGAGTCGCTGATTGTGCATCGCGGCAAGCATGCCTTCGTGATTCTCAACCTCTACCCGTACAACCCCGGTCACTTGCTGGTCTGCCCGTACCGCCACATCCCGTTCTACGATGATGCAACCGAGGCGGAAACCGTTGAGATCGCGCAGCTGACTCAGCTCGCCATGAAGGTTCTGCGTGAGGTGTCGCATAATGATGGCTTCAACATTGGCATTAATCAGGGCAAGGTGGGCGGCGCGGGCATTGCTGATCACCTGCATCAGCACATTCTGCCGCGCTGGAGTGGGGACACGAACTTCCTGCCGATTATCGCTCACACCAAGACCATGTCACGCACGCTGGATGATATGCGTGTGGCCATTGCGGAGGGGTTTGCCCGCCTCAGCTAGATAGCTCGGTGCACTGGTTGAGAGGCTTGGTGAGTTTGCGAATCTGCACTAATTGCTTTAATTTGCAAACCAGTGCAGAAAAAATTTGCTTCATAAATGCGTAGATTAGGTGTTTAACGCTCATTTGAATGATGTTACGTCTGCTATGTATGGCAAAGTTTTAAATGCAGCGACGCTGCGGGGAAGCTTCCGGCTTCCATGAACACCGCATAGCTCACCGAAAAATAGCGGTCACCGATCGCTTTCGGGCTTGGCAGGGTGAACGCCCTGCCTCAACCACAGAGGTCAGCGCCTCAGCTGAGAATCCACCCCGTCGTGCGTGAACGCACGGCAACACTGCGGGGGTGCGGATTAGCGTGAAGGACGCTGGCCTCTTTTTTGCTTTTTGAGGGCACTGCTTTTGCCCCTCAGGGACGTTGCGCCAGGATGCGCCGCCGAAGACGTGATACCCGGATGCACCCGCACCCCTCGAGAAAGAACCCAGGAGAAAGAACCCGCCAGACCCGCTAGAGTGGAATGCTATGGACTACCCCAACCTGCTTGAGACTGCTTTCGACGAGTTTAGCGCTGTGCCCGCCGCCGGTGATTCTGCAGGCGCGCCGCAACTACTCATCTGGAGGCAGATCCGCTGGTCCAACCGCCGCCCGCTCATTGAGGTGGAACCGGTCGTGCCCGGCGGGGTCCCTGAAGGAGCTCATAACCGGGCATCTCAAGCGGCGGGGGCGCCCCATATGACGGGGGAGAGTGCCCCTAATCAGGAAAGCAGCCCCGCGCAGCGTGGCGTTCCAAGCGGGGTTCGCATCCAGATTCCGTTGACCCCCGGCGCCTACCTGGGGTTGCGTATTCCGCGCGATAGCGAGGGGGAACTCTACCGCTACTGCGCCGGATACACCACCGGCACGAGCAATAACGCCGCCCCCGAATCTGCGGGAATCCGCCGCGTACCCTGCCCCGAGGGCACCCGCATCCAGCGTGGCCAGCAGTGCCCGCGCTGCACCGCCCGCGACGAATTCACCGCCCTGCACAGCGCGCACCTGTACCCCGGAACGCTCACCGAATCCATGCGCGCCTACGCCATGCTGGAGCATCGCCTCTACATCGCGACTTTCCCGGACGGCACGCACAAGGTCGGCACGAGCTCCCTGCATTCGACCCCGCGCCGCCTGGATGAGCAGGCGGTCGCCACCGCCACCTACATTGCGCTTGCACCTGACGGCCTTGCCATTCGCCGCGCCGAGGACGCCGTGACCGCCCTCGCGAAGATTCCGCAGGTCAAGCAGGTGGCGAGCAAGTACCGCGCCTGGACGAACCCGCTGCCCGGTGCGCAGCTTCGTGTTGCCCATCAGGAGGCGGTTGCCCGCGCCCGCGAAGCGCTCGCCGAACTAGCACGTACCGACCCGGAGGTGCCGCTCACCGCCCTGGATGAGCCGTGGATTCCGTCGCTTGCCATGAACCGCCCGTATGCGGCTCTGCGCGCGCAATCGCCCGAACCGCTGGCGCCCTGTGAATCTGGTCTGGGTGGTTCCGGTACTGAGAGCGGGGCGGCTGGCTTCTTCTGCACGGGCGCGGCGGGTCAGTTTTTGAGCGCCCACACCGGCGATGCTGACGCGGCGTTCCTGGTGAATACTGCCGCGTGGCGGAATGTGCTGGTGGAGCCGGCGCAGGAGTTCACGCGGGTGAGGGTGCAGGGTTCTCTGTTCTAAGCGGGCTTGCTCTTCTAAGCGGGCTCGCTGTTCTAATACCCCCGGCGCTTCGCCCTAGCCGGAGCCCCGCACCAAACCCCACCCCGCCCGAACCAAACCCCGCACCAAAACCCCAGTAACCCCGCCCCGTCCGGCATGAGCGAACGAGCCCGGCGGGCCATTCAGCCGCTGGCGTGCGTGTACTAAAATGGTAAGCATGTCCAAACCCCTCATTCGTCTTCTCGGCCAGGGCGTACGCGCCGCGACTAAGCTTCGCGGCGGCGGCTCCGCCTTCCCCGGCCTTGTCATGGAAAAATTGCACCCCGACTTCGTCGCTGAAGAGCTCGCGAAGCTGCCCTACGGCGTGGTTGTTGTCTCCGGCACGAACGGTAAGACCACCACCACGAAGATGGCTGTGCAGCTGCTTGAAGCTCAGGGTCTGAAGGTTTTCACTAACCGCACCGGTTCGAACTTTGTGCGCGGTGTCGCTGCGGCACTGCTGGGCGAGATGACCCTCGGCGGCAAGCTTGATGCTGATATTGCTGTGCTTGAGCTGGACGAGGCGCACGCCGTGCACTTCGTGAAGGCAGTCAAGCCCGATTACGCTCTGCTGCTGAACGTTCTGCGTGACCAGCTGGACCGCTTCGGTGAGATTGACACGACCCGCCGCATGCTGGCGACCGTCGCCTCCGCAACGACCGGCACCGTGGTGCTCAACCGTGAGGACCCGCGCATCCGCTCCCTCGCTGAGAACGTGCAGCCTGGCGTGACCGTCAAGTACTACGGCCTGGATGAGTCCCTGCGTTCGTACTTCCCCTCGGACGATGAGATGCGCGGCGGCACCGTCGCGAAGGCAACCCTGCCCGACGCAGACGTCACCCTGACCGCTTTCTCCGGCACCTCCGCAACCTTCGACCTGGCGGGCGTAGAGCGAGTCGGCGAAATCAACCTCTACGGCATCTACAACATCTTCAACGCGGCTGGCGCTATGGCGCTGACCCGCGCCGTCATGGGCGAAAAGCTCAACGAAGATAAGCTCATCGCGGAGCTGGCGAAGATTACCCCCGCCTTCGGTCGCGGTGAGACCCTGAACGTGAACGGCCGCCCGCTGCAGCTGCTGCTCGTGAAGAACCCGAGCGGTTTCCGCCTGTCCCTGGCGAGCGCGAACGCTGACGACTACGCCACCATGATCACGATTAACGACCAGTACGCTGACGGTCGTGACGTGTCCTGGCTGTGGGATGTTGACTTCGACAGCTTGAAGAAGACCGGCGTGCAGATGGTTTCGGGTGTGCGCGCCTGGGATATGGCGCTGCGCCTGGAGCATGACGGCGTGAAGGTTGACGAGGTCAACGAGAACCTCGTCGATGCGCTCAAGGGCTTCATCGCCTCCAGCGGTAACGCGCCCATGCGTATTTTCTGCACCTACACCGCAATGCTGGCTCTGCGTGAAGAGCTCGCAAAGATCACTGACGTTGAGAGGGTTTCCTAATGACGGCAACTCACACTTTTGAGGGCACCCCCGCCTCCGGCCCCAATAACGGTAAGACTCTGCGTATTCTGCAGCTGTACCCGCTCGACATGAACATTTACGGCGACTGGGGCAATACCCTGGCGTTGGCTCGTCGCGCGCAGGCGCACGGCTTTGACGTGCAGATTCTGGACCACAACCCCGGTCAGCCTTTCCCGGAAGATGTTGACATCATTCTGGGTGGCGGCGGTCAGGACTCGGGTCAGTCCGTGATTCAGGATGACCTGCACGCGAACGGTGACACGCTGCGCTCGCTGGCTGAGGCTGGTGTGCCGATGCTCGTCATTTGTGGCCTGTACCAGCTGTTCGGCAAGGAATTCCGCACCCGTGAGGGTGAGGTGCTGAAGGGTATCGGCATTTTTGATGCGCGCACGGTCGGCGGCGATGACCGCCTGATCGGCAACATTGTTGAGGAGTCTGAGGAGTTCGGCACCGTGATTGGTTTTGAGAACCACTCGGGCCTGACTTACCTGGGTTCCGGCTGCACCCCGCTGGCTACCGTCACCAAGGGTGAGGGTAACAACGTGACCGATGCGCATGAGGGTGCGCGCGTGCACAATGTGATTGGCACCTACCTGCACGGTTCGCTTCTGCCGAAGAACCCGAAGATTTCGGATTACCTGATTGAGCAGGCGGCTCAGCGTAAGTTTGGCGAGTTCACGCCGAACACGATTGACGACTCGCTGGTGGAGAAGGCGCGCGCTTCGGCTGCGTCTCGCCCCCGCTAGCCTATTCCTGGCGGTGGCGTGCACTTTCTGAAGTGGTGTGCGCCTCCGCTACGGTATAGTTATGTGAGTACAGTACGGTGCGTGGGACGTTTCGCCGTGCCCGCACGGAGGTTTTGACTAAGGGAGATACGAATGTCCGGTCACTCTAAATGGGCGACTACTAAGCACAAGAAGGCTGCTATCGACGCCAAGCGCGCGAAGGCTTTCGCGAAGTTCATTAAGGCAATTGAAGTTGCAGCACGTATGGGCGGCGCTGATATTGCTGGTAACCCCGCTCTTGACCTGGCTGTGTCGAAGGCGAAGAAGAACTCCGTTCCTAACGACAACATTGACCGCGCAATCAAGCGTGGCGCTGGCCTGACCGGTGAGACCATTGACTACACCGAAATCATGTACGAAGCACGCGGCCCGCAGGGTACCGCTCTGTACATTGAGTGTCTGACCGATAACCGTAACCGTGCAGCGTCTGAGGTTCGCCTGGCTGTGACCCGTAACGGCGGCACCATGGCTGACCAGGGTTCGGTTGCGTTCCTGTTCGAGCGTAAGGGCGTTGCTGAGGTCACCAAGACTGACGGTCTGACCGAGGACGACGTTCTGATGGCTGTTCTGGATGCAGGTGCCGAAGAGGTTCTGGACGAGGGCGACGTGTTCACCGTTGTTTCCGCACCGACCGACCTGCCTGAGATCCGTAAGGCACTGGACGAGGCTGGCCTGGAGTACAACAACGACGACCCGGTCTTCCGCCCGACCATGCAGGTTGACCTGGACGCTGAGGGTGCTAAGAAGTTCATGAAGCTGGCAGACGCTATTGAAGAGCTCGACGACGTTCAGAACGTCTACTCGAACGCTAACGTTTCTGCTGAGGTCATGGCAGAGCTGGAAGCTGAGTAATCACTCGGATTCTGATATCTGATGCTTGAAGAAGCCGCTCCTTTAACCGAGCCGCCGTAGGGTGGCTGGTTGGGGGAGTGGCTTCTTAGCGTCTGGGGCTATTTTGGGGATGCGCTGGGTACTTTTCGCGGGGCGCGCGGTGACTGTTCACGCGGTGACCGCGCTTGTGATGGCCGTTCTCGTAGCACGCCCCGGTGCCGGGTGCTAGGATTCTGAAGGGCTAGAATCTAGAGATTCTAGAGGGAGCTTGTCGAAAGGGGAGATGATGGCCGCCGCTCAAACTGCCGCACGCGATAGCATGCGCGAGAACCGTACCGCCGCCGCCGTGGAGCGTGTGCCGGGCGCAACCCGCATCATGGGTGTTGACCCGGGCCTGACCCGCTGCGGCTTCTCCATGCTCGATATGACCGCCGACCGTAAGGCGCACTTCGTGAACGTGGGTGTTGCCGGTACGATCCCGGCGGAGTCCCTGGACCAGCGTATTCTCTGGATTTTCAATGCCGCCTCCCACTGGCTCGACACCTATAAGCCGGATGCCCTGGCAATTGAGCGTATCTTCGCTCAGGAGCAGGTGAACACGGTGATTGGTACGGCGCACGCTTCGGGCGCGGTGATTTCTGCTGCGGCGATGCGCGGCGTGCCGGTGTTCTTCCATACCCCTTCGGAGGTGAAGGCGGCGGTGACCGGTAGTGGCCGCGCCGATAAGGCATCCGTGGGCCGCATGGTGACCCGCATTCTGGGTTTGGATTCTATGCCGAAGCCCGCCGATGCTGCCGATGCCCTGGCGATTGCGATCTGTCACGGCTGGCGTGGCGGCGGCATCGGTTCGGGTATCAATATGGCAGCCCAGACGCAGACTCACCAGGGTTCACACCCGGCGCAGTCGCCTCGTGGTGGGTCGTTGACTCCGGCGCAGCGTGCCTGGATGGAGGCGGAGGCGCGCGCCCGCCGCTAGAGGCGCCGCCGCTAGAAGGTGCCTTCGCGGGCTCTGGCGCCCTCTCCTGCTGGCTCGCATGTATTCGCTAAGAAGTTCGAATATATGCTTGATTTCAGAAGAAATATTCTAATATACTTGTAGTGTCTCCCCGTTGAATTGGGGGAGTGCGTTCTGTGGGTGCCGGAGTTCCCGGTGCCCTCACACTGCCGCGAGCCTCATTCCTGGGCGCGGTGTTGAAAGGTGGAGAGAAATGATTGCATCCCTGACCGGTCGTGTGGTTCAGGTGGGCCTTGATCATGCGGTGATTAACGTGAACGGTTTCGGCATGCTTGTGTACGCTACCGCGCGTACTCTCTCCAAGCTGCGCACCGGTGAGGAAGCTACCGTGCTGACCACCATGATTGTGCGTGAAGAGTCGATGACCCTGTACGGTTTTTCGGAGCCTGCCGAGCGTGAAGTGTTCGATATGATGCTTTCGGTTTCCGGTATTGGTCCGCGTATTGCCCTGGCGGTGTTGAGTGTTCACACTGCCGCTGAGGTGGAGCGCGCCGTGGCGACCGGTGACGATAAGGCGTTCACGAAGGTTCCCGGTATTGGTCCGAAGGGGGCCCGCCGTATTGTGCTGGAGCTTGCCGGCAAGCTGATTCTCAGCGATGGCCAGACCGATGAGCTGCCGCTGAGCCAGGGCATTATCTGGAAGCCGCAGGTGCTTGACGCTCTCACCTCCCTGGGCTGGAGCGAGAAGGACGCTTCCGCCGCTATTGACGCTTACGTGCAGCACAACCCTGCCGCAGAGACTGAGCCGGTGGGTGTGGCTCTGCGCGGTGTGCTCGCCTCCTTGGGTACTCAGAACACGGTGGGCCGCCACTAAACGGCGCGCCCTGTTCGATGTATCCCACTCAAACTTTTGTGAAAGAAGAATTCTATGAGCCAGAATCCCTATGAGCCGCAGCCCGCGGCGTCCCTGGTTTCCGGCGGGTATTTTCCCGGTCAGGTGCCCGGCACTCAGGCGTCTTCAGCTCCCGCCCAGCGCCTGGTGGCGATGGAAGAAGAGCCTGAAGAGAAGATGATTGAGGCGGCACTGCGCCCTAAGTCCCTGGATGACTTTGTGGGTCAGCGCCGTGTGCGTCAGCAGCTGTCCCTGGTGCTGGAGGCTTCGAAGATGCGTGGCCGTAGCGCCGACCATGTGCTGCTGTCGGGCCCTCCCGGTCTAGGTAAGACCACGCTCGCAATGATTATTGCGGCAGAGATGGAGGCGCCGCTGCGCATCACCTCCGGCCCGGCGATTCAGCATTCGGGTGATTTGGCGGCCATTCTGTCTTCGCTGACCCCCGGTGAGGTGTTGTTCCTGGATGAGATTCACCGTATGAGCCGCCCAGCTGAGGAAATGCTCTACATGGCGATGGAAGATTTCCGTGTGGACATTGTGGTCGGTAAAGGTGCGGGTGCGACTTCCATTCCGCTGGAGCTACCGCAGTTCACCCTGGTGGGTGCGACGACCCGTGCGGGTCTGCTACCCGGCCCTCTGCGCGACCGTTTCGGCTTTACCGGTCACCTGGAGTTCTACTCGGTGGAGGAGTTGGAGCTGGTGCTTCGCCGTAGTGCGGGTCTGATGGATATGCAGATTACCTCCGAGGGTTTCACCGAGATTGCCGGTCGTTCCCGCGGCACGCCGCGTATTGCGAACCGCCTGCTGCGCCGTGTGCGTGACTGGGCGCTGGTGAACGGCGTGGACCGCATTAACGCGACCGATGCCGCAACCGCGTTGGACATGTACGAGGTGGATTCGCGCGGCCTGGATCGTCTGGACCGCGCCGTGCTGGAGGCGCTGATTCACAAGTTCGGCGGCGGCCCGGTGGGTCTGTCCACCCTCGCCATTGCGGTGGGTGAAGAGACGGAGACCGTGGAGACGGTTGCCGAACCGTACCTGGTGCGTGAAGGCCTGATTGGTCGTACCCCGCGCGGTCGTGTGGCTCTGCCCGCGGCGTGGGAGCACCTCGGCTTGGAAGCCCCGGAGATTCAGCTCTAGATGCGCATTAGCTGATAACACTGTAGTAGCCCGTGGGAGGTATCCGCCTCCTGCGGGCTTCTCTGTACCCCGGTTTCTGCAGGGGCAGTATCTCTTCTGCAGGCGCGGCAACTCTTCTGCAGGGGCGGCACTCTTCTACCGGTTCTGCAGGCTCCATCGAGCTCTGCCCGGCTCTGTTGGCGACATAAAATTACGCCGAGAGAGTCCAAAACTCAGGTTAACCTCACAAAAACGCTGGTTCGGGGCGCTAAAGCTCATGCTCTCGCGTAGGATGGATACGTACTGTATCTACGATTCCACACCTTCTGGTACGCTCAACCCTCGCGGTGAGCGGCACGGGTGCGGATGTGAAAGTGAGACCATGGATTTTAACCTCCTGATTATGATCGCCATGATGGCGCTGCTGGCATGGATGATGTTCTCTGCCCAGAAGCGTCAGCGTAAGCAGATGGAGGAACTGCGCGCAATGCAGCAGTCTCTCGTCCCCGGCGCCCAGGTGATGACTGGTTCCGGCATCTACGGTACCGTTGTCAGCACTGACCTTGAGAACAACAAGCTGCAGCTTCAGATTGCGGACGGTGTTGTTATCACCCTGGCACTGAACGCGATTATGGCCGTCGTCGAGGAGGAAGCCCCCGCAGCGCCCCTGACCGAGGACGTGTACGAGGCTACCGCATCCGAAGCTCCCGCTTCCGATACCTCTTCTGATACTGCTAAGTAATTCAGAGCGTATGAGCCCGGCGCCCAGTGAGCGGCGTCGGGTTTTCGCGTTACGGAATCTGTAGAACACTCAATACTATTCACACGAAGAAGGAACATTATGGCTAAGCGTTCACCGCTTGCAGCCGCGCGAGGGGCGCTCCTCTCGATGGTCCTGCTCATGGCTGTTATGGCTGCCGGTATTTTCGGCACCACCTACGCGGGAGGTTCTTGGGCACCGAAGCTCGCCCTGGACCTTTCGGGTGGTACTCAGATGATTCTTTCTCCGAAGGTCAATGGCTCTTCGGATGAGAACGTCTCCCAGGAGCAGTTGAACCAGGCGGTTGAGATTATTCGTCAGCGCGTTGATGGTGCCGGCGTTTCGGAGGCGGAGGTTACGACCTCCTTCGGCTCGGGTAATAACGTGGTTGTTTCGGTTCCCGGAACGATTAGCGCTGAGACTCGTCAGCTGATTCAGGCGTCTGCAAATATGACGTTCCGCCCGGTGCTGCTGTCTGGCGCCGGTACTGCGGTGGCTGAGGATGCCCGCACTGCGGACGATAAGCTGCCCAAGCCCTCTGCGGAGCCGACTGATGGTTCGGACCGTAACTGGATTACTGCGGACCTGTACAAGCAGTATGAGGCGAAGGACTGCACCGCGGCACGTAATGAGGACGCCGATAGTACGGACCCGACTAAGCCGATGGTGGCGTGCTCCACTGACGGTCAGGAGAAGTACATTCTGGGTCCTGTGGAGCTGAGCGGTAGCGATATTTCTACCGCAAGCCACTCGCAGGAGACGACCGGTCAGGGCGTGACTACGGGCCGTTGGGCTGTGAACATTCAGTTCAACGATGAGGCTCGTGAGAAGTTCCAGAACATTACTTCTCGCCTGAACGCGATTCGTGCACAGAACGCAAATGATCCGCGTGCCCGCTTCGCGATTCTGCTGGACGGCAAGGTGCTGTCTTCGCCGGTGTCGCAGGCAGTGATTTCTGACGGTAAGCCGCAGATTACCGGTAACTTCACCGAGCAGGAGGCGAAGGCTCTCGCTGATCAGCTCAAGTACGGTGCCCTGCCGATTAGCTTCACGATCCAGTCGGAGCAGCAGATTTCTGCGACTCTGGGTTCGGAGCAGCTGCGTGTGGGTCTGCTGACCGGCCTGATTGGTCTGCTGCTGGTGTTTGTGTACTCGCTGTTCCAGTACCGTCTGCTGGGCTTTGTGACGATTGCGTCGCTGATTGTTGCGGGCATCATCTCGTATGAGGCGATTGCGCTGCTGGGTTGGGCGTTGAACTACCGCCTGTCCCTGGCTGGTGTGGCGGGTCTGATTGTGGCGATTGGTGCTACGGCTGACTCGTTCATCGTCTACTTTGAGCGTATCCGTGATGAGATCCGTGCGGGCCGCACGATCCCGTCGGCGGTGAACCACGGTTGGCAGCGTGCATCCCGCACTATTTTGGCGTCGAAGGCTGTGAATCTGCTGGCTGCTGTGGTGCTGTACGTGGTGTCGGTTGGTTCGGTGAAGGGCTTCGCGTTCACCCTTGGTTTGACTGCGATTGCTGACCTTGTGGTCGTGTACCTGTTCACCCACCCGATGCTGACTCTGCTGGCGAATACCCGCTACTTTGGTGAGGGTCACCGCCACTCGGGCTTGTCGCCTGAGTCGCTGGGTGCTACGCCGCTGTACCGTGGTGCCGGTCGCCTCCGCAGCCCGGAGGAGAAGCAGCTGAGCATTGCTGAGCGTCGCCGTGCAGAGCGTGCTGCCGCTGAGGCTGACGAGTCTGCTTCTGATGAGAAGAAGGAGAGCTAAGCATGGCTACCGATGTGAAACCTAATGCTTTTGCCCGCTTCGGTAATGACCTGCATTCGGGTGCCCGCTCGTACCCCTTCGTAGGTAAGCGCCGCCTGTGGCTGCTGCTGGCTACTGTGCTGATGGCGGTTTCGGTTCTGATTCCGGCTGTTGGTGGCGGCTTCAACCTGGGTATTGATTTCCGTGGCGGTTCGGAGTTCGTGGTCTCGAAGACCGCGCACGTTGATACTGCTACGGGTGAGCGCATTATTCACGAGAAGGCGAAGGACGCTTCGGATGTTCGCGTGACCAATATTGCGCCGGGTACGATTCGTGCCCAGATGAGCAAGCTCAGCGATGATGAGACTCTGCAGGTGAAGGCGGCTCTGCAGGAGGGTTACGGCGTCTCTGAGAATGACGTGACCTCTTCGTTTGTGGGCCCGACCTGGGGTGCGGATGTGACCCGTCAGGCGTTCTGGGGTCTGGTCGCGTTTGTGGTGCTTGCGCTGATTGGTATGGCGTTTTACTTCCGTACCTGGAAGATGTCGCTGGCGTCGATTGCAGGTCTGTTCTTCACCGTGGTGGTGACGGTTGGCCTGTACGCCGCGTTCGGCTTCGAGATTACTCCGAGTGCGATTATTGGTTTCTTGACGATTCTGAGCTACTCGCTATACGACTCGGTGGTGGTGTTCGATAAGATCCGTGAGAACACCGAGGATGTGCTGGAACGCCGTGACACGACCTTTGCCGAGCAGATTAACCTGGCGGTGAACCAGACTCTGGTCCGTTCGATTAACACCGCTATTGTGGGTGTGCTGCCGGTGGGCGCGATCCTGTTCATTGGTGCGTTCATCCTGGGTGCGGGTACTTTGCAGGACCTGTCCCTGTCGCTGTTCGTGGGTATTCTGGTGGGCATGTTCGGTACGCTGTTCGTGTCTGCGCCGCTGTATGCTTCGCTGCGTTTGGGTGAGCCCCAGATTCGTGAGCACACCGCGAAGGTGGAGAGCGGCAGCTTCAAGGACGCTGAGGATGCTGACGATGCTGAGGGTGACTCTTCGGAGGAGCCCGCCGAGGCTGAGAAGGTTGCAAAGTCCAGCAAGTCTGAGGAATCTGCTGACAAGGCGACCGAGGATGAGAAGGCAACCGAGAAGCCCGCTAAGAAGCCGGCACGTGCAACCATTGAGATTCACCGCGTGAACCTGAACGGTTAGCCAACGTTCCGCCAGCGCTACTGGCGTTACTAACGATAGGGGAGTCGATACCGAAAGGTGTCGGCTCCCCTTTAGCGTGCTCAATTATTTCCTAAACAACGCGCTCTGGTGTGTTAAAACGTCGCATAGTTTGGCGCGTTCCAGACCGCTGGGTAGGATAAGAAGTGAAGATACTGTGCGCTCGCGTTTGAGCCTGCTGATGGCTGGTTTGGCCGGTATAGCCCTCAACGATGAGGAACCTGAGTGTGCGGCTGATTATCTTGAGCCCGAAGGAGCCTGGAATGAGTGCAGAACCTGCCGTGAACACCAACGCTGAGAACCCTGCAGGGACCGCCGAGAAGCCCGCGGTTCGGCCCGCTGGCCCGATTCCTCTGCCTGAAACTGATTCGTCTGACGCAAAGAAGAAACGCGGCTCGCACCGCGTCATGGCTGCTGGCGGACGTGTGCCGAACCGCCTCGTCTTCGGTAGCCGCAGCAGCAAGATGGAAGCCTCCGACTCGAACGGCGGCACCATCCGTTTCTCCCCGATGATCGCGCCGGTCGTACGTGCCGTGCGCCGCTACCACCCGGACGAAGACATCCAGGTGCTGCAGCGCGCCTACGAAGTGGCGAACCGCTGCCACGAGGGTCAGAAGCGTAAGAGTGGCGACCCGTACATCACCCACCCGGTGGCTGTGACCGCGATTCTTGCGGAGATGGGCGCGACCGGCCCCGTGCTCGCCGCCGGCCTGCTGCATGACACGGTGGAAGACACCGACTACACGATGGAGCAGCTCACCGAAGAGTTCGGTGAGGAGGTCGCCTACCTGGTCGACGGCGTGACCAAGCTGGACAAGATGACCTACGGCGAGAACGCCTCTATTGAGACGATCCGCAAGCTCGTGCTGTCCATGAGCAAGGACATCCGCGTGCTGCTCATCAAGCTTGCCGACCGCCTGCACAACGCCCGCACCTGGCGTTTTGTGCCGCAGGCTTCCGCCGCGAAGAAGGCGGAAGAGACCCTGAAGATTTACGCGCCGCTCGCGCACCGCCTGGGCTTGAACACGATCAAGTGGGAGCTGGAGGACCTGTCCTTCGCCGCCATGAGCCCGGAAATTTACGCCGAAATGGTGCGCATGGTCGGCGAACGCACCCCCGCCCTCGAAAAATTCCTGAACGAGGCACGCACCAAGATTACGGACCGCCTGAAAGAGGTGGGCATCGACGCGACCGTGACGGGCCGCCCGAAGCACTACTACTCGATTCATCAGAAGATGAAGACGAAGGGCCGCAGCTTCGACGAGATTAATGACATCCTCGCCGTGCGCATCATGGTTGAGGAAGAGGCGGAGTGCTACACGGTGCTCGGCCACGTGCTGTCCCTGTGGCCGTCGATGACTGGCCGTTTCAAGGACTACATTAAGAACCCGAAGAACAACAACTACCAGTCGCTACACCTGACCGTGTACGGTCCGGGTAACCTGCCGCTTGAGATTCAGATCCGCACCTACAAGATGCACGAAGAAGCTGAGTACGGTGTGGCGGCGCACTGGCGCTACAAGGCGGCATCGCGCGGCGAGAAGGTCGTAGCTCGTGGCGGCGCGCCCGCGAAGGACCCGAAGGAGCCGGGCACTCAGACCTCGGCAATGATGAACGTCGGCATCCTGCAGTCCATTGCCGAGATTTCGAACTCCAACCCGGAGTCGGAGAAGTTCTACGAGTCGCTCGCTGACACCCTCGACACCGACGAAATCGTGGTCCTCACCCCCAACGGCGAGGCAATCGCCCTGCCCAACGGCTCCACCCCCGTGGACTTCGCCTACGCCATCCACAGTGAAGTCGGCGACCGCACCGTCGGCGCGAAGGTCAACGGCCGCCTCGTGCCGCTGCACACGGTCCTGCCCACCGGCGCGACCGTGGAGATTATGACCACGAAGAACGAAGACGCCGGACCCAGCGAGGACTGGCTGAAGTTCGTTCGCTCCTCACGCGCTCGCACGAAGATTCGCCAGTACTTCGCGAAGGAACGCCGCCTGGAGGCGTTGCTCGCCGGCCGCGAGATGCTCACTAAGAGCATGCGTAACAGTGAGCTGCCGCTGCAGAAGATGATGAGCCCGGAGATTATGACTCAGGTGGCTCAGCTGCTGCATAAGAACGATGTGGCGTCGCTGTACCGTGCGATTGGTGAGCACGAGATTGCGCCGAAGCAGGTCATTGACACCCTCGTTGAGGTGCACCGCGGCGACGAGCCGGCACCCGAGGTTGAGGTCAGCGACTTTGACGAGACGCTGCTGAAGTCCACCCGCAAGGCGATTGGTGATAACGGCGTGATTGTGCCGGGCGCTGAGGGTGTGCTGACGAAGATTGCGCGTTGCTGCACCCCGGTCCCGCCGGATGACATTATCGGCATTGTGACCCGCTATAACGGCATTTCGGTGCACCGCCGCGACTGCCCGAACATGCGTAACGCTGACGAGGAGCCGCGCGTGACGACGGTTGAATGGGCGTCTTCGCCGACCGCTACGTACCGTGTGCAGATTCAGGTGGAGGCGCTGGACCGTAAGGGCCTGCTGAGCGACCTGATTCGTGCTATTTCTGAGTCGGGCGTGAACATTCTGGATGCGCGCGTACACACTTCGGAGGATCGTACCGTGGTGGACCGCTTCGCCCTGGAGCTGGGTGACCGCTTCATGCTGGAGCATGTGCTGAACGTGGTCCGTAACGTGACGGGCGTGTACAAGGCGTACCGCCTGACCGGCGCGAAACCTTCGGAGGCATAAATACTTTTCTACGGCCAGAAGCCACATGTGTTGAACACATGTGGCTTCTCGCCGTTAAACGGGTTGGGTTCCATAATGACGAACCGGCGAGTGCGGGGTCTGAGGAACCCGTATACTGAAAGAGTTCGCGCCGCCGGGTACGAAACGGCTTGTTGAAGCTACGAACGCTCCCACGGAGTACAGCATCTAGACCGGCGCTGGCGCATGTGTACGACCGGGGCCGCACTGGTTCCGAACTTTTGACGTTTCTTCGACTGTAGAAACGATTACTGATGAGAGGTTGACCGCCCCTATGACGACGCAGTCTACGGATTCTTCCGCTACCACTGACGAACACCGTAACCGCAATACGGAGCGTGCGCAGCTGCACTCTACGATTTGGCGTATTGCGAATGACCTGCGCGGTTCGGTAGACGGCTGGGACTTTAAGCAGTACGTGCTCGGTATGCTTTTCTACCGTTACCTCTCTGAGCGTCTGGTGAAGCATCTCAGCGATGCTTCGTCCGGCGGCAATTATGCAGCGCTTTCCGATAGTTTTATTGACGCTGAGGGTAAGCGTGATGTCATTAAGAATCTCGGTTTTTTCCTCTTACCCTCAGAGCTCTTTTCCTCAGTACATGCTGCTGCACAGCGTGATGATAACCTCAATGAGACCCTTCATAAGGTTTTCAAATCAATCGAGTCTTCAGCTGAGGAGATTTATTCTGAGAATAACCTAAAAGGTCTTTTTGATGATTTTGTATTAGACTCTAATAAATTGGGAGCGACTGCTACTGCTCGTCATGAGACTCTAAAAAAACTTATGGACGCTGTGGCAAAGATGGACCTTAGCTCTGATTATTCGGAGAGTTCAAATGACGCTTTCGGGGATGCATACGAGTTCCTTATGGGTATGTACGCGGCGAATGCGGGTAAGAGCGGAGGTGAGTACTACACTCCACAGGAAGTCTCAGAGCTCCTGGCAGAGATTGCTATGGACGGGCGTAATCCCCAAGATATTAGTACCGTGTATGACCCGGCGTGTGGTTCAGGTTCGCTGTTGCTAAAGTTTGCCCGCATCCTGCGAGAACGTGGTGACGAGGTTGAGATGCCACTTTTTGTAGGACAGGAGATTAACCTGACGACCTATAACCTGTGTCGCATGAATATGATTCTTCATGGTCTTGATTTGAACGGTTTCAACATTGCGCATGGTGATACCTTGATAAATCCGAAGCATCGCAGGAACCTCGAAGCGAGGGAGAATGCTGGGGATAAGGCCTATGGCCTCTACGATGCTATCGTGTCTAATCCGCCCTATTCCACGAAGTGGAAGGGCGATTCTGATCCGACCCTAATTCACGATGAACGTTATGCCCCGGCAACAGTTCTGGCACCTAGGTCGAAGGCTGACCTGGCGTTTACGATGCACATGTTGGCTTCTCTTGAAGAAACGGGTACGGCTGCGATTGTCGAATTTCCAGGTGTGCTGTACCGTGGCAATGCCGAGCGCAAGATTCGTGAATATTTACTGAAAGAGGACAGGGTGGACGCTGTAATTCAGTTGCCCCCTAACCTGTTCTACGGCACGAGTATTGCGACTTGCATTCTGGTTCTGAAGAAGAGTGCCCGTAAGGACCATTCGGTACTGTTCGTGGATGCTTCGCACCTCTTCGATAAGGGCACGAACCAGAACATTCTGGGTAAGGCGCACCGTGAGAAGATTCTGGAGGTGCTGGCGGCTCGTGAGGAGCGTGAGCACTTCTCAGCGCTGGTTCCGGTGGAGAAGCTGCTGGAGCAGGAGGCGAACCTGGCGGTGTCGAGCTGGGTTGAGCCGGAGGATACCCGTGAGCGCGTGGATATTGTCGAGCTGAATTCCCGTATTGAGGGTATTGTGGCTCGTCAGGCTCAGTTGCGCGTGGAGATTGACGCTATTGTGGCGCGCCTGGAAGGCGGCGAGTAGTCGTGGCGGACGTGATGAATTATATTGACCGCCTGGTGGCTGAGCTCTGCCCGGACGGGGTGGATTTCTACCCCATTGAGGAGCTATTCACTACCCGTAACGGCTATACTCCGTCTAAGTCCAACAGCAGCTATTGGGAGAACGGAACTGTTCCCTGGTTCCGCATGGAAGACATCCGTGAAAATGGTGGAGTCCTATCAGAAGCCATGCAGTCCGTTCATGAAAGCGCTTTGAAAAAGGGTGGCATGTTCCCCGCTGGTTCAATCATCGTGGCAACTTCTGCAACGATTGGTGAGCATGCGCTAATCAACGTAGATTTTCTGTGCAATCAGAGGTTCACTGTTCTGACCCCTAAGGAAGAGTTCAAGAGCCTTCTGTTGCCTAAATTCCTCTACTACTATTCGTTTGTTCTGGATCGTTGGTGCCTTTCGAATACTACGCAGTCCAGCTTTGCCAGCGTGGATATGAAGCGTTTCAAGAAGTTTGAGTTTCCTGTTCCGCCGCTGGAGATTCAGGAAGCGCTTGTTGAAATTCTCGACAAATTCACGAACCTGGAAGCGGAGCTGGAAGCGGAGCTGGAAGCGCGTACTCTGCAATACGAGTACTACCGTGATTCGCTCTTCGAAGCCCTCGACTGCCCCCGCGTTCCTTTGGGCTCTTTTGCGCGGCTTGTGCGTGGTTCAGGTATGCCGAAAACCGATTTTTCCGAATCCGGTGTAGGAGCAATTCACTACGGTCAGATTTACACCAAATTTGGTACTGCAACCGCAGAAGTTATTGCGCACGTTCCGGAAGACAAAGCGAAAAAGCTTGCTGTAGTTAACCCCGGTGATGTCATTGTGGCTAATACGAGTGAAAACCTTGAAGATGTTTGCAAGGCTGTAGCTTGGGTTGGAGAATCTGACATCGTTACTGGCGGTCACGCAACGGTTATTAAGGCTCCCGAGCAGAGCGCAAAGTTTATTTCTTATTACATGGCAACCGGCCGGTTCAATAAGGATAAAAGGCGTCATGCTTTCGGTACGAAGGTTATTGATGTTGCGCCTAAGAACCTTGCGAAAATCGAGTTTCCGGTTCCGCCTCTGGAAGAGCAGCAGCGCATTGTCGATATTCTCGACCGCTTCGACTCTCTAACCACGAGCCTCTCCGAGGGTCTACCCGCAGAGCTCGCCGCACGTCGTAGTCAGTACGAGTACTACCGTGACCAGCTACTTACCTTCCCCCGCAAGGGCGACAACCAGTAGCCACCCGCGCATCAAACTGCGCATCACGCGCACACCCCGTGCAGGGGCGGCACCCCGCCACCCCTGCGCGGGCTCCGCACTTCAATCGCACTCACCAACCCCGAGCCCAACCGTCCATATTCCACCCCTACACAAAGGAGTACCCCGTGGAAACTGTACCCAACTACCCCTATCTCTCTGAAGGTAGCCGTGACCGGGTCCTCACTAGCGACACCTATACTGTTATCGGTGACCGTGAAAAGGCTCCTGGTTATGATGAATGGAAGACTGCACAGACCCTCCATAGTTCAGCTCAAACTGAATCTCAACTTGAACGCGAACTTATTAGGGTTCTTAGGGCCCAGGGATATGAATATTTACCGCGACTCACCGACGAAGCCGCACTCATCCGCAACCTGCGCGAACAGCTCGAACGCCTCAACACCCGCCCCGAAGAAGGTGCTTACGGCCCCAATAGCGGATTCCACTTCAGTGACGAAGAATTTGACCGCTTGCTTAACCGGCATATTGCTCGCTATAACGATGGCATCCTGGAGAAGGCTAAGCTCATTCAGGAGGAACGTCGTATCAACTTCTATCTCGACGACGGTACCCCACGCAATATAATACTCATCGATGCCGTTAACCCTGCACGCAACCGCATGCAGGTCATCAACCAGTACCGTGTACCCGATGACCAAGGCAAAACCCTGAACCGTTACGATGTAACCATCCTCATCAACGGTCTACCCCTTGTACATATCGAGCTCAAAAGGCGTAGCATCTCCATTCGCCGCGCCTTTCAACAGATTGAACGCTACCAGGGAGAGGGTTTTCAACAAGATACCTACCGTCTTTTCGAATACGCCCAAATCTTTATTATTAGCAATGGTGTAGACACTAAGTACTATTCCAACACCGTACGTCACAAGCACATCGAAGATCAGCGGAAAGCCAGCCGCAAGGTAGCCTCCGGCGGCTCCGCGGGCAAGAGTTTTGAGTTCACTAGTTATTGGGCGGATTCAAAAAATAACCGTATTGGTGATTTGATGCTTTTCGCCCGTACCTTCCTGAATAAGCGAACTATTGCAAATATCCTCACTCGATACTGCATTCTCACTGTAGATGAAGACCTGCTCGTTATGCGTCCCTACCAGATTGCGGCAACCGAGCGAATCATCAACCGTGTCGAAATCGCCAACAATGACCCCAAGCGCCTCGGTACCAAGGAAGCCGGCGGCTACATCTGGCATACTACCGGCAGCGGTAAGACCCTCACGAGCTTCAAAACTGCACGCCGCCTGGCAGAAACCGGGCTCGTCGAAAAGGTCATCTTTGTCGTGGACCGCAAGGACCTCGATTACCAGACTATGCTCGAATACAATAACTTTCAGGCAGACTCCGTTAGCTCCACCGGTAGTACCCGTGAACTCGGCGAACGCCTCGCCGACAGCGGAACCGGCATTGTCGTCACCACCATCCACAAGCTGTCTAACCTAATCTCTGCTGAACCCAAGCACCCTGTCTACCGTCAGCGTGTAGTTATCATCTTCGACGAATGCCACCGCTCTCAGTTCGGCGCAATGCACCGGTCTATTCGTAAGCGTTTTACTAAATACAGCATGTTCGGCTTCACCGGTACCCCCATCTTCGACGAAAATTCCGCAGGAGGCCCCGGTACCACTACCGTAGAAATCTTCGGAGACCGGCTACATTCATACACCGTTGTGGACGCTATCAACGATAAAAATGTACTGCCTTTCCATATGGAGTACACCATCACAAATGCAACCTACAGCGATGAAGAGAAAAGCGCATACCAATTAGAGTGCATTATGGAGGGCAGTGAGCAACCAAATCCAAAGGATATCGAGAAGTACCTCCAATCTAAAGAAGCTCTTGAAAACCCTCAACGAATTGAGGCTATTGCAACCTACATTCTGGATAACTATGACCGGAAAACTAATCAGCGTGCAGGTCGTAATTATGACCTTAAACGGATTAGAGATATCACTGATCCTGTTACTGGTGCAAAATCCAGGGAACACTATACTGTAACAGTTCGCGGTTTTAACTCAATCCTGGCAACCTCCTCAATCGATGCTGCCTGCACCTACTACGACACCATCAACACCCTGCAAGAAGAACGTATCGCAGACGGTGTACTCGACCCTGCCAAAAAGTTGAAGGTTGCCATCATCTACACGCAGGGCAACGGTTCGCAGTTGTTCGACACCTTCGGCGAGGAAGAAAACTATGAATTTCCCACCGCGGGTAGCGCAGAACAGAACCGTATGGCAGGCTTTCTCGAAGACTACAACACTATGTTCAGCACGAATTTCAGCGCTGAGGGTAAGTCCTTTGACAATTACTATAAAGACGTCTCTCGCCGTATGAAGACACGCGAATTAGACATGCTCATTGTAGTAAATATGTTCCTGACCGGTTTTGATTCTAAGACCGTCAATACTCTATGGGTCGATAAGAATCTCAAGAGTCATGGTTTGGTCCAGGCTTTTAGCCGTACGAACAGAATTCTGAACTCTCTTAAGCCTTCCGGAAACATTGTATGTTTCCGTGATTTGGAAGAAGCTACGAATGATGCTTTTGCCCTCTACGGTGACTATACTGCTGGCGCGAATACTGGAAGTGGCTTGGAAACTCCGTGGAATATTGTGCTTACCCGCCCATATAAGGAAGCCCATATTGAGTACTGTAAGGTCGTAGATGAGCTCCGTGAAGAATTCCCTGTAGACACTGGAGGAAATATTATTGCGGATACTCCGGAACAAAAAGTACGCTACGTTGAACTCATTAACCAGGTACTTACCCTACAGAATGAGTTGGAAGTCTTTGATGAATTTATTCGGGATGGAAGTGCTCAGCTAATTAGTGACTACGATATGCAAGGCTATCTGGGTAAATATAACGATATTCGTGAAGAAGCACGTGAAGCACGTGATTATGACGGCGAACTTACCAACCCAGATGGAGGGGATGAGCTAGGTCCTGATCCTTGGTACGACCAGATAACCTTTGAAGTGGAATTGCTTAAACAGCAGAACATGGACGTCTACTTTATCTTGGAGCTGGTCGCCAAAGCGCGTGCTGAGCGTGATAATGCTAGGGATCAGAAAGAATCGCAGGAATACACTGAACGTCGCATTGAAGAGTTTCGCAAGATAGTTCATCGTGCTGTCCGCAGTGATAATGAGCTGCGCAATAGCGGCGATATTATTGAAGACTATTTTGAAAAGTACCTTACTGAACCGACTGTAGACGCAGAAGGGTCGGAAGACGTACATGAGCGGTTCCGTATCTACGTAACTGAACGTCGAGTTAGTGAAGAAGATTTCATCGTTCAGGAGGAAGAGCTAAAGCGCGAAGAAACTCGGCGTGTAGTCAATCGTGCGTTGCGTGAAGGAAACCGAAGCATTATCGGTAAGGTTAGTCGTCTCATTAAGAGTAAGATGTCGTTCTTTGGAGGCGCCTTGGGAGGTCCTGACCTTGAAGATGCCGCAGTTAAACGCCAGCGCGTACAGAATAAACTGGAGAAGCACATTGGCCGATTCATGCCGTTCCTCGGCGGCCGCTAACCTACTGTATCAGTGGTAGTCCGCGGTAACCAGCGGTAATTCGCCCAGAAGCCACATGTGTTTCGAAAAGCCACTTCTTTGGTGGCTTCTCGAAACACATGTGGCTTCTCGCCGTTAAGCGGGGGAAGGGGTGGACAGCATCAACCCGGCTCTACGCTACTGATTAGCCCCTCTGCACAGCGCCGATTTTCGGTCATGAGTTAGTGACTTTGGTGGGGGTTAAAACCCCAGCCCAGAGTCACTAACCCATGGTCGAAGTCCGTAACTCATGACCGAATTTCCGCCCGGTGTGTGGGAGGCGGGGCAACGGCGCACGGGAAGCAGGCCCATCGCACCTAATCTTCCGCGCGGCGGGGGAGTTTGGCGGGGGAGTGCGCCTCCAGAAAGCCCCTTGTCACCCAATATTTTTTGGTGTTTTTCTGGCACAGGGTGGTGCAGCCCCTTATCTTGTCAGGGCTGCCCCGTACCTTTGGTGGTAGAGAACAACGACGCGTTCTCACCCACTCCGCCGAGCGACCAAAGGAGCCCCTCATGTACACGGTTGGTTACTACAATGACGAAGACTTCCGCGCCTTCTACTCCGGCCAGGACGCCGCCAACATTGACGACTTCTTCACTGACAACGGCGAATACCTCATGGTGTACCTGCCGGAGGTGGCCGACCGCGAGTTCCTCGCCGGCCTCCGCTACGGTAACGGCTGTGACGCTCTCTGCCAGAGCGGATACGCCCTCGACGAGGCGGAAGAGGCACTTCGCGATATGTATGCGCTCGCCGTGTAGCCCTCCCACCTGTCACAGATGGGGATCCGGTCATGAGTTACGGATTCGTGCCATAGGTTAGCGTCTTTGGTCGTAGTTAAAAACCATGGTCGAAGACACTAAACCATGGTACAAATTCTGCAGGGGTGGCGCCTCCGCGGGTGCAGAGATATTTGATGCATAAAG
>NZ_KV813705.1:0-1331 GCF_001813685.1 Rothia sp. HMSC061E04 | reverse complement strand
GGGGCTGTTTTCCTTCCGGCAGTCAGCTTGACCTGTGAATAACCGCCCGACATGCACATATGCATCACACCATCACCGACGATAGGAGCGTATCTTCTATGGATTCGACCATTTTCAACCGCCGTACCCTGCTGGGTAGCGGCGCACTCATGGGACTCAGCGCCCTGCTTGCGGCGTGTGGCCAGCAGGCTTCTAATGAGGCGGCAGCCACCGCCTCGGCAGCGCCGAGCGAAACCGCTTCGGCATCTGCGTTGGCTTCTGAGTCGCCCTCGGCAAGCGCTACTCCGTCTACTGTCCGAGGCTACTCGGGCGGCTCCAAGGCGCCGGATGGTGAGTACCGCGAAGCTGACCCCAACGGCCCAGCGCAGAATGTTCCGAAACCTGCATCGCCTGAGGGTGGATACCGAGAAAAATCCAATGAGGGTCTACGCAAAACACTTAACGCGTGGATTGAATGGAACAACTACGGCGCCCAGACCGGAGACTACAGTCAAGCACGCAAATTCGTTGATAGCAGCTTCACGGAATTACTAGATTCCTACGAAGGTCTTGAAGCCCTCTACAAGCGAGGCGGCTGGATTATCGCGGGTCTTGATCATTACATTGCTGACGGGAACCCTTGGAGTGAGGGAGAGACTTACTACTGGAAAGCGTACCGGGAGTGGGGCTACGTTATGTACGTTGAACCTAACGGTGATTGGAAGTCTTACGAGAATGACTCAAAGGATGACGACACGTGGAAGTTCTCGTTCAAGTACACCTCTGAGGGCTGGAAGATTATCGACTTTGAACAGGTAGATGATTAGAAATGAAATTTAAATCAAATACCAATGTTGCATTATTATCACTCCTTGCCATATCCATTATTACCCCTCCTGCAACATCTATTACAAATGATTGTTCCACAAAAGGCTCTAACACCGCTAAAGTATGTCAGGTAACTGTCAGTAAATCAAAAACCAAACAAAAAACAAATGAGGGAAATAAAAGTAATTCAAATTCCTCATATAATGATTTTCAATACACTTACTCAACTGTGAGCCACGGAAACGGTGTAAAAGTTACCTACGCCAACGAAAATCACAATATTATGTCATGCACAACCAAAGATGGAAGAATAGGAACATTCAAGTTTACAAATATGTCACTTGAATCTGGCATTCCTATAGACCGCGGAAGTCCCAGAAGCCCCTCCTCTGCTAGTTGCGTCCCCGACGACACCCGCACCCTGACCAGTGCCGACAGCCCAGGTCCCGCCGGCCCGACCTACGAAGAAGTTATGACGGAAATTCGCCATGCTGCAGAGTCGCTAGAGCCAGGCAAGCCGACCC
>NZ_KV813704.1:0-462 GCF_001813685.1 Rothia sp. HMSC061E04 | reverse complement strand
CCTATTCTGTAGCTGATTCAGTCCTCGACTATCAGCCTACTGAAAACGGCAACCTGAGCTACACCGTTCCCACCAGCGGCCTTATCGCTTACGAATTTGAGTACAACGGCACCCTCAGCACCACCACTCAGCAGGAAGGGTCACTTACCCCTGATCCCACCTCTTATTTCACTGTTGAAGCGGTTACTTCTTCCGATAGTTGCCCCGACCCCCAGTCAGGTATTGAAGCAGTTTATGTGACCGAGTACAGCATCGCCACCGACAGCGGTTACAGCGTAGATGGCTTTACTGGACGCGTTTAGGCTCTAACTCTTTCCTAGTATTCCAAAAGTCTCTCCCTAGCCTGCCCCTCCTACCGGAGGGGCGGGCTAGCTGTTTAAATACCCCGTTCCCAGTTTCCCGTCTTTTAACAACAGCAATCCTGCCACCCGGCCCCACTTATAAGCACTATCGTATTTATAA
>NZ_KV813703.1:68753-190854 GCF_001813685.1 Rothia sp. HMSC061E04 | reverse complement strand
ATTCCTGATGAGCAACCTCGGCATTACTGAGTAGCTGGTCTCTTAAATGGAACGCTCCGTCTGTATCTAAGTGATACGGACGGAGCGGTCTTCGTTTATGTAGGTTGCTCTGCTCGAGGGTACGGCGTTCGTCCTCGTTCCTACAGGGGCACCCGCCCTCGCTTCGCTTCGGGCACCCTGATGTCACTACGGACGACACCGCCCCTCCACGCGACGCGCCAAGCTTAGCCGGAGCGCAGGGTAGCTATACCCTCCGGAAGCGACATCAGGGTACCCTCTCGGGTGCTCTCCGCAGCGAAGCAAGGAGAGAGCGGAGCACCCGAGAGGGTGGGTTCCCCTGCAGGAGCGGAGGAAGGGTATAGCGCACCCACCCGCCCTGTAGGAACGAGAACGATAACCGCCTTTCCAAGCGGAACCATGCGGGACTAGAGAGCACAAAAGAGGCGCCGCCTCCCACCTCGGGAGACAGCGCCTCTTTCGTTAGAGCCGGGTCAGCGGAAAAGCTTAGCCTTCCACGCCGCACTCAGCCAGAATCAGCTCACGCACGCGGGCAGCATCAGCCTGACCGCGGGTAGCCTTCATGACCTGACCGACGATAGCACCAGCAGCCTGAACCTTACCGGCACGGATCTTGTCGGCAACGTCGGGCATTGCTGCCAGGGCTTCCTGAACAGCTGCGGTGAGCGCACCGTCGTCAGAGACCACAGCGAGGCCGCGTGCCTCAACGATTTCGGCGGGGGTGCCTTCACCGGCGAGGACGAACTCAAGCACCTGGCGGGCGATCTTGTCGTTGATCTTGCCTTCGGAGATGAGCGCTTCGAGGGCGACCACGGTTGCGGGCTCCACGCCGAGGGCGGTGAGCTCAACTTCAGCCTGCTTTGCGCGGCGGGCGATTTCGCCCATCCACCACTTGCGGGCTGCTGCTGCGGTTGCGCCTGCGGCGACGGTCTCTTCGATAACGTCGAGTGCGCCAGCGTTGACTACGTCGCGGAACTCTTCGTCAGAGTAGCCCCACTCGCCCTTGAGGCGGCGGCGGCGCTCTGCCGGGGGTTCGGGCAGTTCGGCGCGCAGACGCTCAATCCACTCGCTGTTGGTGACGACCGGTACGAGGTCCGGTTCGGGGAAGTAACGGTAGTCGTCGGCGTCGGACTTGGGGCGACCCGAGGAGGTTTCGCGGGTGTCTTCGTGCCAGTGGCGGGTCTCCTGGGTGACCTTCTCGCCGCGTTCGAGGATCGCTGAGTGGCGGCGAATCTCGTAGCGGACGGCTCGCTCGACGGAACGGAGGGAGTTCACGTTCTTGGTTTCGGAGCGGGTGCCGAACTTCTCTGCGCCCTTGGGCATGAGGGAGACGTTGGCGTCGCATCGGACGTTACCGCGTTCCATGCGGGCGTCGGAGATGCCGAGGGAGCGTACGATGTCGCGGATTGCGGCAACGTAGGCGCGTGCCAGTTCGGGTGCGCGCTCGCCGGCACCGACGATGGGTCGGGTGACGATCTCGATCAGGGGCACGCCTGCGCGGTTGTAGTCGACCAGGGAGGAGGTTGCGCCCTGGATTCGGCCGTCTGCGCCGCCGACGTGGGTGAGCTTGCCTGCGTCTTCTTCCATGTGGGCGCGCTCGATTTCGACGGTGAAGATGGTGCCGTCTTCGAGTTCTACGTCCAGGGAGCCGTTTTCCGCGATGGGGCCGCCAGCCTGGGAGGTCTGGAAGTTCTTCGGGGAGTCCGGGTAGAAGTAGTTCTTGCGGGCGAAGTAGGACTTGTCTGCGATGTCGCAGCCCAGTGCCAGGCCGAGCTTGATGGCGGACTCAACAGCGGTCTTGTTCACCATGGGCAGCGCACCGGGCAGGCCGAGCGATACGGGGGTGACGTTGGTGTTGGGTTCGTCGCCGAACTCGTTGGGTGCGGAGTCGAACATCTTGGTCTTGGTGTTCAGTTCGACGTGCACCTCGAAGCCGAGGACCGGGTCGTACTTTTCGATGGCTTCTTCGAAGCTGAGGACTTCTTCACTCATTACTTGGTTCCCCCAAAGTCAAAGTCGCGGATCAGAGTTTCGGTGTCGGGCAGGCTCTTGTAGAGCGGTGCGCCCCATTTTGCGGTGAGCAGTTCTTCCAGTGCTGCGCCGACGCGGTACAGGCGTGCGTCTTCGCGTGCGGGTGCGGTGAACTGGATGCCGACGGGCAGGTTGTTCTCTTCGGAGAGGCCGCCGGGCAGGGAGAGCGCCGGGACGCCTGCCAGGTTGACGGGCACGGTTGCGACGTCGCCCAGGTACATTGCCATGGGGTCGCCTTCGGTCTTCTCGCCGAGCTTGAATGCGGTGGAGGGCGCGGTCGGGGAGATGAGTACGTCGCACTTTTCGAATGCTGCCGCGTAGTCGCGCTGGATGAGGGTGCGTACGCGCAGTGCGGCGCCGTAGTAGGCGTCGAAGTTACCTGCGGACAGTGCGTAGGTGCCGAGGATGATGCGGCGCTTGACCTCGTGGCCGAAACCTGCGGAGCGGGTTGCGGACATGACGCGTTCGATGGTGACGGGGCCGTCTTCGGGTACGACGCGCAGGCCGTAGCGGACGCCGTCGTAGCGTGCCAGGTTGGAGGACACCTCGGAGGACATGATCATGTAGTAGGCGCTGATGGCTTCGGTGACGGAGGGCAGGGAGACCTCGATGATTTCTGCACCTGCGGCACGCAGCTCTTCGACGGATTCGCGGAAGCGTGCGAGGACGCCTGCTTCGAAGCCTTCGCCGTCGCCGCCGCCGAGTTCCTTGATGACGCCGATGCGCAGGCCGGACAGGTCGCCCTTGCGTGCGGCTTCTGCGCCTGCCTTGGCTTCTTCAACGAAGTTGCCGGGTTCATCGGGTAGGGAGGTTGCGTCGAGCGGATCGTGGCCTGCGATGGCTTCATGGAGCAGCGCGGTGTCCAGGACGGTGCGTGCGACGGGGCCTACCTGGTCGAGGGAGGATGCCATGGCGATGACGCCGTAACGGGAGACGGAGCCGTAGGTGGGCTTGACGCCGACGCTACCGGTCAGCGCTGCGGGCTGGCGGATGGAGCCGCCGGTGTCGGTGCCGAGCGCCAGGGGTGCCTGGAAGGCGGTGACGGCTGCTGCGGAGCCGCCGCCGGAGCCGCCGGGTGCGCGGTCGAGTGCCCAGGGGTTGCGTACTACGCCGAATGCGGAGTGCTCGTTGGAGGAACCCATTGCGAATTCGTCGAGGTTGGTCTTGCCGAGGATGGGCATGCGTGCTTCGCGGACCTTGCGGGTGACGGTGCCGTCGTAGGGGCTCATCCAGCCTTCGAGCATGCGCGATGCTGCGGTGGTGGGCTGGCCCTTGGTGACGATGAGGTCCTTGACGGCGATGGGTACGCCTGCGAGCGGGGGCAGTTCCTTGCCTGCTGCGCGGTCTGCGTCCACTGCTGCTGCGGTGGCGAGTGCTTCTTCGGCGTTGATGTGCAGGAAGGCGTTGAGGCCGTTCTTGCCGTCTGCTCGGTTGTCGCTCAGGGGTGCGCCGTCGGTGGCTGCGATGCGGTCCAGGTGTGCCTGGGTGAGCTCGACGGAGGTGATTTCGCCGGATGCGAGCTTTTCTGCTGCTTCTGCGGCGGTGAGCTGGATCAGTTCGTTCACTTGGTTGTTCTCCTCTTAGTCTTCGTCGAGGATTGCCGGCACGCGGAACTTGCCGTCCTGTGCGTCGGGGGCGCCGGAGAGCGCCTCTTCCTGGGTGAGGGTGGTGACGGGTACGTCTTCGCGGAAGACGTTCTCGAGGGGGATGGGGTGGCTGGTCGCGGGGATGTCGGCAGTTGCTTTCTGCGACATGGTCTCAACGGATGCGACGATGACGTCCAGCTCAGACGCCATCGCGGTGAGTTCTTCATCGGTCATCTCAATGAGTGCCAGCGATGCCAGGTGCTTTACCTGTTCAAAGGTGATGGCAGACATGGTTCTCCCGTAGTTTGTTTTCTTGTCTCTTCTCTAGTGTAGTGGAGGTTGCGTTTTCCGTCTCATTGGGGGTTGGAGGGTTTACCTGCTGGTTTGCGTGGTCAGGCGGTGTTCTCCTCCCCTGTTTTCGGGTTAAATGCTCAATGCCCCGCTCCTCGTGTGAGGTGCGGGGCGTTGGGCTACAACGTGTCCACGTTACGCTTGGGGGTTAATCCTTAGGCGGGGATGGTCAGAACCTGGCCGGGGAAGATCAGGTCAACGTTGTAGATGATGTCGGTGTTCGCAGCTGCGATTGCCTGGTAGCCGCCTGCAACGCCGAGCTTTGCAGCGATCAGCGAGAGGGAGTCACCGGGAACCACGGTGTAGGTGCCTGCTGCAGCCTTGGGAGCTGCTGCTACGGGAGCCTCAACTGCCGGTGCCGCTGCGGGAGCTGCGGGAGCCTCAACTGCGGGTGCAGCGGGTGCTACCGGTGCAGCGGGAGCTGCGGGTGCCTCAACTGCTGCGGGTGCAGCCTGAGCTGCAGGAGCTGCGGGTGCAGCCTGTGCCGCGGGAGCGGTGTAGGTCTGCTGGGTCTGCGACTGTGCAGCCACGGTGGTGGTGGGCTCGGTGTAGGTGGGAGCTGCGCCGGTCTTGCCGTAGAGGCCAAGCTTAGCGGAGCATGCGGGCCATGCGCCCCAGCCCTGGATAGCGAGCAGACGCTCGCCAGCCTCGATCTGCTGTGCACGGGTAGCGGTCGCGGGGGAGCCGGACATGCCGACGCCGTTCCAGGACTGCTGGGTGAACTGCAGACCGCCGTAGAAGCCGTTACCGGTGTTGATGGACCAGTTGCCACCGGACTCGCACTGTGCCAGTGCGTCCCAGGTAGCACCGTCTACTGCGTTTGCAGCGGGCATCGACATGGTAGCTGCTACAGCGCCACCGATGGCGAGAGCTGCTGCGGTACGACGAATGGAAGTGTTCTTCATAATGCTCCTTGGGGCCGTCCCCGCTCGTTCCGTCCCCGGAACTCTAGCGCGCCGCCGCTCACCCTTTGATAACGAAGTAGGTTACTCATATTCTGGCTCTACCATGTGAGCGGCTCTCCACCGATTTCATGTCACCGTGAGCGATTCTGCACTTATGTGCGGAATCCGGGTGGCACTTCCTCGATGGGGACGTGCGGTAGAACCGGGCATCGTTTCAAGCATTCCAAGCTTGAAACCACACAGGTGATTCTCTTGCGAGAATCCATCTGGTCTCAAAGATAGCCGAGGTTTTTTATGATTCCAACCCGATTTCAAGTTCACAGCGAACGTCCCGGGTTCTCCCAGGGTTCTTCCAGGTTAAAAGTGCAGGAAACATTATTTAAGACCTTGAGCCCCGCGCGCCTTAGGGTTTTCGCCCCTGAATTTCGGGGTTTTCTAGGGATTTAACCCGGATGCGCTCCCCCGCCAAGTTTTCCGATTCGGGGTTGATGGGCACCACCTTTAAGGGTTTTGAACGGCGTGTAAATATTTTTTAAATATTTCTTCGCTTTGGGAGTGTTTTAAGGCGCTTCCGCCTTAAAAGCTGTGGTAATTACAAATGCCAGAAATTGGCATTCAGGCTCTGGAGCACGCACTCCAGAGCCTGAATGCTCTATATATTGCAGGGGTCAGATTCAGATGACCCCGCTACCGGGTCTACTCGGCGGTAGCCTCAACAGCCTCCAGGCCGCCCTCGAGCAGGGCGGTGAAGCCCTCCTCATCCAGCACCTTCAGTCCCAGCTGCTGAGCCTTATCCAGCTTCGAGCCGGCGTTCGCGCCCGCAACCACAAAGTGGGTCCTCTTAGACACCGAACCGGATGCCTTACCGCCGCGAGAAATAATGGCTTCCTTCGCACCGTCACGGGTGTAACCGTTCAGCGTGCCGGTCACGACCACGGTCAAGCCCTCCAGGGTGCGTTCCACGGACTCGTCACGGGTATCTTCCATGCGCACACCGGCGGCAGCCCAGGAGTCCACCACCTCGGCGTGCCAGTCCTCAGCGAACCACTCAATAATCGAGTCGGCAATCGTGGTGCCCACACCGTCCACAGCGGCAAGGCGTTCACGGTCAGCCTCGCGGATCGCCTGCATCGAACCGAACTCCGCGGCGAGCGCGCGGGCAGCGGTCGGGCCCACGTGGCGAATCGAGAGGGCAACCAGCACGCGCCACAGCGGCTGTTGCTTTGCCTTCTCCAGCTCGGCGAAGAGGTTCAGCGTATTCTTCGTGGGCTTCGGCTCGGGGCGTGCCTTGGTCGGCTTGGTGTAGAAGTAGGGCACGCGCTCCATCTTTCCGGTGCCCACGCCCTTGACCTTCTTCTCACGTTCGATGGTGACCTCGCGCAGGTCCTCAATGTTGAGGCTGAACAGGTGCGCCTCGGTCGTTAGCGGAGGAGTATCCGGGGTTGCGGGGCTGGTGAGTGCCTTTGCTGCTTCGAAGCCGAGCGCCTCAATGTCGAAGGCGCCGCGGCTTGCCGCATAGTACACGCGCTCGGTCAGCTGCGCGGGGCAGGAACGGGGGTTCGTGCAGCGCAGGTCCACGTCGCCTTCCTTGCCGGGGGCAAGGGGCGAACCGCAGGAGGGGCATTCACTGGGCATGACGAACTCGCGTTCGGTGCCGTCACGGAGGGCAACCACGGGGGCGACGATCTCGGGAATCACGTCGCCTGCCTTGCGCAGCACCACGGTGTCACCGATGAGCACACCCTTAGCCTTGACCACGTCCTGGTTGTGCAGGGTGGCGCGTTCGACGGTCGAGCCGGAGACGAACACGGGCTCCATGACGCCGTAGGGGGTCACGCGGCCGGTGCGTCCCACGTCCACGCGGATGTCCAGCAGCTTGGTGTGCACCTCTTCGGGCGGGTACTTGTACGCCACCGCCCAGCGCGGCACACGGGAGGTGTAGCCCAGCTGAGCCTGGGTCGCGAAGTCGTTGACCTTAATGACGATGCCGTCGATTTCGTGCACCAGGGAGTGGCGCTGCTCGCCGTACTTATTAATGAAGTCGAACACCGCCTCGGTGTTAGCGGCGATTTCACTGTAGGGGCTCACGGGCAGGCCCCAGGAGGCGAGCAGATCGTAGGTCTCGTACTGGGTGGCAATATCCAGGCCGGTGCGCGAACCGATGCCGTGCACGTACATGCTCAGCGGGCGCGAAGCGGTAATCGCCGCATCCTTCTGGCGTAGCGAGCCTGCCGCGGCGTTACGCGGGTTAGCGAAGGGGTTCTTGCCGGCGGCAATCATGGACTCGTTGAGCTTCTCAAAATCGGCGGAGGAGATGAACACTTCGCCGCGGATTTCAATCTCTTCGGGGTGGTTCTTGCCGCTCAACTGCTGCGGGATGCTCGCGATGGTGCGCACGTTGTGGGTGACGTCTTCGCCGGTGGTGCCGTCGCCGCGGGTTGCCGCACGCACGAGGGTGCCGTTGCGGTAGAGCAGGTTCACCGCCAGGCCGTCGATCTTCAGCTCGGTCAGCCACTGCGGTGCGCTACCGGTGAGGTTCCGGGCGCTCTCCTCGGTCTTGGTCAGCCAGGCGCGCAGCTCTTCGAAGGAGAAGACGTCCTCGAGGGAGTACATGCGCTGCAGGTGGGTGACGGGTGCGAAGGCCTCGATGGCTTCGCCGCCGACTTCCTGGGTGGGCGAGTCGTTGGTGATGATGAGCGGGTGCTCCGCCTCAATAATTTCGAGGCGGCGGTAGAGCTTATCGTACTCGGCATCGGAGAGGAAGGGTGCGTCCTCGTTGTAGTAGGCGCGGCGGGCGGCACGAATCTTATCGGTCAGTTCCGCGTACTCGGCACGCAGGGCCTCGGTAATCTCCACGGAGTTTTCTGCGGGGCTCGCTGCTCGAGTCTCGGCGGGGGCAGTCTGCTGGGTGGTGTTGTTCTCAGTCACCCGTCCAGTCTAGCGTTTTTGCTCCGCCTCTCCCCTATCGCTCGTCATATTGGCGGGTTCCGCGAGCGCGAACGATGAGGCAAGAGCGCCGTAGCCACTTACCGAGTCACGCTTCCTTAGTTTCTGTGCGCGGATGCAGTTCACCCCCGCCTCCTGCAGGCGCTCAATCAAGCGCCCGAAGAAAACGGGGATGAATCATAAGGTATGAAGTTTAGGCTTCGACAGCGTCGGCAACAATCACGGTAATGTTGTCGCGGCCGCCGGAACGCAGCGCCTCGTGCTGGAGCACGTCAGCGGCATCCTGCGGGTGGCGGATCGAGGTGAGTACGCGCGCCATGTATTCGTGCGAAAGCTCACCGGAAAGACCATCGGAGCAGAGCATCAGGCGGTCACCGGCGCGGGCGGGCAGAACCCAGAAGTCCGGTTCCCAGTAGTTGCCGGTACCCAGCGCGCGGGTAATCACGTTGCGGCGCGGGTGGGTCAGCGCTTCCAGGGCGGTAATCTGACCCTCGTCGACCAGGTACTGCACCTCGGAGTGGTCAGTGGTGACCTGCTCCAGCGAGGCGGAACCCTCGGAACCGGGTAGCTTCTCCATGGCGGAGTGGTGAATACCATCGTCCTCACGCAACAGGCGGTAGGTTCGGGAGTCACCCACGTTGAAGATAACCCACAGGTTGCGGTCGCCAATACGGGTCAGCCATGCACCGGTCAGGGTCGTACCGCCGGAGCGGGAAAGCGCCTGCTTAATTTCTTCGTTGGTTTCGCCAATGATGTCGTGCAGGCGGTTGAGGGTGCCCACAATTTCGTTGTTGAGCAGGGTGTTCGCGCGGCGGCGGCGCTTGGTGGGGTCTTCCTCGTCAATAGCGGCGAGGCGCTCAGCATATGTCTGCTGTTCCTCTTCGCTACGGCCACCGGGCATGGTGAAGAAGGGCGAGTAGGCGAGCTGACGCACGCACAGGCGCGAAGCAACCTCGCCCGCCTCGTGGCCTCCCATACCGTCCGCGACCACGCAAAGAGAACCTGCGACGACCATCGAATCTTCGTTGTTTTCTCGATGTGCGCCGCGGTGCGTTGCACCACCGGTACGTAGTTTCAGTTCAGTCATGAGAGGTCTATCTCCATTGTGTAGTTCACGCGACGAGTCACCGCCACGGGGTCTACGTTACCAAAGCTTCTAACATTTCGCGTTCCCTGAGAGGTGAGATTGTAGCGATTTCCCACCTGTCGGAGCGTGTTTGCTGTCTCATTATCGGTCAGCACAGTACCCGGTTCAGCCAGGGAAACCAGGCGAGCAGCCAGGTTCACGCTGGAGCCGTACACATCACCGCGGTTAGCCAGGACCTCGCCCCAGATGAAGGCGACGCGGGAGTCCGGCAGCTGCGGGTCGGCACCAATCTTTTCGGAGAGCTGCAGGCTGATTTCTGCGATAGCGTCCGGGGTTTCGGTGAGGAAGAAAACTTCGTCACCGAGAGTCTTAATAATGCGACCACCCAGGGGTGCGATAACGTCCAGGCAGCTCTGCTCAAAGTGGTTGATGAGCTGAGAAAGAGCCGCTGCGTCTAGGTTACGTACCAGAGAGGTGTACGAGACCAGATCCACGAATCCCACGCCGCGCACCAGGGGCAGGCGGGAAAGGCCGGAGGTGGTCACATTGTTCTCACGCAATCCCAGGCGCAGGATTCCGGCGTACATCTGACGACGGTATGCGTATAGCGCCAGACGCTCGAGAACCTCGAGGTAGCGCGGGAAGTTTTTGAGGAGCTTGCGGCGGGCATCATTATCGCTGAGGTTTTCGGTGACCATGATGTTGTGCACGAGCGCCTCAATCTGCCAGGCGACGGTGCGGTCGGTCAGCTGACCTTCGGCGCGCACGAGGGATGCCACATATTCCATGCGGATGTCGCCTTCTGCGTCCAACTTCTGTAGGTCGGCGAGCATCTGCACGTCTGTTTCGGTGAAGTATGGCGAGTGGTTGGGAATAGTCGGGAAGCCCATGTTGTGCCAGATGCGCTGGGCGGTTTCGAAGGGAAGTCCGGCGCATTCTGCGGCTTCTACGGGGGTGTAGCGGCGCCCCTGTCCCAGGAGCGACTTTTCGAGGGCTCGGATTCCTGCTTTGGATTCCTCGTCGCGGTAGATATTGTTCTGCGCGAGATTCTGCAGGATTTTGAGGTTGAGCATTTGGGTTTCGGGGCCCATGGTGGCGCCGGTGCCCTGCGGAGAGTGCGCAGGTTCATGGTGGTCTGCCGTGCTCATTGCCGCTGCCGCTCCTTTCATCTCTGCCGGAAAATACTGTCTGGTTTACACCGTGGTGGCACGAGGTTACGAGGTGCCTCGTTACGCTCTGTGGGTTTTGCATTGCGTCACTGCGATGATGCTCACCGTGTAGCGCCTTGTTAATATACCCCTCCGCTGTGGTGTTTGGGTCGCAAAAGCGCCCGCACCCTAGGATAGTTTAGTGGAGTAATTCACATTTAAGAATACTCTAATCCGCATTTTTTCGGCAGATTTGGCGGCTGATTTAGGCTCTGAGCCAACCCGACAGCTCCCGCCCGAGTCGGCGACGGGAGCGAAGAAGCTCTAAATATAGCGAGAGCGCAGGGCGTAGTAGTCGCGTCGGGCGGCTTTAATTTCTTTTTCAAAACGCTTCGGGTCGGGCACGTAGGTCAGGCGGTGATGCACGCCGCGGCACACTACGTACACCGAACCGTAGCCTAGCCAGGCTCCCGGGCCGCGCTGTTTTACCCAAAGCTCCCCCATGGAATCCAGGTAGAGGGATTCGTCTCCGGTTCGGGTCATCACACCGCGGCGAACCACGAGCCGGTGGGTGGTCAGCAGGTAGTAGGTGGTTACCCAACGCCAGGCGGTGCGCACAGCACCGAGCAGGGTACCTACCGCGCAGATCATGCCGAGAGTCCACAGAATCGGTGAGGACCGTGCCGTGGAGGCGAAGGTTGATGCGGCAATCGCAACCAGCAGATAGGCAAGCGTGGGCAGCAGGGCACCGTAGTGCTGTCGGGTCGCAATGATGACATGCTCACCGGGGTTAAGTTTTCCGCGCAAACGCATGGTGGTCCTTAGCTGTGCTGGTTGTTATATTCCGGCTGGAGGCGCCGGTTGAGGTGGTGTGGGTTGAGGGGTGCTGCCGTGCCGGGCAGAAATTTTGTGGGCTGAAATTTTAGGGGTTGGTTCTAGTGTGCCTGCTGAAAATCTCCGTAGCTACCGTTGGCGGGGCGAAGGTGCTCAATATCGCCCACCGCGTAGGGCTCTAGGGCCCTGTCCTCGCGGCGGATGAGGATGCGCCCCTGCGCGTCGAGGTCTTCAGCGGTGCCTTCTACGGTGCTTCCGTCGGGCAGACTCATGCGCACGCTGGCGCCGAGGGTTGCGGTGGCAGCGCGCGCCTGGTCAAGCAGGCTGAGGCCATCAGGGGTGAGCGGGTCGGGGCGTTCGGGGTCGCCGCCGGCGCGCACGAAGGCGCGGTAGCGGCGGGCGAAGATGCCAAGCAGTCGGGTGAGCACCTCGGAGGAGTCAATCACAGTACCGGTGCACAGGCTCAGGCTCGTGGCGGTGGGTACGGGCAACTGCTCGGCGGACATGTTCGTGTTCTGGCCGATGCCCACAATAATGCTGCGCTGCCCCTCGTTAGCGCCGCTTTCAGGAACGAGCTGGGCGAGAATTCCGCACCCCTTAGCGCCCTGCGCGATGACGTCGTTGGGCCATTTGAGGGCGGCATCCACGCCGTATCTGCGCCAAATATCGACCACGCTGAGCCCGGCGATGAGGGTCATCCAGTGGTAGCTGTCTTCGGGTAGCTCTCGGGCGAGCGGGTCTGCGGAGGCGTGCGGGCGCACCACGATACTTGCGGCGAGGCAGGCTCCGGGAGGGGCGGTCCAGGCTCGGGCGAGGCGGCCACGTCCGGCGCTTTGGTAGAGGCTGGCGTAGACGGAGAGCTCGCCAAGCTGTTCGCGTTCGGGGTCGGTGCCGTCCATGAGTAGTTCGCGGGCGCGGGTGGTGGTGGAGTCAACTTCATCGTAGAGGTTTACGTTGGAGTAGCCCGCCTCCAGCGCGATGGTGCGGATGCGCGGTGCGTCCAAAACCGAATGATCGCTCTCGGTGTACATATTCTCCTCCATAGCTTGCGCCTTTCTACCCTGTCCGAAACTGCCCTGCAGTATGCCGACCCGTCACCGAAACCTACAAGCTTCAGCCGAGTCACGCTGATTTCTCACCATATCAATTTCTTGCCGCCGGTGATGCCCACCCGGTACCCGAGACGGTACATTAGACAGTGAGGGTGCATCAAGCACCGACCGGCTGCGGAGGTTCCTCCGCCCTGCTCGAAAGAAGAACGCTATGGCTTATTACGCAATTACTTACGTTTACGCTGCTCCCGAGGAGCAGGCGAAGTACCGTCCGGCTCACCGCGAGTACCTTGGTTCGCAGATTGAGGCGGGCAACCTGATTGTTTCCGGTCCCCTGCTGGATGGCGAGACCCCCGCCGGCGCTCTGCTGATTGCAAAGGTCGACTCCGTTGAGGCAGCTGAGAAGCTGGTTGTTGGCGACCCGATGAACATTGGTGGCGCGGTTTTGTCTCACACCATCACCGAGTGGAACCCGGTCCTGGGCACTATCTAAATTTCGCAAAGTTCAAGTAGCTTGAACCCCCTTTCGCCGACAAGGATTGCCGGTGCGAGAGGGGGTTTTCTGCATCGTGTCTTTGCATTCTAGATGCCTCTTCCGCGCTCTTCGCGCATCATTGCGGGTAGTGTGTGCATAAAAGTGTATCTAGTGTTGGTATTCTGGCTTCTCACCTGGCATATGTGCCCTAGTTCGCACTATAGTTGAAAGATATGCACATTGTTCAAGAGTGCCTTTCGGGGCACCTGAGCAGCCATCACCGCAACCACTGGCTCCCGACAATCGGGTGGAGCAGGAACGAGGAATAATGTCCGAGAACCTCCAGCAGGATTTTGACTTGAGCACCACCGCCGGTAAGCTCGCTGATTTTTATGCACGTCGAGAGCGTAGCTTCGCGCCCAGCGGTGAGGCAGCTATTGAAAAGCAGCACGCACGCGGTAAGAACACCGCCCGCGAGCGCATCGACATGCTTCTGGACGAGGGTTCTTTCGTAGAGTTTGATGCCCTCGCCCGCCACCGCACCACCGCGTTCGGCATGGAGGCGAAGAAGCCTCTGGGTGACGGCTTGATCTCCGGTTACGGCACCGTGGATGGTCGCCTGGTTGCCGTGTATTCGCAGGATTTCACCGTCTACGGCGGTTCTCTCTCGCAGGTGAACGGCGAGAAGATTGTGAAGGTGCAGAAGTTCGCGCTGAAGAACGGCTGCCCGGTTATCGGCATTAACGATGGCGGTGGCGCCCGTATTCAGGAGGGCGTGGCTTCCCTGGCGATGTTTGCCGATATTTTCCGCATGAACGTGCGCGCCTCCGGTGTGGTTCCGCAGATTTCGGTCATTATGGGCCCCTGCGCTGGCGGTGCCGCGTACTCCCCCGCTCTGACTGACTACATCATCATGGTGGATAAGACTTCACACATGTTCATTACCGGCCCGGACGTCATTAAGACCGTGACCGGTGAGGACGTGGACATGGAAACCCTCGGCGGTGCGCGTCAGCATAACGCTGTGACCGGTACCAGCACCTACCTGGCTGAGGATGAAGAAGACGCGTTCGATTTTGTGCGTGAGCTCCTAGAGTTCCTACCCTCGAACAACCTTGCGGAGCCTCTGCCCCTGGAGCATGACCAGGAGCCCGTGGTAACCGTAGATGATTTGGATTTGGATACTCTCATCCCGGATTCGGCGAACCAGCCTTACGATATGCGCGCGGTCATTGAGTCCGTCGTGGATGACGGTCATTTCCTGGAGATGCAGGCGATGTACGCCCCGAACGTGATGATTGGTTACGCCCGTGTTGAGGGCCACACGGTCGGTATTGTGGCGAACCAGCCGATGCAGTTCGCTGGTTGCCTGGACATTTCTGCCTCCGAGAAGGCTGCCCGTTTTGTGCGTCATTGCGATGCGTTCAACATTCCGATTCTGACTTTTGTGGATGTTCCCGGCTTCCTGCCCGGTACCGATCAGGAGTTCAACGGCATTATTCGCCGCGGCGCTAAGCTGCTCTACGCTTACGCGGAGGCGACCGTTCCGCTGGTTACCGTCATTACCCGTAAGGCGTACGGCGGCGCGTACATTGTGATGGGTTCGAAGAAGCTGGGTGCCGATATTAACCTGGCGTGGCCCACCGCTCAAATTGGTGTGATGGGTGCTCAGGGTGCGGTGAATATTCTGTACCGCCGTGAGCTGGCTGCTCTGGCGGCTGAGGGCGGCGATGTTGAGGGCCGCCGCGCTGAGCTGATTACCAAGTATGAGGAAGAGCTGCTGAACCCGTACCAGGCTGCTGAGCTAGGTTACATTGACGAGGTTATTGCCCCGAGTGAGACTCGCGTGCGCATTATTTCTTCACTGCGGGCCCTGCACGATAAGCGTGCGTCTACCCCGGCAAAGAAGCACGGCAACATCCCGCTGTAGGCTTCCGTTGCGCCCGCACCATTTGTGGCACGGGCATTCACTGGATTTTAGGTTTTCTAAGGAGGCGTGCCTTTGGCAGGATACAACCCGCTGAGTTATTTCTCATTCGGCAAAAAGAAGGATAGTTCGGAGGCTGCTGAGAGCTCCGAGCAGCTTGAGCGTAGCTCCGCACATTCTTCTGCGCACGCAGATACCGCACCCAGTGCCCCGCCGAAGGATTCCGTTCAGTCTTCGGTAGATACTGACGCTGAGCAGGAGCCTCTGCTGAAAGTGGTTAAGGGCTCCCCCACTCCGGAGGAGATTGCCGCCCTCACCGCTGTGGTTGCGATGATGCAGGCGAATGCCGCGCAGCAGGAGCAGAACTTGCTGGTCGGTGCCGCTTCGCGCATCCTGAACCGCGGTCAGCGCCTGGGTGTTTCGTTGCGTCCCGGTCCCGGTTCGTGGAGGCGCGCTCGCCCCAGGTAGCGCGAGCGGATAACTCTGCTTCTTATATTCCCGTCACGCCAACTGGTGTGGCGGGAATATATTGTTTTGCTTTAAATTTGAGATTTATATTGCGCTATTGAACATCTAATGCGCTGATTCTTGCGATTTTGTCATATTAGAAGCGATAAAGCGATGATGATATGCCCTGATGCTAGGATGTATATATCATCACATAAGTATCAATAATTGGCAGGGACCATGGCAAAGATGCTGAATAAAAACCATAGGCCCCCACCGGATGTCTATATCACGCTTCTGTTGCCGACGCTACGGCGCTTGTCGAAGACTGTGCCCCGCACCGCCGCCTATGTTAGCGAGCAGTTGCGGCAGCAGACTAAGGCGTTGGGGTCGAAGAAGAACCTACCGGCTCTTGAATCCACCGATTTTGCGGTGGCTGTGCGCACCACCTTGAAAATCTTGGTGGCACTTCGTTATGCCCAGCTTATGCCTCGTTTGACCCCGTGGGAGAAGAGGAAGTACCTGCTCACTCCCCTGGGCGCCGAGCTGACCTGCACCCCGCATCTGCACGGTTCGGTGCCGCCGCGTGTGGTGAAGCAGGTGCAGGTGTTGTGCTCTCAGAGTTTGACGGCGAAAAGCGTGAAAAAGCTGAAGAAGCAGGCGAACGCGCTACTGGAGAATGCACAGGAGGAGCATCGCCTCATTTTTGGCGCTTCTGATACCGGCACCCTTAATATCCTGCCGCATTTCTCAGGCGCTGATCATGCTCAGCTGAACCCCACTGCTTATGATGCAACCGATGCCGGCTACCCTATCCCCGCCCTGAATTCTGCTGGACCTGCGAATTCTTGGCCTGCCGGTCAGTCTCCGCTGGATATAATTTTGCGTGCCAGCGATTCGCCGGTGATTCACGCTCAGGCTGAGTTTGCGGAGCATTTTACGCAGGATTTGATTCAGCATATTCACGCGGTGACGCCAGAATATTTTGAGCAGATTGTTGCCGATATTTTTACGGCTCTCGGTTTTACGACCGAGGTAACCGGCGGCGCCGACGATAAGGGCGTGGATGTTATTGCCCGCTATTCTGACGGTCTGGATTTTGCGCCGATTTATATTCAGGTGAAGCATTATTGCGGAACTATGAAGGTCACCCCCAACGAGATTCAGAAGCTTGCTGGTGCGGTGCTTCTGCACGGCGGTTTGCAGGGTGTTTTGGTGACCTGCGGCGCTTTTGCGCATCCGGTGCCTGAGTATTTGCAGGGTTTGCCGGGCGCACGCAATATTGCTCTGGTTAATCAGCACCACTTGGTGGAGCTGATGATTCGCCATCGTGTAGGCGTGCTTGATGGTGAGGGCGAGTGCGGTTATCGCATTGATGAGGAGTATTTTGCTCGCGGCATGGAGTAGCCAGGGTGTTTTGAGGTGAGTATTTCTCTCTGAATGTCTCTGGTCTTCGCGCATTTCCTGCTTTATTTCACTTAATGCATTTTCACTTTTCCTTGAGGATATTTTTCATATATCGGCTGGTTTTAGAAATCTAGGTTATTTCTTGAACCAGCCGATACAATGGGAGGGTAATGCGTTATATATACTCGCATTATTTCACGAAGTGTATATACCCGTGACGGTATCATCACTTCACCATAATTTATAGCGTTCTTTCCAAGTGCACGTCATAGAAGACGGTACGTAAGCGAAACGGGCTGAGAAATCCGCCTTTCCTGCTTCTCTTCACGACGGGTTACCAAAGTGCCGACCCAAAAATAAAGATGGTGTCGCCAGTATTGTGTGATTATTTTCCCGCTCGAATGACTGCACTTTATGAAGAATGCCCGCACGATAAATAACACCAGATAAGGAGCCCAGCGTGGCTTTTGTGAATAAAACAATGCTCCATATCGACCATTCCGAATTGCACTCTCTGCAGCAGGAAACCTCGTGGGAGACCCTACCCGAGGAAGCACGCGCTCTCAGCGTTGCGGCGGCTTTCTCCCTGCTCCGCCATTTTGAGCGCGCTCAGGACCGTGGTGAGAAGGTTTTCTTCCCCGATATGTATACCCCCGTAGGTGTGGACCTGGGTTTCAATATGACTCAGCGTTTCATTGCGGTCGGTGACAATGTTCTCTTCCGTGAGGCGCTCAATAAGCTGATCGCGGCGCTGGTCAACGCTGACTATCTTGAGGTGTCCCTCAGCCAGTTGCATCCGGGCAACCTGCACTACACCCTCAGCGAGGCTGGCCGCGAGCTGCTCGGTACCCCGAAGGAACAGCAGGCGCAGGCACTCCTGTCGGTTCTGCCTCTCCTCAGCGGCGTGTACCTCTACTACCTGAAGCAGTTCTACCCGGTTCTGCTCTCGCACATTACGGTGCGTGAGCTTCTGCCCATCGTCCTGAGTGTTACCCCGTCCTACCCCGCAGCGGTGCCCGTGAAGATTCGCGAGCTGGTGCTGCGCGAGTGCGGTTTTGTGCAGGGCTGGTACGGTCTGTCGTACCTGGAGCAGCGCATTATTGAGCCGGTGATTGCTCAGGCGCTGAGCCTGCTGACCCGCGAGGGCTACCTGCGCACCAAGACTATTCACGAGCACACGGACTCTCCGCTGACTCTGTACTCACTGTCGCCTTCGGCGAAGGAGCTGGTGGCACGCCACGAGGAGACCAGCGTGCCGGCAAGCGAGCTGAGCTCCGTGCTGGCGCTAGTGAAGGATGAGGGCGCCTCCATTACGGCTGAGGATATTGCCACAACCGATGCTCTGCTGACCCATATGGGTGTTCTTCTGCTCGACACCCTCAACGACCATGGCGCCGATGTGGAGCTGAGCCTTCCGAGCCTGGAGCAGGTCTTTGACCGCGACGAGCGCATTCAGCAGGCGTCCTCGAACCCCTATTTTGTGCAGATTGACGCGCAGGATTACCTCTACGATGTGCTGATTGCCCACCATTACCTCTCCGAGCGTGAGACTGTCTACTCGCTGGGTCCTGCGTTCGCGCCGGCTCTGGCGCAGATGGTTGAGCCGAGCGTTCAGAAGCTGGTGGCTTCGGCTCTGCTCGATCCTGCGGCGGTGGACGCTCTGCCGTACCCGCATCAGCTGCTGCACCCGATTCTGAAAATTGTTGAGGAGAACCCGCGTATCTCCTACTACGACATTTACGATGAGTTGAAGCTCGCTCTGGATATCCCGTACCTGCAGGGTGAGGTCGCTCCGCACCGTTATAAGCTGACCCCGCGTCTGCGTAACCGCTATTCGGTGGCGATGCACGTGCTCAAGGGCGAACGCTACCTGAACGCTCTGCGTGAGGGTACCGGTCGTACCTCCCGCAAGAACCCGGAGCGTTACGAGCTGAGCGAGGCGGGTAAGGAGCTGCTCAAGCGATTCCCGGAGGGTGCTCCGGAGGCGGTGACCGCCCGCATGGCGCCGCTGCCGCCGCAGTCGCTCAAGCACAAGCTGCCTCAGGATATTGCGGCTGAGTTGCAGGCTCGTGAGGAGGCTCTTCAGGCGGCTAAGGAGGCGCGCGCGGCGGAGCGTCAGGCTCGCCTGGCGGCTCGTGAGGGTGCTTCGCGTGAGCCGTTGGCTCCGGTGCCGGGTGCTTCTCCGGCGTTGTTGGCGCGTCCGGCTGGTTCGCAGGTGGCGGCTCCTACCCAGGCGGCTACTGCCCAGGCACCCGCTGATGTTCCGGCGGCACCGGCCGCTGCGGCTACCGCTCAGTCTGCCGTGCCCGCTCCTGCTGTTTCTGCACCCGTTGTAGCTCCCGTTCAGCCGGTTGTTTCCGCTCCGGCTGGTTCGGCTGCTGAGCCCTCGACCGCGCTGCAGGTGGCTGCCGCTCAGGTGCGTGAGGCACTGAAGCGTTACCGCCAGGTCTTCCGCCGCGAGGCTCTGGCTCCGGCGCTGGCTCAGGTGTCTGAGGAGCGTTTCCGTAGCATTGGTTTCGATCTGTTCCTGATGCGCGGCTACACGGTAGAGACTCTGGAAGCTCAGGGCGTGGACGGCGTGGCAATCCCCGCCACCGGCGAAAAAGAACGCGCATTCTACGTGCGTACTCTGCGCCCGGTAGCTGGCGGTGTTCTCTCCGCAAGCGTTCAGCCGCAGGATATTACCGCGTTCTTCCTGGCGATTCACGCCCGCGGCGGCCAGCTCGGCACCTTCATCACGAACGCACCGTTCAGCGATGAGGCGTACGACGAGTTCATCCGCTGCTCGGCCAAGTACCCGAACATTCTGGTGGATTTGGTGTCCGGCGATGAGCTGCAGGACCGCCTCATTGCCCACCGCCTCGGCGTGGTCGAGGGCACGAACGGTCTGCTGGAACTCAACGGCGAATACTTCGCCAGCTAAGTCGCCAGCTAGCAGCTTGTAGCCCATCTTGGTGGCGCCCCGGTCTTCTCTTTCCTGCACGTTCAGGAGGGGAAAGCCGGGGCGTTTTCGCGCCTGCGTCCCGGTGAGTTGTCCACAGGTGAGCCGTTTTCCTCACGTTCGGTGCCGCTCAGCCCGTAATATTGCCGGTTTAGGCGACCCAAATCACCGAAAATCGTGGTTGAAGGCACACCCCTGCGTTAGGATATGAACATGAGCACTTACCAGGAACTTCCCAGCATCTACCGATTGAAGCGCTCGCTGACCGACGTCGATCAGATTGCTAACGAATACTTTGAAAAGGTCCTCGACCTGAACCCCGTCCAGGCGACCGAGCTTGGCCGTAAAGGCGTAGAGACTCTGTACCCCGATTACTCACCCGCCGGTGAGAAGGCTTTTGCGCGCCTTGCGAAGAAGACTTTGAAGAAGGTCGATAACGTCCTGCCTATTGATGACGTTGACCTGGTCACCCTGGATGCTCTGCAGGAGCGCCTGAGCCTGTACCGCAAGCAGTACAAGGCTGGCTTTGGTGGCTGGCAGATGAACAATATTGCCTCCGTCCCGCAGGAGGTGCGCTCCGTCTTTGACCTGATGAAGCGCAACACCCAGCAGGACTGGGAGCACATTATTGGTCGTATGCACCGCGTGACCGAGGCGCTGGAGGGCTACATCCAGACTCTCGAGGCGGCTCGTGAAGAGGGTAAGGTTGCCCCGCGCCGCCAGGTGGATATTGTCATTGAGCAGACCGCTGCATACTATGCTCCCGGCGGTTTCTTTGACGAGCTTGCCGCCGAGGTTGCCGCAGCTGTGCCCTCTCTGAAGGATGAGGTTGCCGCCGGTGCCGAGGCCGCAAAGGAAGGCTACCGCCGCCTCAACAGCTACCTGGTGGAGAAGCTTCAGCCGGTCGCGCCCTCCCGCGATGCTGTGGGCCGTAAGGCGTACAGCCTGCACTCCCGTTCGTTCCTGGGTACCACCATTGACCTGGATGAAACCTACGCCTGGGGCGTGAAGGAGCTGGAGAGCATTATTGCTCGTCAGCGTGAGGTTGCCGAGGAGATTGAGCCGGGTGCAAGCATTGAGCGTGCGAAGCAGCTGCTCGATGAGGATCCGGCACGTCAGCTGCACGGCACCGATGAGCTGAAGGCGTGGATGCAGAAGCTCGCCGACGCCGCGGTAGAGAACCTGGCGGATACTCACTTTGAAATTGGCGGCCCCATGCGCCGTATTGAGTGTTGCATTGCGCCCACGAACGAGGGCGGTATTTACTACACCGGCCCCTCCCCCGATTTCTCGCGTCCGGGCCGCATGTGGTGGTCGGTTCCCGAAGGTGAGGACACGTTCACTACCTGGCGTGAAACCTCCACTGTGTACCACGAGGGCGTTCCGGGCCACCACCTGCAGATTGCTATCGCCACGGCTCTGAAGGGCACCATGAACTCCTGGCGCACGAACATGCTGTGGGTTTCCGGTCACGGTGAGGGCTGGGCGCTGTACGCCGAGCGCCTCATGGAGGAATTGGGCTATCTGAAGGATCCGGGTGACCGCATGGGTATGCTGAACGCTCAGCGTATGCGCGCCGCCCGCGTGGTCTTCGATATTGGTGTTCACTGCGAGATGCCGATTCCCGCTGAGTGGGCTGAGCAGTTGGGCGTTGAGCCGGGCACCATATGGACTTCTGAGCTGGGTTACGAGTTCTTGAAGCTGAACCTGGACGAGTCTGAGGGTCAGCAGCGTTTCGAGTTCCTGCGTTACCTGGGTTGGCCGGGTCAGGCGCCGAGCTACAAGATTGGCGAGCGCCTCTGGCTGGAGCTGCGCGATCAGGCTCTGCGCCGCGGCGATGACATGCGTGCATTCCACACGCGTGCGCTTCTGCTCGGTTCGGTGGGTCTGGACACTCTGCGCCGCGCCCTGACCGATGAGATGATGCTTCCTCTGGATACTGAGGATGACGACGATGAGGATGACGACGAGTAGCCTCTCGTCTGCTTGCCCTTCGACGAGTGGATTTCTGGAGTCTCTATACAAGAATCTCTGAACTGGAGTCTTTAAAAGAGGAACTCTATAGATGAAGCCCTCGCCTCAGCTTTGGCTGAGGCGAGGGCTTCGCTGTATTTTCGTGTCTTCTGGGGGCTATGTCTTCTGAAGGCTATCCGAAGTTTGCGGTGCCGTGGTCGGTGGCGCCGAATCCCATGCCGGTGGAGTCGTTCAGATCCACTAGGTGTGGGGCGAAGCGGCACCAGTAGTCGGTGAGCGCACCGTTCGATTCGCGGATGCCCACGCCTACGGTGCGTCCGTCGACCACCCACACGCCGAGGATGGGGTGGCTGACCGGGTTGATAATGCCTTCGTAGCGCGGTGCCGGGATGTACTCCTGGTAGATGAATTCGCTTTCGGGGGCGTTGGCGAAGAAGTCGTCGTCTTCGGGCTTGATGAAGACGTCGTAGTCGGGGGCGTAGATTTCTACGCCGTCGCCTTCGCGTCCGAAGATAGGCTTGCGAACCCAGTTGCGCATGCCGCCGCGGTGACCCGCGTAGGTGGGTACGAGGTTCGGGTGGCCCGGGTACTTATCCCATAGCGCGGCGAGCAGCAGCTTATTGGAGAGGAACATCTTCCACGCTGGCTCAATCCAGCGGTCCATGGCGCCGTGGTAGGCGAAGAGGAGCTTGTCGTAGCCTGCTTCGCTGTCGGTGACCAGGTCTTCCCAGGGGTAGAGCTTGAAGAGGTTAGTGATGGCGCGCCCGTAGGCGTCTTCCCAGCTCTTGGTTTCATCGTTGAAGATGATTTCGTCGATGGGAATCATATGGGTTTTGATGCCCGCCTGCTGCGCCGAGTAGGCGATGAGCCAGAGATTGTTGTAGTCCTCGTTGTTCTCGTCAATCTCAGAGGGAACATGCGCCAGGTACAGTACGGGCTGCACGCCCGCGGTGATTTCGGGGGCGAAGATGTGGCGCCAACGGTTGGTGAAGGCTTCGCCGATTTCACCCCAGTGGACGTAGCCGCGGGTGTCGAGGCGCTGGTCTTTCGCCCAGGTTTTCTGGCTGACTGCCGCCTCCACGATGCCGGTGGGGGTGTCGGCGTTGTATTCGAGCAGTTTCATGGGGTCGCCGGGCACACCCGAGTAGGTGAAGTCGAAGCGTCCGTAGAAGTCGGCGTCGCGGCGGTTCCAGGATTCTACGGCGAGGTTGAATGCCGCCTGGGGCAGGCCGAGGGTACCGAACGCGCCGGAGGCAATGTACTCGACGGTTTCCAGGCACATGCGGTGCATTTCTTCTGCCTGGGCGCGCACAGAGTCCATTTCTTGCGGGCTGAAAATGTAGGCGGCGTATTCGTTCCAGTAGTGGTCGGTGTCGTGGGGGCCGTCCACGCTGTAGGTGAGGCCTTCCTCAATGATGACGTTCTCCCAGTCGGGTCGGCCGACGGGAAATTCTTCGCGGCGCATGAGGGGCTAGGCTCCTTCGAAGTAGTGAATGGAAAGCGGTGTTGTTACGTCACCGCGGGTTTGGTTGTTCTAATGAGGAAAATGCGGGCGGGACCGTTCAGTCCCTGCCCGCATTCAGTGTGATGGCTTATGGCTTAGCCGCCGGAGGTACCGCCGCCGGACTTCGAGCCGCCACCGAAACCGCCCTTGCTACCGGACTTCGACGAAGAGCCAGACTTGGACGAAGAACCAGACTTCGAGGACGAACCCGACTTGGAGCCGGACTTCGAGGTGTTCGACTTGCTGTAGGAGCCGGTGCTACCGCTATTGCTGGTGCCCTGCTTACCGCTGGAGACCGAGCCGGTGGTCTTATTACGCACCGAGGAGGTCTTTCCGGAGTTATTGGTGCTGGTCACCTTGCCGGAGGAAACGGTGGAGGACTTCTTCGCGGTGCGGTAGGAGTCCTCGAAGCCGCCGCCCTTGGAGGACACGCCGCTGTAGACGGTGCCGTTGCTGGGGCGGGTGGTGCTGCCTCCGGAAAGCTTGGAGCCTACAGGAGGAATGTAGTGGGATCCGGAAGAATTAGCGGCACTTTGGCGACCCAGGTAGTACCAGAGGAACGCATTCGAATTATTGTGGGTGGTGGTCGAACCGGAAGTGCCCGACGACCCAGAAGAGCCCGAAGAGCTGGAGGAACCGGAAGACCCAGAAGAGCTTGAGGACTCCGTGGAAGAGGCCGAGGGCGAGTCGGTCGGCTCCTGAACGCCTGCCTTCTCACATTCGCTATCTTCCACGCGCAGGCCGGTCTTCGCGTCCTGGCAGACGCGGGCGTACTCTTCGCCCTGCGACAGGAATGCGTTCTCTTCCTGGTGCATGGAGTTGTAGGCGAAGATGCCACCGCCAACCAGCAGCACGCCAGCACCCGCTACGGCAATCATCTTGGCGATGCCGGGGCGGGTAGCACCCAGGTTCAGGGTCTGCTGGGCTGAGGTCTGTGCGGCGCGGGTAGCAAAATCTGCAACCGCTTCCATGCGATTGCGGGGCTTCTTCGGGCCGTTAGGGGTGGTGGTTCCGCCGGGGTATTTGGGAGCAGAACTCATGCATCTCTCCTTGAAAGGTGGTGCGTGGCGTAACGCTCAACGCGTACATGAAGCTGAGTGGGTATAGCATTATCCGCGACTTTCGCCGGACTATCGGTGTGGTTCCAGCATATCAAGCTCTAGCTTTCGGATTATTAGCTGACGGCAAAATCTCAGCAAGCTTCCCCGCATGTTGCGCAGTTGTTTCCTTTCTGTTTGCTTTTGCGGCGATTCCTAATTAACTATCAGCCAATTTAACCGCCTATGTGGGGGGGGCAACTGGCGGCGTTGCTGGTTGGGCAGCTGGGTTGGGCTGCGTTGCTGGTTAGACTGCGGGATGTACAGCCGAAAGATGCCACAGGATGGTCACGGTTCGTCACACATCCCCTACACTGCACCGGATTGAAACACTTCTTCACACAAACTCGCGCCGGAGCGCGCAAAAGTTTTAGAGTATGCCACATGTCTACACCGCATGCATCATCTCGTTCACGTCTGCCCAAGTGGGCTACTTCTTTCGGCAACCAAATCATTGCTTCCCTCATTCTGGGCATTGTTCTCGGCGCGCTCGCCCTCGCACTGGGTGGGGACGCAAAGAGCAGCCCCAACTGGCTCATGGTGACCTTAGATACCATCGGCTCCTCCTACGTCACCCTGCTGAAGGCGGCGGTTGTTCCGCTGATTTTCACCGCCGTGGTCGCCTCCATCTCTAACCTGTCGCAGGTGACTAACGCGGCGCGCCTGGCGGTCAACACGCTCATCTGGTTTGCGATTACCGCATTCTTCGCGGTGCTCATCGGTATTGCGATGGGCCTGATCGTTCAGCCGGGCGTGGGCGCGCAGGTGCAAGGCAAGGCGTACACCGGCTCGACCGGCTCGTGGACCGCGTTCCTGACCGGTCTGATTCCGGTGAACTTCCTGGGTCTGGGCGTCAGCGCTAAGTCAGGTGATTCCGGCATCACCGCCTCGGCATCCTTCAACGTGCTGCAGGTCCTGGTCATTTCCGGCGCGGTCGGTATTGCCGCGCTGAAGGTCGGTGAGGCAGCCAAGCCGTTCATTGATGTGGTCAAGAGCGCCCTGGCAATTATTCAGAAGATTCTGTGGTGGATTATTCGCCTAGCACCGCTGGGTACCGTGGGTCTGATTGCTAAGGCAGTGTTCGCGTACGGTTGGGCGTCGATGGGTTCGCTGGTCGCGTTCGTCATCGCCCTCTACATTGGCCTACTGCTGGTCTTCCTCGTGGTCTACCCGATTATTGTTCGCGCAAACGGCCTGTCGGTCCGCCAGTACTTCTCGGGCGTGTGGCCGGCGCTCCAGCTGGGCTTCGTGTCCCGCTCTTCGATGGGTTCGATGCCGATGACCCAGACTGTTGCCGAACGCAACCTGGGCGTTCCCCGCGCCTACGCATCCTTCGCGGTTCCGCTGGGTGCAACCACCAAGATGGACGGCTGCGCTTCGGTTTACCCGGCTCTTGCCGCAATCTTCGTGGCTCAGTTCTACGGTATTCAGCTGGACTTCACCCAGTACCTGCTCATTGTGATGGTGTCCGTGCTCGGTTCGGCTGCGACCGCCGGTACGACCGGCGCTATCGTGATGCTGACCCTGACCCTTTCCACTCTGGGTCTGCCGCTGGACGGCGTGGGTCTGCTCCTGGCGATTGACCCGATCGTTGACATGGGTCGTACCGCTCTGAACGTTGCCGGTCAGGCTCTGGTTCCCGCGATTGTGGCTCGCCGCGAGGGCATCTTGGATGAGGAGCTCTACAACGCTCCCCGTTCGGAGGGCGGCTTCGTGGCTCAGGAATTCTACGATGAGCGCATTGCCGGTGAGGCGCAGCGACTTCACGAGGTGGAAGACAACACCGCCGCGGCACACCGCTAATCTGACGAAGGCTCACGCACACGGCGCTAGGCGGTACCGCTTAGCACCGTGTAGCTTCTCCACCACCCATGCCCCAGCATGGACAAAATACATTTGTCAAACGTCATAAAAGTGTCACTATTGATTCTTTTTTCTTTAAGGTTTGAGAAGAGTTATGATTTTGAACGGCGTGTTCCATCTCCTACGTGGTTGAGGGGGATGGGACACGCTCTTTTCGTCTCCCCTTACTTTTCCGCCCATTCCCCCAGCTTCTTGACACCCTTCATCTGCACTCGAGGGTAAGGCTCACCCGCAAGGCTCTAAAATAGAACCTATGAGTACCACACCGATCCGTTTGATTCTTGCTTCTGCCTCCCCGGCGCGCCGCAAGCTCCTGGAAGATTCCCGCATCGCGTTCACGGTGCGCGTCTCCTCCGTAGATGAGGACGCCGCACTTGCCGCCGCTAACGAACAGGCACGCACCCAGGGTCGGAAAGGACTCACCCCGGCTGAGACCGCTTCCCTGCTGGCGCAGCTGAAAGCGCAGGCAGTTGCCGCCGAACTCGCCGCCGAGGGGGTGCGCGATGCGCTGGTTCTGGGCTGCGATTCGGTGTTCGAGTTTGACGGCATTGCCTACGGTAAACCGCACACTGCCGAGGCGGCACGCGAGCGCATCAGCGCAATGAGCGGCAACTACGGTGTGCTGCATACCGGTCACGCTCTAGTGGATTTGCGCGGTCTTGAACCGGGTGCCGAGCTATCCGCTACTTCTGAGCTGCCCACCGTTTCTGAGTTGCGCAGCGCTACCGTCCACTTTGATACGCTCAGCCCCGAAGAAATCGAGGCGTACATTGCTACCGGTGAGCCGCTCTGGGTAGCCGGTTCCTTTACCCTGGACGGTTACGGTTCGGCATTTATTCGCGGTATTGAGGGTGAGTTCCACACGGTGGTGGGCCTGTCCACCCACGCGCTACGCGATATGTTGCGCCGCCGCGAGGTTGCGGTGACCGAGCTGTGGCTGGCGCCCCAAAATGAAGATTAGATTCAGCGCAATCGTATAAATCTGTCTCAAAGCGTGCCCTGAAATACACATTATTGAACACCAATCGATAAGATAGAACAGTATGATGCGCGTTATATTCGCCAATCCTGCCGATGTATCCTTGGAGCAGGAGATTAAAGGAGAGCTTTAAGTGACTCAGCACCAGGCAGAAGCCGCCAAGAAATTTACTGCAGTCCCCGGCCGTCACACCGGCCCGGTCAGCAAGATTCTGATCGCTAACCGCGGCGAAATTGCTGTCCGCGTGATTCGTGCAGCCCGCGATGAGGGTCTGCAGACCGTCGCTGTCTACGCTGACCCCGACCGCGACTCCCAGCACGTGAAGCTCGCCGATGAAGCCTACGCTCTCGGCGGCGCCACCGCGGCACAGTCCTACCTGGTCATGGACAAGCTCATTGAAATCGCTCGCCGCTCCGGTGCTGACGCTGTGCACCCCGGCTACGGTTTCCTTTCTGAGAACGCACAGTTCGCGCAGAAGTGCATTGACGCTGGCTTGACCTGGATTGGCCCCTCCCCCGAGTCCATTACCCAGCTGGGCGATAAGGTGGCGGCACGCCACATCGCGCAGAAGGTGGGCGCTCCCCTGGTGCCCGGCACCAAGGACCCGGTCAAGTCCGCCGATGAGGTTGTTGCCTTCGCGGATGAGCACGGTCTGCCCATCGCGGTGAAGGCCGCATTTGGTGGCGGTGGCCGCGGCATTAAGGTGGCGCGTGACCGCGAGAGCATTGTTGAGATGTACGAGTCCGCTGTTCGTGAGGCTACCGCGGCGTTCGGTCGCGGTGAGTGCTTCATCGAGCGTTTCCTGGATTCGCCCCGCCACGTTGAGACCCAGTGCTTGGCGGATGCACACGGCAACGTTGTGGTGGTTTCCACCCGTGACTGCTCTCTGCAGCGCCGTAACCAGAAGCTCGTTGAGGAGGCACCCGCCCCCTACCTGAGCGATGAGCAGAACGAGCGCCTGTACGAGGCGTCCCGCGCGATTCTGCGCGAGGCTGGCTACCAGGGTGCCGGCACCTGTGAGTTCCTGGTCGGTACCGACGGCACTATCTCCTTCCTTGAGGTCAACACTCGACTGCAGGTGGAGCACCCCGTCTCCGAGGAGATTTCCGGTCTGGACCTGGTTCGTGAGCAGTTCCGTATTGCCCGCGGCGAGAAGATTGAGGAGAAGGACCCGGTTCTGCGCGGTCACTCCTTCGAGTTCCGTATTAATGGTGAGGATGCGGGCCGTTCCTTTATGCCTGCCCCCGGCACGATCGAGAAGATGACCGTGCCCACCGGCCCTGGCGTGCGCTGGGATTCCGGCTTCGTGGCTGGCGACGTTATCGGTGGTAACTTCGACTCCATGCTGGCTAAGCTCATTGTTACCGGCGCGGATCGTGAGCAGGCTCTGCAGCGTGCCCGCCGGGCCCTGGCTGAGCTGACCATTGAGGGTATGCCCACCGTCATTCCGTTCCACCGCGTCGTGCTGGATGATTCCGCCTTCGCGCCGGCTGAGGGCGGCGAGTTCAAGGTGCACACCCGCTGGATTGAGACCGAGTTCAACAACACTATCCCCATGTACTCCGGTGCGCCCGGCAGCGTGGACTCCGATGAGGACGAGCGCACCACCGTGGTTGTTGAGGTTAACGGCAAGCGCATGGAGGTGTCTCTGCCCGATCTGGGCGGTGGCGCGAAGCCTGCCGCTAAGCCCGCCGCCAAGACCCGCAAGTCCCGTTCGGCACGTAGCGCGGCAAAGGGTGGCGGCGACGAGCTGACCAGCCCCATGCAGGGCACCATCGTGAAGGTGGCAGCTTCTGATGGCGACACCGTCGCTGAGGGCGACCTGATTCTGGTGCTGGAGGCGATGAAGATGGAGCAGCCCATTACCGCGCACAAGGCGGGTAAGGTTTCGGGACTGTCGGCTAAGGCCGGCGATACCGTCACCTCCGGTGCGGTGCTGGCGACCATCAAGTAACGTTTCGCTCGATTCTGAGGTCTCGCGACTGCGAGCGCTATAGGCGATAGGAATCCCCCGGAAGGGTATGAGGTAATGTCTTGTATCTTTCCGGGGGATTTTCCATGTCCGCTCTTATCTGTTTCTGTGGGGTTTGAGCGGCCCACCTATTGCGATTACGTCCAGATAGTGGCTGTATTTGTTGGGTCTTTTCTGAACAGAGTTATAATGTTGCACTTTAGAGGAGCCTTTCAGATTCCTACGCCCACCGCACCCACCCGGTGCGGTCACGGCACCCGATACGCGCCTACGGCACACCCGCCTCACGCGCTGACCGGTAACGGACGCCCCGGCTCCACCTGTACACACAGTTCACCATTTCGGGAGTTTTCCTTATGAGCACCTCTGCACCCGACACGAAAGTGTCTGCTGCATCGGTGAAGAATACGACTCCTCGCAGTCGAGTTATTCTCGCCTCGCTCGTTGGTACCACCATCGAGTTCTACGATTTCTACATTTACGCCACCGCAGCAGTGGCTGTGTTCCCCGTGCTGTTCTTCCCTGCGAAGGACGCAACCACCGAGCTTCTGGCTTCCTTCGCGACCTTCGGCGTCGCCTTCATCGCCCGTCCTCTCGGTTCCATAATCTTCGGTCACTTCGGTGACAAGATCGGTCGTAAAGCAACCCTCGTTGGTGCGCTACTGACCATGGGTCTGGCGACCTTCATCATCGGCCTGCTGCCCACCTACCACCAGATTGGTCTGTGGGCGCCGACCATGCTGACCATTATGCGTTTCTGCCAGGGCCTGGGTCTGGGCGGCGAATGGTCCGGCGCGGCACTGCTTGCCAGCGAATACGCTGAGGAAGGTAAGCGTGCACGCGCCGCCATGTGGCCTCAACTCGGTGCGCCCATCGGCTTCGTCTTCGCCAACGGCTTCATGCTGCTGCTGACCAGCTGGATTTCCTTCAACTCCGCAACCGACGGCAAGAACCTTGATCACCCCTTCCTCATCTGGGGTTGGCGTATTCCGTTCCTGCTGTCCATCGTGATGGTCGCCGTTGGCCTGTACGTTCGTTTCAAGCTGGAGGAGACCCCCGTCTTCGCCAAGGCTGCCGCTAACAACGAGAAGGTTAAGACCCCGCTCGTTGAGGCGTTCAAGGTCGCCTGGTGGCCCATGATTCAGGGTACCTTCATCATGGTGGCGTGCTACGTGCTGTTCTACCTGATGACCGCGTGGGTTCTCTCCTACGGTATCGGCAAGGCCGATAAGGGCGGTCTGGCTATCCCCTACCGCGAGTTCCTGATTATTCAGCTGATCTCCATTACTGGCTTCGCGATCTTCATCCCGATTTCGGGTTGGCTGGCTGATAAGTACGGCCGCCGCACCCAGCAGTTGTGGACCACCGTCGCGATGGCGGTCTTCGGTCTGTCCTTCGGTCTGTTCATCTCCCCCTCCGTTGTTGGTACCGGTGAGAACGCAAACGCCGCAGTGGTTACCCTCTTCATCTTTATCGGTATGTGCCTGATGGGTCTGTCCTTCGGTTCCATGTCCGCGTACCTGCCGGAGCTGTACCCCACCAATGTGCGTTACACCGCCAGCGGTATCGCCTACAACGTGGCGTCCATCCTCGGTGCAGCGCTGACCCCGTTTGTGGCTGTTTGGCTGAACACCTCCTACGGTGTGGGTGCCGTGGGCGGCTACCTGGCGTTCGCCTCGATCCTGAGCGTTGTCTTCATCCTGCTCACTCACGAGACCCGTGACGTGGACATGAACGCTGTCAGCACCACGAAGTAAAGCTTCGAGTAGCTAACGCGTCTCTACGGCAAAGCGGTGGGGGGTCGCCTCCTGAATCTAAGGGATTCAGGAGGCGACCCCCACCGCTTTTATACTGTTCCGGGATGCTGCGCCGGGCGGGGAAGGCCCGGCTCAGCACCTAAGAGGTTGATGCCTACAGACCGCGAGTGTGCAACTTGCGTGCCGCCTCAGCAATAGAGCCAGAGAGCGAGGGGTAGACCGTGAAAGTATCCGCCAGATCATCCACCGCAAGCTTCTTCTCCACCGCCAGGGCAATGGGGTAAATCAGCTCTGAAGCACGCTGGCCAACCACCACGCCACCAATGACGGTGCCGGAGTGACGGCGAGCAAAAATCTTCACGAAGCCATCGCGCATCGCCATCATCTTCGCGCGCGGGTTGGTACTCAACTGCAGGGTCACCGCATCGCCACGGTAGGCGCCCTCAGCAAGATCTTTCTCGCTCACACCCACGGTCGCAATCTCCGGGGAGGTGAAGATGTTCGCGGCAACCTTATCGGTGCGCAGCGGGCGCACCGCATCACCGAGGATGTGCGCCATAGCGATACGGCCCTGCATCGCAGCCACGGAAGCCAGCGGGTACACGCCCGTGCAGTCACCGGCGGCGTAAATGCTGTTCACGCTCGTGCGGGACACGCCGTCCACCTTAATATGGCCGCTCGGGGTCTGCTCAACACCGATGTCTTCCAGACCCAAATCTTCAGTGTTCGGAATCGAACCAATAGCAACCAGACAGTGAGTGCCAGAAACCTTACGACCATCCGACAGGGTCACGATAACGCCGGAGCCATCCTCAGTACGCTCAACAGCAGCCGCACGGGAACGCGGCATCACTCGCACACCGCGACGCTCAAAGACGTCCTCCAGCACGCGAGCTGCGTCCTCGTCCTCACCGGGAAGCACACGGTCACGCGAAGACACCAGAGTCACCTTAGAACCCAGACCGTTATACGCCGACGCGAACTCGGCACCGGTCACACCCGAACCAATCACAATCAGTTCCTCGGGAACCTCGGAGAGGTTGTACAGCTGAGTCCAGGTCAGGATGCGCTCGCCATCAGGCATACCGGTCGCCATTTCACGCGGATGCGTACCCACCGACAACAGCACAAAGTCCGCGTGCAGGGGGTAGACCAGGCCCGCCTCATCAGTCACCTGCACGGTGTGGCGGTCAAGGAGCTTACCGGTACCGTGAATAATCTTCACGCCTGCAGAAGCCAGGGCACGCTTAATGTCGGCAGACTGTTGCTGGGCCAGGTCACGGACTCGGCGGTTCACGCGGTCCATATCAACACGCAACTGGGGTGCCTTACCCTTCGTGTTTTCAATGCCCAGGCTACCCGCCTCGGAGAAGCGGGTCATCATATCCGCCGTAGCAATCAGGGTTTTAGAGGGCACAACGTCAGTCAGAACGGCGGAGCCACCAATGGCATTGCGTTCGATCAGAGTCACGTCCGCGTTGGATGCGGCAGCCACCATCGCCGCCTCGTAGCCGCCGGGGCCACCACCAATAATTACAATTCGCTGAGATGCATAGTTCACCGTTGAAGTCATGCCTTAATTGTGAGCTATGCCGCCCCTACGGGGCAAACGCACTCGCCGTGCAGATATGCCATATTGTGGCAACCTGCACGGCGAGCATTCTCTTGGGGTGCCGGCTAAACAGGGCGCTCCCCTGTTCTTCCAGCCTATACCCTATTCTTCTAACCTCTACTCCTCGAGAGCCTGCGGTTTCTCGGCATAAATCGAGTTGATGAACTTCTCAGCCCACTGCAGCATCGCGCCGTCCACCAGGTCCTTACCGCCCACCGGCATGGTCTTCGGGCGCGGAACAAGCGTCAGCCAGGTGTCCATACCCTTCGGCTGGGCGTGCGTGGAGCCAGGGTACACGCGCTTCAGGCGCATCTGGCGGGACTCCGGCAGCGGCATAGCGGTTACCACGCGAACCTTCGGACCCAACACCACCAGCTCATGAATACCGGCGGCACGAGCGTGCATACGCACCGTCGCCACGGCAAGCAGGTTCTCTACCGCCTCCGGCAGCTCGCCGTAACGGTCGACCAGTTCCTCACGAGCCTCCGCGATCTTCTCTTCAGTATCGGCGGCAGCAATCTGACGGTATGCCTGCAAGCGCAGACGCTCAGAATCAATGTAGGTGTGCGGAATATGCGCGTTGACGGGCAGGTCAATCTTCGTCTCGACCTCGCGCTTTTCCTTCTCGCCGCGGTAGTTTGCGACCGCCTCGCCGACCAGGCGCAGGTACAGGTCAAAACCGACACCGGCAATATGGCCGGACTGCTCGCCGCCGAGCAGGTTGCCGGCACCGCGAATCTCCAGGTCCTTCATGGCGAGCTGCAGGCCCGCACCCAGCTCGTTATGCGTTGCCACAGCCTTCAGACGCTCGTGCGCAATCTCGCCGAGGGTCTTATCCGCCGGGTACAGGAAGTAGGCGTAGGCGCGCTCGCGGCCACGACCCACGCGTCCACGCAGCTGGTGTAGCTGGCTCAGACCGTAGTTCTGGGCGTGGTCGACAATGAGAGTGTTCGCGTTCGAAATATCCAGGCCGGTCTCCACGATGGTGGTGCACACCAGCACGTCAAAGCGGCGCTCCCAGAAGTCCACAATAATCTGTTCCAGGCGCGATTCACTCATGCGGCCGTGGGCGGTGGCGATGCGCGCCTCCGGCACGAGCTTGCCGATTTCCGCGGCAACATCGTCGATGTCAGCCACGCGGTTGTGCACGAAAAACACCTGTCCTTCACGCATGAGCTCGCGGCGGATTGCGGCGGTAATCTGACTGTCGGTTCGCGGACCGACGAAGGTCAGCACGGGGTGGCGTTCCTCCGGCGCGGTGGCAAGGGTGGAGGTCTCGCGAATACCGGTTAGCGACATTTCCAGGGTGCGCGGAATGGGGGTTGCACTCATGGCGAGCACGTCCACGTTGGTGCGCATCTGCTTGAGCTTTTCCTTGTGCTCCACGCCAAAGCGCTGTTCCTCGTCAATGATGACCAGGCCCAGGTCCTTGAATACCACGCTGTCCGAGAGAATGCGGTGGGTACCAATCACCACGTCCACCGCGCCGGATGCGATTTCTTCGGTAATCTGGCGGGTTTCTTTCGCCTTCTGGAAGCGGGATAGCACGCGAATCTTCACGGGGAATCCCGAGAAGCGCTCGCTGAACGTCTCGTAGTGCTGCTGTGCCAGCAGGGTCGTGGGTACGAGCACGGCAACCTGTTTGCCGTCCTGCACCGCCTTGAATGCGGCACGTACGGCGACCTCAGTTTTGCCGAAGCCCACATCACCAGAGATGAGACGGTCCATGGGGATTTCTTTCTCCATGTCCTCCTTTACCTCGTGGATGGCGGTGAGCTGGTCAGGAGTCTCGTTGTAGGGGAAGGACTCTTCCAGCTCTCGCTGCCAGGGGGTATCTGCGGTGAAGGCGTGACCGCGCGATGCCTGGCGTGCCGAATAGAGTTTCACCAGGTCGGCGGCGATTTCCTTGACTGCCTTGCGAGCGCGGGATTTGGTCTTAGCCCAGTCGCTACCGCCCATCTTGGACAGGCTCGGGTTCTCGCCACCCACGTAGTTGGAGATCAGGTCCAGCTGGTCGGAGGGCACGAAGAGGCGGTCGGGCGCGCCACCGCGCTTGGCGGGGGCGTACTCGATGACCAGGTATTCCTTCATGGGCTGTACGCCGTTGACCGGGGATGCACCAGCCACCGGGCGGGAGGTCATCTCGACGAACCTGCCGATGCCGTGACGCTCGTGCACCACGTAGTCACCGGGGTTCAGCGCGAGCGGGTCAACTGCGTTGCGGCGGCGGCGTGTCTTGAATTTCTGTCCGGCGGCGCCTCGGGGTGCGTAGGTGCCACGGCGGCCGAGCAGTTCGGCTTCGGTGAAGACGGCGAGCTTCGCCTCCTCGATGAGGAAGCCTGCGGAGGCGGGTGCCTCGCAGACCTCGACGATGCCGTGTTCGAGGTCCCCGGCGGGGTCGGCTTCGAGGCTGGTTCGGCGGGCTGCGGGTACAGCGGGTGCCCCTTCGCCGGAGTGGAAGAGGTCGATGAGGCGGTCGGTGGAGCCGCGGCCGTTGGTGAGGGCTAGGACGGTCCACTGTTGGCGGATGAGATCGCCGACCTGGCTGAGCATGCGTTCGACGGAACCGTTGAATGCAGTTGCGGGGGTGGCGTTGACGGTGTAGGTGTCGATTCCGTCTTCGATGGCGTCGGCGATGGTCTGGTTCTGGAGTGCCCCGGCGGCGTCTTCGAGTAGGTCTGCGTCGGTGACGAGTTCGGTGATTTCCCACCAGCTGAGCTTGGCTTCGAGCACCTGTGCGGTGGTTTGGTCGATGGTGCGGAATCCGCTGTCGCTCATGCGGAGCTGGCCGAGGTCGATGGGTGCTACTGCGTTGGCTTCTGCGGAGGTGTCCCATGCTGCGGCGAGGAATTCTTCGTTGGTTGCGACGAGGTCTTCGGCGCGGGCGCGCACACGCTCGGGTTCGACGTTAATGATCATGGACCCTGCCGGCAGTAGCTCGGTAAGGGTATTCATGGATTCGATGAGCAGCGGGGTGAGCGATTCCATGCCTTCGACATAGATTCCACCAGCAATCTTTTCGAGCATGGCTGCGGCTGCCGGGTAGTCGGCTTTCAGGCGGGCGGCACGGCTCATGACCTCGGAGGTGATGAGCAGTTCGCGGCAGGGCAGCAGGGTGAGTTCAGTGAGCTCTTCTCCCCCGCTGAGGGTGCGCTGGTCGGCGACAGAGAAGTGGCGCATTTCGTCGAGTTCGTCACCGAAGAATTCGAGGCGGACGGGGGTGGTTGCGGTGGGTGGGAAGACGTCGATGATGCCGCCGCGTACGGCGTATTCGCCGCGCTTGGCAACCAGGTCTACGCGGGAGTATGCGGCGTCGTTGAGGCCTCGCACTACGTCTTTGAAGGGGTATTCTTCGCCGCGAACCAGGTGTACGGGTTCAAGTTTTTCGATGCCGGTAACGATGGGCTGGATGACAGCGCGCACGGGTGCGATGACGACTTGGGGGCGTTTGGCCGCTTCCCCGGTCATGGCGCGTAGTACCTGCAGGCGGCGGCCTACGGTGTCGGAACGCGGTGAGAGGCGTTCGTGGGGCAGGGTTTCCCAGGCGGGGAAGAGCGCAATGTCGGCGGCGGGCAAGTAGGAGCACAGGGCTGCGGCGAGGTCTTCTGCTTGGCGGTCGGTGGGTGCGACGATGAGGCTGAGCGCTTCGGGGGTGGTTGCGCGTACGGCGGCGGAGATGTCGGCAATGAGCGCGGCGTGTGTTCCTCCGACGGTGCCGATGAGGGTGCGTGCGCTACGTTCAGTGGGGTGTACGGAGGCGGCGGTTCGGATTGCGGCCCAGCTGCTGAGTTGGTTGAGGGTTTTCAGGAGGGGGTGCAGGGGCGCTTCGATGGGCTGTGCGGTAGCTTTTCGGGTGGTGCTCACGGGTTCTCCTGAATCTGCTGTCCTCGGTTCCGGCGGTTTGGCTGGTGGAGGGTGTCGACGGGTGGTCGGTGTGAGGTGGTGTCGGGTGGGGTGCCCGAGTGTTTTATTTTGAGGAATTTTATGTGCACTTTTTGGTGATGTGCGCGGCTTTTCTATTGTAGGTCTACTCTGCTTTTTGTGGCATTTTTCTTTCGTGGGCTTCTTTGGCCGCAGATATAGCTTTTTGCACCCGATTGTCGCTTTCATTGGCGATATATGAGTATGGTTTTCTTCTGTGTCATTTCTTGTACCACAACACCGATTCTACAGGATGCAAATCACACTCCCATCCGCATTTTTACACTTTGTGCACCATTATTTTCACAGCTTAATCCTGTAACCTAATCAATAACACTTACGGAAAAACCGCACCGTATCTTCCTTCCGGAATCTGAAATACCTTAAATACCAGCCTCAAGGTTTTCAGTTTTTACGACAGCTTTTCTAGTGCAATAATTCACCGTTTCTTTCGATGTTTCTTCCGGAACGTCGCATCAGAAAGACACAAATGACAACCACATACACGAACAATCCCACTGAAAAGCCCCATGCCCATTCATGGTCTGCTAAGAAGTGGGCTGCTTTCGCACTCGCTTTTGGTACTGCTTTTACTGCGGCACCGCTTACTCCTACTACTCCCGCTTCGGCTGCTACCGGCACCCATGATGGTTCCAGTAGCGATAAGGCGGCTGCTTCCTGCTACGAGGTCAAGCAGGTTAATCCTTCCGCCTCTTCTGGCACTTATTGGCTGTACACTCCGCAGATGAGTGGCCCGGCACAGTTCCACTGCGACCAGGAAACTAATGGCGGCGGCTGGGTCATGATTGGCCGCGGTCGTGAGGGCTGGACCGAATCCTACAATGGCACCGGCGACCCGAATCAGCTGCACCAGAACCCCACCGGACCTTCCGCTTTTACCCCGGTCCAGCTTCCCGCAAACACTGTCGATGCGCTACTGAACGGCATTAAGCCTCAGGATCTTCCCGACGACATGCGTCTGCACCGTGTTCACAATGCGAGGGGCACCCAGTGGCAGAACGTTTACGTTCAGCGTCCTCAGACTGAGCAGTGGACCTGGGCGATGAGCTACGGTCAGCGTTGGGGCACCGTGAAGTTCACCGGTGCCGGCATTAACCGCACCGCTCATATGGGCGGTTCTCCCTCGGAAATGGCTCCGGGTATTACCACTAGCTCGGTTCGTTTCTTCGCGAACCCGAACCAGGGCTACCAGATTGGTTTTGCGTACGGTTCACTGGTGAACTTCGGTAATGATCGTGCCGATTCTTATATTTATAAGAAGCGCGGTTCTGCCGGTTATTCGATTCCGTTCACCCAGGTGTTCCTGCGTCCGAAGCTGACTCAGCGTGACTTGAATTTCTCGCAGATTGGTTCTGGCTCTGCCGCCAGCAGCCGTCGTGCTCTGCCCAATAGCTACACGATGCCCGTTCGTTGGCGTACCAGTGAGCAGACTGGCACCGGCAAGAAGAACGAGATGAACACCTACGTTCAGACTATTACTCAGGTGGGCGATACTGTCTTCACCGGTGGCGACTTCAAGTATGTTGAATCTGCTGGCGGCGAGCGCATTGATCAGTCGTACCTGGCTGGCTACAACGTGGATTCGGGTGAGCCGGTTCGTTCCTTCCGCCCGACTTTCAACGGTCAGATTAAGGCCCTGGAGGCTCTGCCGAATAACCGTCTGGCAGTTGGTGGCGAGTTCACCGAGGTTAATGGCGAGAAGGTTAACCACTTCGTCATTCTGGACGCGACCACCGGTCAGATTGACCGCACCTGGGACCTTCAGATTCAGCGTCGCAATGGCGATGCCGCACAGGTGAAGACCCTGCTGGTTCAGGATGGTTACCTGTATATTGGCGGTAACTTCACCCACGTGAAGGGCAATACTTCTAAGGTGTACGCTTACTCGCGTGGTGCCGCTCGTATTAAGCTTTCGAACGGCGAGGTGGATTGGAACTGGCGCCCGAACTTCAACGGTACGGTCAACGGCATTACTGCTGCCTCCGATAATTCCACTGTTCACGCTGCGGGTTACTTCACTGAGCTGAATAACCAGCGTGCGTTCCGTCTGGCTGCTTTGAATGGTTCTAACGCTTCGAACATTAAGTGGGAGTGGGAGCCGTCGTTGAAGCTGAACATTACTGACCGTATTGTGTACGCGTTCCAGTTCGATGTTCAGGATGCCGGCTCGACTGTGTGGACTGGCGGTGCTGACCACCTGATTGCGAACTACTCGAAGAATGGTTACGGCCGTATTTCTTCGTCTATCTCTAAGTACGGTGGTGACTGGCAGGATCTGCATCTGAGCGGTAATACCATTTACGGTGCGTGCCACTGCGGTGACGTCCTCTTCGAGGGCTCGACCGGCTACCACACGTATTGGAAGGAATCGAAGGCGGTTCACCGTATGCGCCTGGTCGCAGCGTTCGATAAGGATAGCGGCGAGGTCATCGGCGAGTTCAGCCCGGTTCTGAAGGGTGCTAGCGGCTACGGTGTCTGGGAGTCCTTCATGGATTCGCGCGGCAACCTGTGGGTTGGTGGCGACATTAACCGCTCGCTGGGCGCTAATGGTGAGCAGCGCACTGTCGGTTTCGCTCGCTTTGCAGCTCGCGATGTGACCGCCCCGTCGATTCCGTCTAACCTGTCGGTTCAGCGTGATGGTTCGATGGATAAGCTGTCCTGGTCTGGCGTTCGCGAGAATGGTGCTCGCTACCAGGTGCTGCGTAATGACCGTGTGGTTGCTACCGTCTCTGGTACCAGCTACGAGGTTGAGCACACAGATGGTGCTCGCTACTACGTGCGTTCCATTGATGCTTCTGAGAATTTCTCGGCATCTACGGGAGCTGTTCAGGCTTAGGTCATTAGGTAATCTAGGTTTTTTCTACCGCTGCTTCGGGTTCTGCAGGGTTCGGGGCAGGCGGTGGTACACCCGGGGTGCATGCCCCCCCTAGTTTTGGTTTGGCTTGTGTGACCGGTTTGTTATTGTGTTGCTTCTGTAGCAGCTATGATGGGCTGGGATTCTTTTGTATTGGTCAGGTTGCTTCCTCCTTTCCGACACAGGCCGAATCTTTGTCTGTGACACTTTTTCGCTATTGATACTGGTGGGAAGGTTTCACAGATTTTTTGACGTTCTGTTTCCGCTGAGTGTGCCGTTTTGCGCGGTATGATTCAGGGGTTCCCGGAACGTATTCATTCAATTTCCGATAACTACACTCACTGATTCCGGCAGCAGACATGCTGTTAGTACAGTTCATACAGGTACTCTTTGCACTGAGCCTAAGTCACTATGCTGTGACTTTGAGGCGGTTGTGTATGTGGGTCTTGTGCGGGCTGTGTGTTTCTGTCTTGTGCCGGTTGAGGTCTCTAGGAGAGACAAATGAATTTTCTTCCGTTCACGCGTGGAGGGCGTTCGCAGGATTCTGTAGCCTCCGCTGCTGAGAGCTCTCGCGCATCTTCGCGTTCTGGCGCTCGCGCTTTGGGCGCGACTGCTGCTTCGTTCGCGATGGTTTTGGGTTCTTTGGGCCCTATTGCGACCGGCGCTCAGGCTGTTGATGCCCGTTATTACGATGGTTCTTCGAGCGAGCGAGCTGCGGCGAGCTGCTGGGAGGTCAAGCAGAATAACCCGCAGGCGAAGAGTGGTGCGTACTGGCTGTACACCACTGAGATGAGCGCTCCTGAGCAGTTCTATTGCGATCAGGAAACTGAAGGTGGCGGCTGGGTCATGATTGGCCGCGGTCGTGAGAGCTGGACTGAGAACTACTATGGTCGCGGTAAGGCCGAGCAGTTGTATCAGAACCCGACCGGTTTTGATGCTGTGCAGCTTCCTGCGAATAAGGTGGATGCTCTGCTGAATGGTAATCGCCCGCAGGATTTGGCGGATGGCGTGCGTTTCCACCGTTCGTTGAACGTTGAAGGAACTAAGTGGCAGGATCTCACTGCTAAGCGTGTGGCGAGCCCCCAGTGGTCCTGGTCTTTGCGTGCGAGGATGTACTGGTCGGATGTTACGATCAAGAACCCGTTCCCGTACACTCAATACAACTATTCTTCCCACGAGTCGCAGATGGGTCGTATCTTCTCCCATGATTCGTATGACTTCCGCGGCTTGTACTTTGTGGAGCAAGCCTCTCAGGGTTATAAGCAGGGCTTCTCGTACGGCGTGCATGCCCGTATTACTAGCTGGTTTACTGCGCACAAGATGAACAACCAGTCCTCGTACATTTACCGTCCGGCGAATGACTCGAATCCTCCTCTGGTGTTCACTCAGATGTTCTTGCGTCCGAAGGTGACTCAGAGCGATTTGGTAGCTAAGGGTCTGCGCGCCTACGGCCAGCAGGGTGCTGCGGCAAGTGACCGCCGTGCGTTGCCCAATAGCTACTCTGAGAAGTGGAAGTGGCGCACCAGTGCTGATACCGGTACCGGTAAGAACGGCGAGATGAACACCCAGGTTGAGGCTATCACAGAGGCTGGTGGCGCTGTCTTTACCGGTGGCGATTTCGCGTACGTTGAGTCGGCAAGCGGCGAGAAGGTCGAGCAGGCTTTCTTGGCGGGTTACGAGGTGGGTACCGGCGAACTGCGCCGTTCCTTCCGCCCGAAGATTAACGGTCAGGTGAAGTCTGTTGATGCTCTGCCGAACGGTCTGCTTGCTGTGGGCGGCTCCTTCAACCAGGTGAACGGTGAGTACTACAACGGTTTCGTGATTTTGGATCCGCAGACCGGTCAGGTAGCTAAGGACTGGGATATCCGCCCGGTGAGCCGTATTGCTTCTGTTCCGGTGCAGATTAAGACTCTGCATGTGCGTGATGGCTACCTGTACATTGGTGGCTCCTTCACTCACTTGAAGGGTCAGACCTCCCCCACTTATGCGTACGCTAGGAACCTGGCTCGTATTAAGTTGAGCAATGGTGAGGTGGACTGGAATTGGCGTCCGGTCTTTAACGGTACGGTCAATGGCGTGAGCGCTTCTGAGGGTAACACCGACGTTTATGTTGCAGGCTACTTCACTCAGCTCAATGGTGCTGAGGCTTTCCGTATTGCACACATGAAGTCGGGCTCTCAGAAGGGCGGCAATTGGAAGCACCAGCCTTCGCATATTCCTGAGAGCGCCCGCCTGAATGATCTGAAGAATGAGCGTCTGATGTGGGGCTTCCAGTTCGACGTTCAGGATGCAGGTTCTTCGGTGTGGCTTGGCGGTACTGAGCATATGATTAGCCGTTACGATAAGGCGACCATGCACCGCACCTACAGCGCGATTACTCGTGAGGGTGGCGATTTCCAGGATCTGCACCTGAACGGCAACACTATTTACGGTGCCTGCCACTGTGGTGATTACATCTACCAGAACTCCACTACCTGGGAGAAGGCTTGGGAGAGCGCAAAGGATGCCCAGACTATCCGTCTGGTAGCTGCGTTCGATAAGGACACCGGCCAGGTTCTGCCGGAGTTCGCACCGATTATGAACGGTGCGCATGGCTACGGCGTGTGGGAGTCTTTCGTGGATTCGACCGGCACTCTGTGGGTTGGTGGCGATATCCGTAAGTCGCTGGGTGCTAATGGTGTGCAGCAGACTATTGGTTTCGCTCGTTATACTCCTCGTGATGTGGCCCCTCCGGTTACTCCTAGCAACCTGAAGGTTACGACGAACGGTTCGAAGGATCAGCTGACCTGGTCTGATATTTCCGAGCGTAGGGTGAAGTACCAGGTTCTGCGCGATGATCGTCCTATTGCGACGGTTACGGGTACGAGCTATTCGGTGGATCACCGCGATGGCGCCCGCTATTATGTGCGTGCGGTAGATACTGCGGATAACTATTCGGCAAGTACCGAGGCTGTTCAGGCGGCATAACCCCTCATCAGGGCGATATCCACTTTTACGACAAAGATTTTTAGTGATGTTCGCCCTATTATCCCGGGTTGGTTTTATAACCAACCCGGGATTTTTCTGCACAAAGTGAATCTATTTCACTCATTTACATGAAGGTTCTTTCATTCGACGATATACATTTACCTTCAAGTTGGGCGCCAATAGAGCATTTTTTAGGTTCTATTCTCATAAGTTATAAAAACGTTATTTTTACGAGTCTAAGTATTCTCCCAGCTTTACATGTTAGCCTATAGGTGCCCTGCCACCGTGCAAGGTATTATCTTCCGGAATATAGTCATTCTCACTCCAACCACTAAAGAGGCTTCCTATGTCAGCATTTTTCAAGCAGTCATCCCAATCCCGCCTTTTGGGTACCCTGGGCACCGTTGCTGTATCTGCTCTAATTCTGAGCGGTTGCGCCACCGAGAACCCGAGCTCCGATAGTTCTTCTTCAGCTTCTGTATCTGCGAGCGCTTCTGCTCACGCTTCTTCTGCACAGTCTTCTAGCGCTTCTCCCCGTGTTTCCGATCAGGGCACTGCTGAGGCATCCCCTGAGGCTTCCTCCAACGCCTCCACCGAAGCTTCGGCTGAAGCAAAGAATGAGGCGACTTCCTCTGATGGTCAGAAGCTTGAAGAGGTTTACACCGGTTCTGAAGAGATGAAGAATGCTTCTTCTGTGGCCGTTGACAGCGAAGAGGTTAAGAAGACTACCGAGCTAGTCAATTCCTATGAAAATATTCTGACTAAGGTCAAGGCCGCTCCTTCTGCTGCTCCTTCCCCTGAGAACGCTGCTGAACCGACCAGCGATGAGGAAGCTGAGCGACAGAACGTTGAGCAGGCTCGCGCTGTTCTTGACGATGAGACGATTCGTTCTATCGAGGCAGTAGCCGTAGATTCCGCTGCGGCTGAGTTTGCTGTGCAGGCTTCCGAGTACGCTCTGGCTGGCTGGCACTATGAAGGTTCTTCCACTGTGGTGGACACTCCCCGTATGACTGAAACCCAGTACAAGGGTCAGCCCGCACGCATGCTGGAAGTATGCATGGACTCTTCTGCGGTGAAGATCTATGACGAGAATAATCAGCCTGTTAAGGATGACAATTCTCCGAAGCGTTCGCTCAATATTTATACCCTTGTTCAGGTTGATGGTCAGTGGAAGATTGCAACCCACGATTTCCCGAACAACGCCGACTGCTAGGGTTTAATAAAAAATGCCGGTTTCCAACTAAGATTCGTTGGAAACCGTGCATTGTCGTTCATAGCGTATTAATGTTGATGCGCACTTGATAACATTTCTTGGCATTCATTTGGAGATATTATGAAAGCCCACCTTGGCATGACGGGCTCCGGCTTTTCACGTTCTGCTATAACTCGCTCAACTCTTTGCTTGAGCATTGCTACGGCTTTGGCTTTGCCTTTGGCTATCCCCGCTATTACGCCGAGTACCGCTGTCGAACAGGCTGCGGAAAAAAGGGACTCTGCTTTCTACAACGGCACGACCTCTGAGCGTGCTGCCGCCAGCTGTTGGGAAGCCAAGCAGGCTGACCCCGAGGCAAAGAGCGGCGCCTATTGGCTGTACACTCCTTCGATGAGCCAGCCGACTCAGTTCTACTGCGATCAGGAAACTGATGGTGGCGGCTGGGTCAAGATTGGTGAGGGCCGCGACGGCTGGACTGAAAACTATGAAGGTCAGGGTGACACTTCACAGCTCTACAGCGATGCCGCACCCGCATCTTCCGGTATGACTCTTGAACAGGGCAAGGCGCTGAGCTCCTTGCCCGCTGCGAAGACCCCGATTCAGCTTTCGGGCACCACTATTTCTCAGCTGCTTAACGGTACTCGCCCCGATCAGCTGCCTGACGGCTACCGTTTCCGCCGTGCCTTGAACACTTCGGGCACCAAGTGGCAGGAAGCTACGGTTGACCGCCGGCAGACCTCCGAGTGGACCTGGGCTCTGCGTTCGAACGCTGTCTGGTCTAACGCGGTCGTCACGAACCCTAGCGAGTTCTCTTCCTACGACGAGAATGGCCGCAGGGACTGGCTTAACGGCGAGTGGCAGGACCATATGCTGGGCGGCCAGAACTACGGCTTCAGGACGATGCTCTTTGAGGAAATGGTCTCGCAGGATTACCGTATGGGCTTCCGTTACGGTGCGAACGCTCCCATTTCCCAGGATGGTTCTGAGCCGGCGATCACCGATGCGCAGAACTCCTACATTTACGGTAAGGAAAGCAACGGTGAAACCTCTTTCGGTTACACCCAGATGTTCCTGCGCCCGAAGCTGACCCAGAACGATTTGCATCTGGGTGCTATCCCGGATTCCGGTACTCAGGCGAGCGCTCGTCGTGCCCTGCCCAGTAGCCGTTCGGCGGATTGGCGCTGGCGCACCAGTGCTAAGACCGCCTCCGGTAAAACCGGCGAGATGAACACCTATGTTGAGGCCATCACCGAGGTCGATCACGGCAACGGCACCTCCAGCGTGTTTATTGGCGGCGACTTCGAGTACCTTGAGTCCTCTACCGGTGAGCATGTTGCGCAATCTAATATTGCTGCTTTTGACCCGGAAACCGGCGAGTTGCGCCGCGACTTCAAGCTGACTGTTAATGGTCAGGTGAAGGCTGTTGAGGCTCTGCCGAATAACCGTCTGGCGGTTGGCGGCACCTTTACCCTGGTTAACGGTAAGAAGCATGAGAGCTTCGTCGTTGTTGACGCTACGACCGGTGAAGTTGCCCCTGAATGGGCCCAGGTTAAAGTCGAAGATCGCATTCGTACCGAGGTCATGACGGTGAAGACCATTCACCGTCAGGGTGACTACGTGTATATTGGCGGCACCTTTACCCACATTTATGAAAGTGAAAAGGCGGGTGAGGCGTATTCGCGCAATATTGCCCGTTTTAAGTTGGGCGAGCCTTCTAACGGTGTGCCCGGTATTGTGAGTATAGACCGTAACTGGCGCCAGGTGTTCAACGGTACTGTCAACGGTATTAGCGCCTCCGCTGATAACTCTCATGTTTACGTAGCCGGTTACTTCACCTGGCTCAACGGCGGCCTTGCCTACCGCGTGGCTGATATTACTCAGCATATGCAGAAGGGCAGCCCGTGGGCGTACCAGCATTCTGAGATTCCTGCTGGCGCTAATGTCTCTGACCTGCGTAATGAAACCAAAATTTGGGGTTTCCAGTTCGACGTCCAGGATGCCGGTACCGGCGTCTGGGTGGGCGGTACTGAGCACCTCATCTCTCGTTACGATAAGGCGTCCTTGACCCCCACCTACACCGCGATTACCCGCGATGGTGGAGACTTCCAGGATCTGCATCTGCACGGTAACACCATTTACGGCGCCTGCCACTGCGGCGACTTCCTCTACCAGGATTCGCGTAACAAGCGGACCCCCGTGGGCGGTTCGAGCGTGATTCACTCGGTCAAGCTGGTTGCTGCTTTCGATAAGGACAGCGGTAAGATGCTGCCGGAGTTCTCCCCTGCTATTAAGGGTGACCACGGATTCGGTATCTGGGAGTCTTTCGTGGATTCGAAGGGCACCCTGTGGGTTGGCGGCGATATTCACCGTTCGCTGGGTGTTCACGGTACTCAGGATACCGTCGGTTTTGCGCGCTTTGAGGCTCGCGACGTGACTCCTCCGCCTACCCCGCAGAACCTGAAGGTTGAGCTGAAGGACGATAAGGACGTTCTGACTTGGGATGCCGTGCAGGATACCGGTAGTGTCCGCTACCAGATTCTGCGTGATGACCGAGTTATCGCTAGCACTTCGGGTACGAAGTTCGAGATTGACCACACCGATAACGCACGTTACTTTGTGCGTGCAGTGGACAGCTCGGATAACTACTCTGCATCCACTCCGGTTCAGGTAGCTCCGGTTCGCCCGACTCCTACCCCCACGGAGACCGCAACCGAGACTCCTACCGCTGACCCGACGGCAAGTGTGGATCCGACTGCAGCTGCTGACCCGACCGCGAGCGCTGACCCCAGTACTTCGGCAAGCGCTACCCCGAGTGCAGAAGCGACTACTGAGGCACCGAAGGTCCAGGATCCGGACCCGAAGGTTGAGGAGCCTAAGCCCGCCGATCCCAAGCCTGAGAATCCGAAGGAAGAAACTCCTAAGGACGATCAGAAGGACGAGGCCGCTAAGGACCAGATTGTTCTGCCCTACACGTCCGAGTGGAAGTACATGGTCTCCAGCAAGGCTCCTAACCGTAAGTACGGTTGGAAGTACAACTTCCACTTCAGCTTGGAAGATATCGCGCAGGAAGCATGGCAGACCGGCAAGACCCCGATTGGTGTCGGCTCCGGTAACCTTAACACCTCCGTTAAGGTTCCGCTTCTGCGTACCCGCCCCAATATCTACGCCTACACCACTATCCAGCTCACTCGTGAGCAGGCAAGCCGCGACCTGGTGCTGACCACCTACGCGGATGACGCTATTGCGGTGGGTGTCAACGGTAAAGAGGTTGGTCGTTCCAACTTCGACACCCGTGGAAAGCTGTGGAATAGCGCGATTGCATCGAGCTCGATTGATACCGCTACGGCTCAGAAGACTCCGGTGACCTTCACCGTTCCGGCTTCTCAGCTGAAGGCTGGTGAGAACCTCATCGCTGTTGAGGTTCACCCGGGCATTAGCCGACGTAACGTTCGCCCGAATGTGAGCTTCGATTTGCAGGCTACCTCCAAGGCACCGGTTGCTGAGCAGCCCGCTGAGAAGGAAGCTGACAAGGAGGCGGAAGCTCCCGCCGCAAACGAGGCTGAGCAGCCCGTGGTTGATAACGCGAACAATGCGAATAACGCTGCCGCTGAGCAGGGTGAGCGACGCGCTCTCAATAACGGAGTTGGAACTCGTGTTCCGATTCAGTTCCGAAGGGACTAATACCTTCTAGACAATCTCGCTAAATGGGGTTTGATTTTCTGAAATTTCAGGAAATCAAACCCCATTTGCGTATGCTCCCCACTTTTCCGTGTTTTTTGCATCATTTATTCCCATAATTTGTGTTTCTGTTATGTGCATCTCTGCACAATGTTCAGAAATGTTTTCTAAATCCACAATTCACGGGAACAAAGTGCCGATAACCCCCGTCTAACAGCACGCTAAACCTGCCCGAAGGATCCCGCAAATCTGCACCAAAGAGCATTGTCAGGGGCTTTTTACGACACAATTGTTGACCCTGACCACACGTCCCCTGTTGCACTTTATCTCGTTGTAAAATATCTATATAGTGGAGTATGTGAAAAAAGGGACCAACCACCTCTTTTTTCACGCGCGGGACTTCCGGACTTTCTCGCGACCACCCCGAAAGGGAGTAATTCACTCTCCTTCACTCCTCTCACCGATTAAAAAGGAATGTGCATGTCCACTTCTGAGGCACCTCACACCCCAAACTCCGCGCCCGCATCGGGATTTTCTACGAAGTTTTCTCACACTCTGCGCTCTCTTGAAGCAGCGCAGAAGCCCGGCATTGGCGTTCCCGCCTACACCCGCTGGGTCAACCGCCGAGTAGCACGTTACTTCGCTGCGGCCGCTGTCGCTCTGGGCATCACCCCCAACGGCGTCACCGCTATTTCCGCTGCATGTTCCGCGGCAGGCCTCATCGTTCTGATTACCTGCCCGCCCAGCATTGGTGTAGGTATCTGCGTTGCACTACTCTTCGCCCTCGGTTATGGTCTGGACTCTGCTGACGGCCAGGTTGCTCGCGTGACCGGCGCGTCCTCCCCCGCCGGTGAGTGGCTCGACCACGTGGTCGACTCCATCCGTGTGCCCTCCGTGCACATGGCAACTCTGCTCTCTTTCCTGTTGTACCCGGCACACTATTCCTTCACCGGATCTAGCGCTTTCAACGGCTGGATCATTGCCATGCCCATGATTTTCACCGCGCTGACCGCCGGTCACTTCATGAGCCAGATTCTGGCTGAACAGCTGCGCAACAACCGCAAAACCGCGGCACCGCCCACCGGTGGCCCCCTGCGCTCCTTCATCAACCTGCACATGGACGCTGGCACCCTCTGCTGGATTTACATTTTCGTTGGCTTCGGCCCCGTATTCGTTATCGTCTACGCGCTGCTTCTGCTAGCTAATGCCGCAACCGTCCTGTTGTCCATGCGTCGCAAGTACGTTAGCCTCGCGACCCCCGCTGAGTAAGGAGAATCCCAATGATGCACTTCACCTCTCGCAACCCTGCTGTTTCCGCCGTTATCGCGACCAACGGCAAGCGCCCCGAGCTGTTGCGTGTGGCTGTCCGCTCCATCCTTGAGCAGAGCTACCGCGGTTTCGTTGAAGTTGTTGTCGTCTTTGACCGTGTTGAGCCCGACCGCCTTGCGGACATTGAGGTCGGCGAAAACCGTGCCCTGAAGATTGTCTCCAATACCCGTTCCGGCGGGCTGGCTGGCGGCCGCAATAGCGGCATCATCGCCTCCAGCGGTGAGATGATTGGCTTCTGTGATGACGACGACTACTGGATGCCTTCCAAGCTCACCCAGCAGGTCGCTCTCTGGCGCGAAAACCCCGAAGCAGCCGCTATCTCTTCGGGTATTACCGTCCGTTCCGGCGGTCAGGACATCGTACGCCTGGCACCCGAGCGCGCAACCTTCGCGGACTTCCTGCGTTCGCGCATTACCGAAATTCACCCCTCCGCCATGCTGTACTCTCGCGAGGATCTGCTCGGCGTTGACGGTAAGCCCGCCCGCATCGGCCTGGTCGATGAGGAACTGCCCGCCGCCTACGGTGAAGACTACGACCTGTTGCTGCGTGCAACCCGCCACGGCGAGGTACTGAGCGTGCCCGAACCGCTGATTCTGGTGCTCTGGGACCGCCCCTCCTTCTTCTCCGGCAAGTGGCAGTCCATGGTTGACGGTCTGAGCTACATTCTGCGTAAGTTCCCTGAATTCGAGCAGGATCCCAAGGGTCTGGCACGTATCGCCGGTCAGATTGCCTACGCTCAGGCATCCCTGGGCAACAACAAGGAGGCGCGTGTCTACGCTCGCGCGGCTCTGCGCCGCGACCCCATGCAGCTTCGTGCTTGGGCGGCGTATGTTGTGTCCACCGGTCTTATTAAGCCTGCTACTCTTCTTGATCTCGTCCAGAAGACCGGTCGAGGTCTCTAACCAGGTATCGCACAGACATGGTTTCCTCTTCCGTTCTTTCTCAACCGGGTGCTTCGCCGGCGGCGCTGAAGGATTCCGCAGGGTCGGCTAGTACGCCACCCAGCGGTATTCTGCGTGCCCGCGCGCGTAACCGCCCGGTATCTACGGCGCAGAAGAAGCTCCCCGCCTGGCCTCTGCTGGCGTTGCTGTACGGCTTCCCGGCGCTGTGGGCTCTGGGTTTGCTTCAGATTGCGCCGCTGGTTCTGGCAGCAATCATGCTCTTTTACCTCATTATTCGAGGTAATGTGCGTGTGCCCGGCTCCCTATGGGTGTGGGGCGCATTCTGCGTGTGGGTTGTTGTTGCGGCCCTTGCGCTGACCCGTTCCACCGACATTATTGGTTGGGGTCTGCGCTTTGTAAATATTCTCAGTGCCGGCATTTACGCCCTGTACTACTACAACGCGCGATCCTCTATTAGCATCAATAGGCTGCTGGGTGGTCTGGCGACTCTGTGGGTGACCCTGATTGTTCTGGGTTACGGTGGTGTTCTCTTCCCCGAGTTCCGTCTGCGTACTCCGATGAGCTTCATCATGCCTGCTGGTTTTATGCAGAACCCGCTGGTGCGCGACTATATGCTTCCTCCCCTGGCTGAGGTTCAGCGTCCTTGGGGTGCGCCCGAGGCGTATATTCGCCCCTCCGCGCCCTTCCCTTACGCGAATAGTTGGGGTCTGGCGTACACCCTGCTCACCCCGGTGATGCTGGCGTGTTTGCTTCGCTTGCGTTCCATCTGGCTACGTATTGCGTTGCTGATCGGTATGGCGCTTTCTACCGTGCCGGCGATTGCGACCAGTAACCGCGGTATGTTCATTGGTCTGGGTATCAGCGCAGCATACGTACTACTGCGTCAGTTCCTGGCGGCTAATTGGCGTGCGGTGGGTATGGGCGTTGCGGCAATCGCAGCTGTGGTTATGACGCTCTTTGCGTCGGGCACCGTGGACAATATTCTGGGTCGTCAGGACTACTCGGACTCCACCGGTGGCCGTGCGGCGCTATACAGCGCCACCTGGAAGGCGACCTTGGAGTCCCCGATTATTGGTTACGGCACTCCGCGTATGGAACCGAGCATTGGTGTGTCGATGGGTACCCAGGGGTATCTATGGACTCTGATGTTCTGCTTCGGCTTCGTGGGTCTGGCGCTGTTCGCGCTCTTCATGGTGTGCACTGTGGCAAGCGGCGCGCGAGTGAAGACCACCTCCGGGTACTGGCTGCATAGCGTGCCGGTAGCGTGCTGTGTTGTCTTCATCTTCTACAGCTTCGATATTGCCCAGCTGACCATTCTGATGCTCGCATCGATGGCGTGTATCCGTTCCATCCGGGATGGTGAGCAGCTATGACGAAGAACCAGTCCCCTCGTGGTTTAGAGACCACTGCGGTTTCAGCTTTCGATGACGCCTATTCGACGGGCGGTCACCCTAGCCGCCGTGCACGTCTGCGTGAGAGCGGCGAGTACGTGGAACCGGTAGTGGAGCAGGCTGACTCGCTGGCAGAGTCTTCTGCCGATGAGTTTGCTCCGACGGTGGACGATATCCGTTCCGGTCGTTTTCCTGCGACCACGGCGCTGTCGATTGTGCCTCCGGCTCGAGGCTTTGCTTCTGAGGAATCGTTGCCCGATTCTGTGGAGGCAGGTTCTTTGGGGTCAGGTACTTCGGCAGCAGGTTCTTCAGCGGCGAACGCTACCGCTGTAGCGGGTGCTCATCTGGCTGGTTCCCGGCGGGTTGCCCCGGCTACTGCTGAGTCTGCCAACAAGGTTCAGTGCGAGAAGACGGATTCGTCCGTCGCAGTGGCTGAAACCGATAGCGCGTCCGCGAAGAGCGCACCGGTTAAGAAAACTCCTGGGAAGGGTAAGCAGCCCAGCCTCGCGAAGAGCGGCTCTCTTGCTTCTCTATGCGTGATGTACGGTGCGGGTATCGCGTTCGTGACCACGATGGTGGTGTCGAACGGTATCGGCGCTGAGGGCTCGGGCGAGTTTTTCCGTCTGATGGCGTTGTTCGCGATTTCGATTTCGCTGGTGACCTTCGGTGCGGATACTGGCTTGGTTCGTACGATGAGCGCTCAGCGTGCGCTGGGTCGTTACGGTGTGCTTCCGCAGCTGATCCGTTACGGTCTGATTCCTTCGTTGGTGACTTCGGTACTTCTGGTGGCGGGTGTGTACATCTACACCGAGCTTGTGCCGATGGCTCCCGAGTATCAGGCGGCAATGCGTGTCAGCTCGGCTTTCATTCTGGTGGCGGCGCTGATGACGGTGTTCTTCGGCGCGCTACGCGGTCTGCATCGTGTGGTGACCTTTACGCTCCTGCAGAATGTTCTGCTTCCTACTCTGCGTTTTGCGGCGGTGGGTTTGGTGGTTCTGTTCTCGGGTCAGCTCATGGATCTGGTGTACGCCTGGACTGTTCCGGTGGCAATTACTGCGGTGGTTGCCCTGTGGCGTTTGGAGCGGGCGTTCCCTTCCGAGGAGCATGTGGAGGTTCTTCCTTCTGAGGATTCTCCGACCGAGACGTTCCGTTCGTTCTGGGGTTTCAGCTCTGCACGCGGTGTCGCTACCGTTGTGGAGACCATCCTGGAATGGATTGACGTGCTGGTGGTGGCGGCGTTCTTGGGTGCCGCTGCCGGTGGTGTCTATGGTGCTGTGAACCGTTGTGTTCGTGTGGGTGCCATGATTGAGCACACCGGCCGCGTGGTGACCGGCCCGTCTATCAGCGCAGCGTTGGCTACTCGTCAGCTGGATCGTGCTCGAGAGATTTTCCTTTCGACCACTCGCGTGTTGACTGCGTTGTCTTGGCCGTTCTACCTCTCCCTGGCGTTCTTTGGTCCGGTTCTTCTGGGCTTCTTCGGTAAGGGCTTTGAGGCTGGCGCCGGTATTCTCTGGGTGATTTGCCCGGCGGCGATGCTGTCGATGAGTGCCGGTGGTGTGCAGTCTGTTCTGCTGATGAGCGGTAAGAGTCGCTGGCAGCTGTTAAACAAGCTCTCCTCGCTGGTGGTGGCTGTGACCTTGAACTTCACCTTGGTTCCGGTCTGGGGCCTGTACGGTGCGGTGACGGCTTGGGCTTCTGCTCTGCTGATTGACACCTTCCTGGCGAGCTACCAGGTGTTCCGTCTTGTTGGTATTCGTGCTTCGCTCCGTGAGATGGCTCCTTCGCTCTTCTTGGGTGCGGCTGTTCCGACAGCGTGTGCTCTGGTGTCTTTGACCTTCTTGGGTCAGAGCGTTCTGGGCCTCATCGTGTACGTGGTGCTGCTCGTTCCGGTGTACGGTGCGGTGCTGTACCGCTTCCGTAAGGCTCTCGGTATTGAGCGTTTCCTCTCCGCCCGCCGCGCGAAGTCTTAAGCCTTCCGCTTCTTCACGTTTTTCTCCGATATTTAGTGTCCGTTTCTCTTCCTCTAGGATGTCCTCATGGATAACACCTCTCATACCTCCTCGGTTACCCTTGGCAGCCAGGTACGTCGCATTTTCCGACACCGTCTGCTAATTCTGCTGTCGGTCGTGGTTTTCGCTGTGGCGGGTGCCGCCTACGGCTACATGACCAATAGCAAGTACACTTCTAAGGCTTCGCTGATTGTTTACCCGCTGGTGGTTGATCCCGCCGGTACCGGTAGCGCTAACTCCGCGAAGGTGGATATTGCTACCGAGTCTCGCGTTGCTTCCTCTCGTGAGGTTGCGCAGAACGCCGCGAAGTCTCTGATTGCTAATGGCGATACCCTCTCTGAGGCTCAGCTGACCAGCCGCCTGATGAACTCCGTCAAGGTGACCGGTACCTCCCAGACTGCGGTGCTGGATATTGATGTAACCCGCCCCAACGGCGCTGAAGCTGCACGTTACGCTAACGCTATGGCAAACGCGTACCTGCAGGTTCGTTCCGAGTCTCTGAAGAGCAGCGTTGATTCTGCTCTGCACCAGATTGATGAGCAGATTTCTGCTCTCGAGGGTGATAACGGCCGTGCGGGTCTGCTTTCTCAGCTGCAGGAGCGTCGCGCCCAGATCCAGCTGACTTCCACCACCGGTGGCCGCGTGATAAGCGAGGCTCAGGTTCCTGCTTCTTCCTCGGCTCTTGGCCCGGTAAAGATGGCTATTGTTGGTGCTGTTGCCGGTCTGCTGATTGGTGCTGTACTGGCTTACGGCCGTGACCGCACCATGCGTCACGTTGGATACGCTGACCGTCTGGAAGATGCTGGTATCCCGGTTCACGAGCTGGGTTCCTCTTCTGAAGCGAATGACGCGTTCATGCTGCTGCGCACCATTGGCGTTCCCGATGGCGATGTGAAGAGTGCTGGTGCATCCGGCATTGTCATTCTGCCCGGTACTGACCGCAGCGTTGAGAACCTGTACCAGATGCTGCAGCGTGTTCTGCCCACCGAGTACGCACGTTTCACCGATTACGCTTCGGTCCGTGACGCTCTGACCCGTCACACTCCCGAGTCGCTGGTTGAGAAAAGCGAGACTCCTCTGGTGATTAGCCTGAGCACCGCTACTCCCCTGTCAACCCAGCTGCGTTTCGTTCAGGCTGGCGGCGTGGCTCTGGTTCCGGTGACTGCGGCTACTTCTCTGCAACAGGTTCGCGAGCTTTTCGCTCAGCTGGATCAGCTTGAGGGCGTGAACGCTCTGGCTGTTTTCCTGGACCGCGAATAACTGGACCGCGCGTAATCGGGGTCTATTGATGGATGCCTCGCCTCTGTGCGGGTTCATCCTTCGTCCTTGAGTGTAGGGTCGGTAACGCCTGTTGAGGCGGATCTGTTGTAGCAGGTCTGTTGATGTAGGCGTTGCTGGACCCGTCAGCTCACCCTTATCTTCTCTTCTTACTTTTCTCTTGTATGGGCTTTAGGAGAACACTATGACTGAGGCAATTTCCTCTCAGGCACCGAAGAAGAAGCTTCTGCTGGTTTCTAGCAGTGGCGGACATTTGAAGCATCTGACGGCTACTTCTGCTGCGTGGCAGGATTATGACCGCGTGTGGGTTAGCTTTAAGCAGCCCGATGTTGAATCTTCTCTGGCTAATGAGAAGACCTATTGGGCTTATTACCCGACCACTCGAAATATTAAGAACGCTATTCGTAATCTGTTCTTGGCATTTCGTATTTTTCCAAAGGAACGTCCGGATGCGGTTGTTTCTGCCGGCGCCGGTGTTGCCGTTCCTTTCTTTGTGGCGGCTAAACTCTTTGGCGTAAAGACTCTTTATATTGAGTGTTTTGACCGCCCGACTCTGCCGACGATGACCGGCAAGATGCTGTACACCTTTGCTGATCGAATTATTGTTCAGAGCGAGGAACAGCAGGAGAATTTCCCTGATTCTCGTGTGATTCATCCCATTTTCTAAGAGTGATGAATTTATCCTGGAAATAGCGTCCTCGCGTGTGCTGAGGGCATTATTTTCAGGGTATAGTATTTATTAATACATACAGATACCATAAGTCGTGCGCTCCACTGTGGACTCACCATCCAAGCGAACTAACCACTCGCCAGAGAAGCGTATGCGGAGATTACTCACCATTTTCTCCGGCACGACGCCGCCGCGTATACCAATGATACCCTCCGGATTTTTGCGTCAGGTATACGGGGTTACTACCGATAAATACATAGAGAGGAATAGGCTATGTCTATTCAGAACTTCCCCCGCGTCAGCGTTGATACTTCCAAGTTCGACCTGCCCGTATTTACCCCTGCCGTCGCGCCCGTTCGTATTCCTACTAAGACTTACGATTTGGTGGTATCCCTCGGCACCGACGTTCACACTTTTGATCGTCTCCTGCGTTGGGTTGAGGCTTATCTTGAGGCTCACCCCGAGGTCACCTGCCTCGTGCAGCATGGCCACACTGCGCCCATTAAGCACGCAGACAACCTTAAGCTTCTTCCCGCCTCCGAACTACTGGACTACTATGCAACCGCACGCGTAGTACTGGTTCAGGGCGGTCCCGGATCCATCCAGGATGCACGCCGTACCGGCGCTCTGCCCCTGGCTGTTCCGCGCCGCGCAGAGTTCGACGAGGTCGTTGACAACCACCAGGTCCCCTTCACCGCTCTGATGGAGAAGCGCGGTCACGCTGTTGTTGTTGAAAGCCGCGAAGACCTCTTCGACAAGCTGGATTTTGCTCTGGCGAACCCCTCTCTGTTCCGCACCGCTGAGCCCTACATCTCCACCCCGGAGATTTCTGCAGCGCAGCTGGGCGAGGAACTGCAGAATCTGCTCGCTGGCAAGACCCACCGCAAGGATTCCTTCTGGGGTCGCCTGAAGCAGGCTGCTCGCGCACACCGTGCGGGTAAGGCTGAGATGGCTCGCATCGACGCGATGGCTCCTAGCACCTAACCAGCGTCTAAAAGCTTTAGCTTTCTAAACCCAGCATCCTTAGTGATGCGTTGTGGGAGCCACTCGGAGGTGTTTCCCGCATTTTTAGACCGGCATGCGAATCCTCCACCCCCCTGTGAGAGGCTGCGGACATTTTCCCTTGTTCACGGCATATTCTCAGGTGGATTCGCGTCTTTACATTGGTTGCGAAACCCCGCGCACCGTATCCTTAGAAGGGATAATGCGCGGGGTTTTCGCGCACTACGAAAGGAACAATTATGGCAGTTCAGGAATCGACCGTTATCAACGCAAGCGTTGAGCAGGTTATCGAGGCGTTCTCTAACGAGGATTTCGCACGCTTCGTATGCTCCGAGGTTGGCGTGGAGTTCGGTAGCTTCTCCGTTTCCGGTGACACCTCCGCTGAGTTCACCGCAACCACTGAGCGTACCGTGCCCGCTGAGCGCGTGCCGGACATCGCTCGTAAGTTCGTCGGCAACGGCGTTGCTATGACCCAGGTGGACACCGTAAGCGCACCGGCTGCTGACGGATCCCGCACCGTTTCCACTGAGGTCAAGGTCAACGGCGTGCCCGTGTCCGCTCAGGCTACTCAGAAGCTGACCCCCGAGGGTGAGCAGACCCGCCTGGACGTCAACGGTGAAGTCTCCTGCTCCATCCCGCTGGTGGGCAAGAAGATTGCAGCCGCTGCTGAGCCGCAGGTTGGCCGTGTGCTGAAGGTTCTGGGCTCCTCCGCTGAGAAGTGGCTGGCACAGCGCTAAAGCTTATGAGACGCTCACCTTTGAGGTGTAGCTGATATACCGCCAATATGTAGAAGATCCCCGCCGTAAGTACTTACGGCGGGGATCTTCTTTGTGTCTTTATGAGTCTTATGAGCTCTAACGCACCTACGAGGGTGTAGGAGCGTTAGGAAGCGACGATCGCCTCGGAGTATTCGCGCTCACCGAGCAGTTCAGCGAAGCGGCGCATCTCTACGCGCAGGTCGTGTTCTGCTTCGAGCAGGTCAACGACCTTGCGCAGCTTGGTGCTGGAGGTGTGCTCGGTGTAGGGGAAGTAGTGTACTTCCACGCCGACCTCTGCAAAGCGTGCCTCCAGGGCGTTGCCCTTTTCGGTGCCCTTCCAGTCGTCGCCCTTGAAGAAGACGTTGAAGGGCTTCTGCTTCCAGGTTTCGAGCTTGTCGGGGGTGGTTTCGACGTGCACTTCGTCCACGTAGTCGATGTGGCTGACGATGGCGGCACGCTCTTCGATGGGGATGACGGGGCGGCGGCCCTTGGTCACTTCCAGAACGTCATCGTGCACGACACCTGCAATGAGGTAGTCGCAGTTTTCCTTAGCCTTGCGGAGAATCTCGAGGTGGCCGTAGTGGAAAAGGTCGTAAGCGCCTGCGGCGTAGCCAATAATCATGGGGCTTCCTTGTGGTTGGTAGCGGCGATGGTTATTCCGGTGTGGTTGAAGTACCGGAAGGGGTGAGAAATATAACCGATATCTGTAGTGAAAGCACGAGAATTAGCGAAGAATGTTCAGCACTGAGAAAATATTCTCTCTAAGCTGTTTTTCTTCTCGCTATCACATGAGAATATGCGGGTCCGAAAAGAGTTTCTCGAGGGTGCTGGTTGGGCGCCCTTCGTCCTTTTATTTTACCAGTCACCTTTTTGAAGGAAAAAGGGAAAGATATAAATATGAGGCGGATACAGTGTAGTATCCGCCTCATATTTTCATCATATTGATTTATATCAATGAAATCTTATATCAAAAAAGAGTAGGGTGTAGATCCTCGACTCGAGTCTCATTCGATGCTCACGGCTAAAAATTCATCGAAAAACATTACACATCCATGCAATATATTGTCGATGGTTCCATTAGATATTTTCGATTGGCGTTCAAGTATTGGCTACTTACCGAACAACCCGGCCTACCCTCTCGGCAAAGAATTAGCTCTTTGCGGATGCTTCCTTAGTAGCTTCCTCAACCGCAACCCACGAAAGCATCGCGCACTTCACGCGCGCCATGAACTTCGAAACGCCTGAGAAAGCCGCCATATCGCCGTACTCCTCTTCGTCCAGGGTCACCTTACCGCGCGAGCGCAGCATCTCGCGGAACACATCCACGTGGCTCTGCAGCTCGGAGGTGGTCATCCCGGGAGCCATTTCAGAGAGCACGGAGGCGGCAGCCATGGAGATGGAGCAACCGTCGCCTTCCCAGGAGATTGACTCGATGGTCTTCTCGCCGTCTTTCAGCTCGTCAGAGAGCACCACGCGCAGGTTGATTTCGTCGCCGCAGGTGGGGTTGTACTGGTGGTTATCGGCACTTGCATGGCCGGCGGGTACCTCTACGAGGTGCTCGCCGCTGCGCTGCTTAGAATGCTCCAGAATAATTTCCTGGTACAGGGATTCAAGAGACACGGTGATCTTCTTCCGTCAGTTGGTATGCTGAAAAATTGGGGCGTTAGCTTCTAACGCGTCTGCTTTAAAAGCCGAAGTAGGGGCGTACCTCGGCGAGTGCCTTCAGGAAAGCGTCCACATCTTCGGTGGTGTTGTAGATGTAGGTGGAGGCACGGGTCGACGCGGTCACGCCGGCGTAGCGGTGCAGCGGCTGGGCACAGTGGTGACCCACGCGCACGGCGATGCCCTGGGTGTCGAGCAGCTGACCTACATCGTGCGGGTGCACGCCCTCGATGGCGAGGGATACCAGGCCGGCACGTTTGGTGGGGTCGGTGGGACCGAGCAGGCGCACACCGTCAATCTTCTGAACTCCCTCAACCAGGCGGGCGCTCAGTTCGTGTTCCCACGCCTCGACGTTCTCCGTCCCCAGGTGCTGCAGGTAGCGCACAGCAGCGGCGAAAGCGACTGCCTGCGAGACGCGCTGGGTACCTGCCTCAAACTTGATGGGGGCGGGCATGTACTCGGCGTCCTGCAGACCCACGCGGGTAATCATGGAGCCACCGGTCAGGAAGGGCGGCAGAGCCTCGAGCAGTTCAGCACGGCCGTAGAGGGCGCCGATACCGGTGGGGGCCAGCATCTTGTGGCCGGAGAATGCAGCAAAGTCGACATCCATGGCGTGGAAGTCTACGGGCATGTGCGGTACGGACTGGCAGGCGTCCAGTACGACGAGCGCGCCGTGCTTGCGCGCCATGGCGACCATGCGGGGCACATCGGTAATCGCACCGGTCACGTTCGAGACGTGGGTGAACGCCACGATGCGGGTCTTCTCGTTGATGATGCTCTCGGCTGCCGCGTAGTCGAGCTGACCGTCCTCGGTGGAGGGGATGTGGCGCAGAATTGCGCCGGTACGCTGGGCAAGAATCTGCCAGGGAATTAGGTTCGCGTGGTGCTCAATCTCCGTGGTGACGATTTCATCGCCGGGCTTCAGCGCGAAACGCTCTGCGGCGGGACCGCCGATGCCCTGGGAGGAGTTGCCGATGGAGTAGGCAACCAGGTTCAGTGCCTCGGTTGCGTTGGAGGTCCACACGATTTCTTCGTCAGTGGCACCGACGAAGTTCGCGACGGTGATGCGCGCATCCTCAAACAGGTCGGTTGCTTCGACCGCGAGGGTGTGGGCGCCGCGGTGTACGGCGGAGTTAGCGTGCAGGTAGAAGTCGCGTTCTGCGTCGAGAACCTGAAGGGGTTTCTGGCTGGTCGCCCCCGAATCCAGGTAGACCAAGGGGTGCCCGTTGACCTCAGTGTTGAGGATCGGGAAGTCCTGGCGAAGCTGGCGTACGATCTCGTCGCTCAGCGGGGTGTTGGCGGGGGTGGAGTATTCAGCCACGGGTACCTTCTTCTCTCGCTCATACGCTCCACGGGTCGGGTATTTTCCTGTCGTGGAGCGTATAACGTCATTCTTTTCTAGCTTATTCCCTCACCGGGCTCTTGCATAGTTAGGTAGAGCCTAGTTCACGCATCGGCCCGCATCATGCGTCACCCCAGTTCCGCATTTACCCGGCACAGGTCATAGGGCTAGGAGCCTGCTCCGTGGTAGCGCTGCTGGGTTGCCAGCAGGCCTTCCTTCACGAGCATCATGGTTGCATCCGCTGCGTTTGAGATGAGGAAGGGCAGGTCCTTCGCTTCGGTGCTGCTGAAGGGCTTGAGCACGAAGTCTGCGGTGTCCATGCGTCCGGGAGGACGACCGATGCCGGTGCGTACACGGTAGTAGTCCTTGGTGCCCAGCACCTTGGTGATATCGCGCAGACCGTTATGGCCGCCCTCTCCCCCACCAATCTTGAGCTTAATGGTGTCGAAGGGGATATCGAGTTCATCGTGCACAACGATGATGTGGTCGGGGTCGATGCCGTAGAACTTGGCAACGGCACTGACCGGGCCGCCGGAGGTGTTCATGTAGCCGAGGGACTTCATGAGGATGACCTTGGGCCCGCCAAAGCCAAGGCGCCCCTCCACCACAACCGCGGAGGCCTTGGAGTGCTTCTTGAAGCTGCCGCCAACTTCCTTGGCGAGCTCGTCCAGAACCATCTGACCAATATTGTGGCGGGTTTTAGCGTAGTTGGGGCCGGGGTTTCCTAGACCAACAATGAGCCACGCATCAGACATATCTTCGCCCTTTCCACGGCGCTGTAAAAGGTTTTTAGAAAATTCATGGACTACACCATTCTATGAGTATGGCCCGCTACCACCTCAGAAGAGAGGTAGCGGCGGGCCATCCACAAATCATTGTTGCGCTAGGCGCAGGGCGCGGTCTAGTGCTTTGAGTTATCTGAGTCGTGAGCTTCGCCAGCCTGATCTGATTCCTCGGAAGCTTCAACGATGTCACCCTCGGGTGCGTTTTCGCCTTCTTCACCGGGCTCGGGAACGTCGAGTTCCTCGGGCTCAGAAACGTTAACGATCAGCAGTTCAGCGTCTGCAACCAGGGTTACGCCTGAGGGCAGTTCAACGTCTGATGCCAGAACGTGAGCGCCAGCTTCGCGGCCTTCGATGCTCACGGTCAAAGCTTCGGGTGCCTTCAGTGCGTCAGCTTCAACCAGAAGAACGGTTTCTTCCTGGTTAGCAACGGCGCCAACAGCAGGCTCGCCTTCAACGTGTACAGGAACCTCAATCTCAACGCGCTCGCCGCGCTTAACGGTCAGCAGGTCGATGTGCTGCAGTTCAGGGCGGATTGCGTGACGCTGGATGTCCTTGATCATTGCGAGGTGTGATTCACCTTCGATGTCGAGGTCGAGGATAGCGTTGGGGACGCGGGCAGCCAGGGTGGTTGCGTGGCCGGGGAGTACTACGTGCTTGGGCTCTTCGCCGTGGCCGTAGATGACGGCGGGGATGTCGCCTGCCATGCGGATGCGGCGCGCGTAGCCCTTGCCGAAGTCGCTACGTACGGTAGCTGAAATTTTGATGGTATCTGACATGAGTTGTCCACCCTTTCTTGGTTAGAAGTTATGCGCCAAGTGGAATAGGGACTGGCGCCAGAAATCTCTTTCCAACCAGCCACCGTCAGTTACGGACCTACACGTTTCGTGTATTCCACCGCCTTGGCCAAGACAATATTGTACAGGTTCCCGGCTCTTCTTCAAGGGCCGGGAACCTGTGATATGGCGCTTTTCACGCCTTTTATGCTGTTGTCAGCAGATATAGGGCCAAATCCTAGAGGATTAGGAGCCCATTTCTGCAAGGTAGGCGGCGAGCGCCTCGCGGTGATCGCGCGGGGTGAAGCCTGCAGCAATCAGCTTGGACAGGTCCATTGCCGAGTTCGTCGGACGGTGAGCGAAGAGCTCAGCGTTGGCGAAGTATTCCTCGCTGGTGGTGTCGCTCACTCGTGCCGGGTCGTGGCCGGTGCCCTCGTACACTGCACGAGCGAACTGTGCCCAGTTGATGACTTCACCGGTGTTCGACACGTTGTAAGTGCCGTATTCAGCGCCGGAAAAGAGCAGGTGCAGGGCTGCTGCTGCCAGGTCCTGGGTGAAGGTCGGGCGGCCCCACTGGTCGGCGACCACGGAGGGGTCGATACCTCGCTCAGCCAGGGATGCCATGGTGCCAACGAAGTTCTTGCCAGCGCCAACAACCCAGCTGGTGCGCAGGGTGTAGTGCTTACGCCATGCGGTAGCGGCAACCTCACCGGCAGCCTTGGACGCGCCGTAGACGCTCAGCGGTGCCAGGGGGTAATCCTCCGGGTATTCCTCGCCCAGGGGCAGGGATCCGTCAAAGACGTAGTCGGTGGATACGTGAACCAGCGGCAGGTTAGCTTCTTCACAGATGGAGGCAAGAGCGCTCACGCCCAGGGCGTTAGTTGCCCAGGCGTCGCGGCGACCCTCGGGGGTTTCTGCCTGATCCACTGCGGTGTATGCTGCAGCGTTGATGACCGCGCGGAAGGAGCGCCAGCGGAATGCGTCGCGCCACTGCTCGGGCTTGCCCAGGTCGAGGCGGTCGCGATCCACAGCCAGGAAGGGTACGTTCTGCTCGGTGAGCTGGCGAACCAGCTCGGTGCCGAGCTGACCGCCCGCGCCAATGATCAGGATCGGGTCGGCTTCCAGGGGCTTGATCTCGTTCAGACGCGGATGGTTACGGTCCTTCTCGGAGAGCTCTGCCTTCGCCAGGTCGATGGGCCAGTCGATTGCGACGGTCTCATCGGCAAGGTTCAGGAAGCTGTAGCCGGATACTGCGTCCGCCGACCAGTGGTCGTTCACCAGGTAGGTGTAGGCGGTGTTCTCTTCCAGGGTCTGGAAGGAGTTACCCACGCCGCGGGGCACGAAGATTGCGGTGTCCGGGCCCAGCTCCACGGTGACGACCTTGCCGAAGGATTCGCCGGCACGCAGGTCAACCCACGCGCCGAAGATACGGCCGGTCGCGACAGAAACGTACTTATCCCACGGCTCGGCGTGGATACCGCGGGTGGTACCTACCGAAGCGTTGAACGAGATGTTGTTCTGGACGGGATTGAAGTCGGGCAGACCGGCTGCGACCATCTTCTCGCGCTGCCAGTTTTCCTTGAACCAGCCGCGGTTATCACCGTGAACCGGCAGGTCAATGATGAGCAGGCCGGGAATCTCGGTTTCAGTAACCTTCAATTCCTTGGTCATTACTGGCCAGCCTTTGCGTACTTCGCCTCAACCTCAGCCTTCAGGGGCTCCCACCAGCCGCGGTTCTCGGTGTACCACTTAATGGTGTCGGCAAGACCGGACTCAAAGTCGGTAAACTTCGGCTCCCAGCCGAGCTCTGCACGCAGGCGGCTACCGTCGATTGCGTAGCGTAGGTCGTGACCGGGGCGGTCAACCACGTGCTCGAAGTCGTTCTCGTCCTTGCCCATCAGGCGCAGGATGGTGCGCAGAACGATGATGTTGTTCTCTTCGCCGTCTGCACCGATGAGGTAGGTTTCACCAATCTTGCCCTGCTCCAGGATGCGCAGCACAGCAGAAGAGTGGTCGGATGCGTGAATCCAGTCACGAACGTTCAGGCCCTCGCCGTACAGCTTCGGGGTCAGACCCGAGAGGATGTTAGTAATCTGGCGGGGGATGAACTTCTCGATGTGCTGGTAGGGGCCGTAGTTGTTGGAGCAGTTAGAGATGGTTGCTTCAATACCGAAGGAGCGGACCCATGCGCGCACGAGCAGGTCGGAGCCTGCCTTAGTGGAGGAGTAAGGGGAAGAGGGGTTGTAGGGGGTGGTTTCGGTAAACTTTGCCGGATTGTCCAGCTCGAGGTCGCCGAAGACCTCGTCGGTGGAGATGTGGTGGTAGCGAGTGCCGTGCTTACGGACTGCTTCCAGGAGGCTGAAAGTACCGATGAGGTTAGTGTGAATGAACGGTTCAGGGTTGGACAGGGAGTTGTCGTTGTGCGATTCCGCAGCGTAGTGGACAACAGCGTCTGCCTTGCCGACCAGTTCGTCAGCCAGCTCGCGGTCGGCGATGTCGCCTACGATGAGCTTGAAGCGGGATTCAGGAAGACCCTCCAAAGACGCAGCGTTTGCGGCGTAGGTCATCTTATCCAGCACAGTAATAGTATGATCAGTGTTATCGATGAGGTGGTGAACAAAGTTCGAACCAATAAAACCAGCACCGCCGGTAACAAGAATGTGAGCCATACGGTATATTTTACCTGCCTAAATAGCAATTTTTATGCCTCAACGAAGAGATAAACATGACACAATAAGAAGTTATGAAGGGAATTATTCTTGCCGGCGGCACCGGAAGCCGTTTGCACCCTATCACTCAGGGTATTAGCAAGCAGCTCACTCCGGTCTATGACAAGCCGATGATTTACTACCCGCTGTCCACTCTCATGCTGGCGGGTATCCGCGATATTTTGATTATTACCACCCCTACCGATCAGGAGCAGTTCCAGCGACTGCTCGGTGACGGTTCCCGTTTCGGTATTAATCTCGAATACAAGGTGCAGCCTTCTCCGGATGGCCTGGCACAGGCATTCATTCTCGGTGCCGACTTTATTGGCAACGACCCTGTAGCACTCGTGCTCGGTGACAACATCTTCTACGGCCCCGGCCTGGGCACTCAGCTTGCCACCTACGAGCAGAAGGACGGCGCGACCGTCTTTGCTTACCAGGTTGCTGATCCTCGCGCCTACGGTGTGGTGGAGTTCGATGAGGACTTCAATGCACTGTCCATTGAGGAGAAGCCTGAAAACCCCAAGAGCGACTACGCTATTCCGGGCCTGTACTTCTACGACTCGAAGGTTGTAGAGTATGCACGTCAGATCAAGCCTTCCCCGCGCGGTGAGTTGGAAATCACTGACCTCAACCGCGTCTACCTGGAACAGGGTAAACTGAAGGTTGAGGTTCTGCCTCGTGGTACCGCGTGGCTCGACACCGGGACCTTTGATTCACTCGCTGACGCCACTAACTTCATCCGCACTGTTCAGAGCCGTCAGGGCCTGTCAGTTGGTTGCCCGGAGGAAATTGCATGGCGCCACGGTTGGCTTTCCGATGAGCAGTTGCGCGACATTGCTACCCCCCTCGTCAAGAGTGGTTACGGTAGCTACCTGCTCGGATTGCTCCGCTAATAAACACCAGGGGATCTTCGCATCCCTTCACCGCCTGCAACAACACTCCACGTTGCAGGTACACTAACTCAAACTTTCTGGAGTATTCTCACTACCATGACCATCTTGGAATTTTTCCGCACCACGAGGGCTAACCTCTGGCTGCTGATTATTGGCATCGTTGTCGGTGCCGCAGCGGGCTTCGGCTATGCCTCTCTTCAGCCGAAGGTCTACGCTGCATCATCCTCGGGCTACGTGACCGTGGGTGAGTCCGGTACAGTGGATGTTCTCTCGGGCTCTACAGCCGCTAAGGAGCGCGCTCGCTCCTACGCTGCTATCGTCTCTTCCGAGGCTGTGGCACAGAAGATTAAGCAGAACAACCCCGAATTGTCGATGACCACCGGTCAAATTCGCGGTAGCCTCACCGCAACTGCAGGTGAAAATGCTGCACTGATTACCGTGAACGCTAAGGCTTCTTCCCCGAAGAACGCACAGTTGCTCGCTAACAGTGCTCTGCAGGCTACTGCCGACTACATCAAGGAAATTGAGCAGAACCCCGGTAACGCTCAGGCTCTGGTAAACGGCGACAATGCTGTTGTTTCTCCAACTGGTGGCAACACCGTTCGCGTGATTCCGCTGAATAACGCGAGCGTGAACCCGCCGCTGGTAGCTCCGAACTACAAGCAGAACGTGCTCATCGGTGCTGGCACCGGTTTGGTTCTGGTCTACGCGGCAATCTTCCTGCGCCGTGCACTGGATCAGCGCATCCGTACCCGTGACGACGCTACCAAGGCAACCGGCGCAAGCATCCTCGGTGTTCTGCCCATCAGTGACGACCTGAACGAAGAGAATATCGTTAACGGTGACACCGACGACCATATCGCTCAGGAATCCATTCGTCAGTTGCGCACCAACCTACGCTTCGTGAATGTTGACACTCCCCCGCGTTCGTTCATCGTCACCTCCGCAGTGCCAGGTGAAGGTAAGTCGACCGTGTCGCTGTCGCTGGCTCGCGCAATGGCTGATGCGGGTTCGCCCGTCATCCTCATTGACGCCGACCTCCGCCGCCCGACCGTGGCTAAGAAGCTGAAGCTGGACGCTAAGGTCGGTCTGACCCAGGTTCTGGCTGGCCAGGTTGAGATTGCTAACGCTGTACACCAGCTCGGTGAATCGAACCTCTTCGTCCTGCCTGCAGGCCGTATCCCCCCGAACCCCTCCGAACTTCTGGGCTCGGATAAGATGCGCCAGCTGATTAACGAGCTCTCCGAAGAGTTCATCGTGGTCGTTGACGTTCCGCCGCTACTGCCCGTGACCGACGCTTCGCTGCTCTCCCACTCCGTGGATGGCGTGATTCTCGTTGGTTCTATCGGCCGAAGCCACCGTGAGCAGATGACTGAAGCTTCCAACATCCTGAAGAAGGTCAACGCTAACCTCCTCGGTATGGTTCTGAACCGTGCGCCCCGTAAGGGCCTGGGTAACTCCTACTACGGCTTCGGTTACGCAAGCGCCTACGTTGGTTATGCAACCTACTACGGTTACGGCAAGGAAGGCGACAAGAAGTCGTCGAAGAAGTCCTCGGCTAAGAAGTAATAACGTAATAAGCGCCCTAAACTATAGGGAGCGACTTAGGGGCGGGATGGGCAGTTTTTCTGCCCGTCCCGCCTTATACTTATCTGGTATACATGTGCACCGAAAGGCTATTGTGACCACTCACTCACCCAATACCCCGGAGCCGCAGACTACTCCTCTGGCGGCACGGATTCGGCTTGCGCACGCCTACTTCCAGCGAATGGCTGACATGCACTCCATCGATATTCTGCATGTCAAAGGCTACGCTTTCTCCCAGGAAATTTACCGCAAGGGTAGGTACAGCTCCGACGCTGACCTGCTGGTCCGTCCCTCTCATGTGGACCGTTTTGTAGAGATTCTTCTGGCAGATGGATGGCGTATTCAAGCGCACTTCGAGACAGGCTCAGTGTTCGAGCACGCAATGACGCTCTACCACGCTTCATGGGGCCTGACCGATATTCATCGTTTCTTCCCCGGTCTTGGACGCCACGGCGATTATGAGAAGGCGTTTGACCGCGTCTGGGCTGCACGTAAGACCCGCATGATTGCTCACCGTCCCTGCACTGTCCCCAGTGATCTGGACGCGCGTCTTCTCGTGGTGCTTCACCGCGCCCGTGCGGCATCACGCTACAGCGCGGATATTAACTATCTGGTTTCTCTGCTCTCCTATAGCGATTGGCAGCGCCTACGAGCCCGCGCGGAGGAGCTTGACTCATCCCTCGCATATAGCGCGGCTATGGGCGGTCTAGAGCAGTACCGTGACAACCGCGACTACCTGCTGTGGCTGTCGGTCTCCCAGGATGTGCCCCACTATATTCAGTGGATTGGGCGCCTGCAGTCGGCGACCACCCTGCACGATAAGCTACGCACCCTCAAGAATATTTTCCTCGTGAATAAGGACCATCTGGCGATGCAGCTGGGACGCACTCCCACTAAGGCAGAGATACGTGCAAAGTTCTTTGAGCGTTTCGGAATCAAGGTGAATAAATGAGCAATCCAGTAGATTCCCGTCAGACCGTATACGGTATCCCCGAGAACATCGCGTACGTTCATTCTGAAGAGTTCACTAAGTACTCCCCCACGGCAACTTATCTCGCGAATCTTGCCAACGGTGAGCTGTCTGTTCTTCAGGATTCAGCCTCCATTATTTGGAGTATTTTTGAAGATCCGATGTCTCTGCAGGATGCTATCGATGCGCTCTGCGAAATGTATGAACAGCCGGTAGAGATTATGGGACCGCAGATCGAGGGTTTTATTCCCGAGTTGCTCTCCAAGGGGCTCCTAGAAGCCCGCTAAGGCTCTCAGAATGCATAAGAAGGCGGGGCGGTAGATTATATATAGTTCTACCGCCCCGCCTTCTTCTATGAGCTGTCTAGGTCTTTTAGTCTTCGGGCAGAGCCTGCACGTACCTCTTCAGACGGGTGATGAAACGAGCCTCCGAGAAACCGTCAACGTGCTCACGGATGTAGTCGGCATCCCAGTCATCCGGGTTGAAAGCTTTGAGAGCTTCCACCAGCTGCTCCACGGTCGGCTGGTTGATGAACATACCGGTCTTGCCTTCCTGAATGGTATCCAGGAAACCGCCCGCACGGTAGGCAATCACGGCCTTGCCGCTAGCACCCGCTTCCAGCGGAGTAATGCCGAAGTCCTCATAAGAGATAGCCAGCAGTGCCAGGCAATGACGGTACGCGTAACGTAGCTGCGCGTCCGAAACGCCCGAAACGATACGAACGGTCGGGCCCGCAAGCGCTTCCAGGCGTTCCTTCTCCGGACCGCGACCAATCACCAGCAATTTCTTACCTAACTTGTTGCAGGCTTCAATAGCCTTATCAACATTCTTGTAGGGCAACAGGCGAGAAACGACCAGGAAATAATCATCCGATTCGGTGAACTCTTCCAGACCTGGGATAGGCTCAACCGGTGCGGTGGTGTCTACCGAGTGCGGCGGGAAGAAAATCGGAACATCTTTCTTGCCGTACACGTTCTCGATGCGCTTCTTAATCATGCTCGCGTTCGCCACGTACACCGCCGAGCGGTGAGCCGCCCAGTGGTCCCAGAGCATCAGACCAGGACGCAGGGTCTTCAGCAGCAGCGGTACGGGGCCGGTGCTCTTCTCGCCCAGGTACTGATCGCTCAGGTACAGCCAACGCGCCGGCGAATGGCAGTAAATGAACTTACGGCCGGCGAAGTTGAAGCCGTGCGCCCAACCGGTCGTCGACACCACAGCACGCTCAGCCGGCACCTTCAAGAAAGAAGAAGCAAACGGCAGAATCGGTAGAGCCATGCGGTGGTTACGACGCAGATAACCAATCTTGTTCAAAGGACTTGTGATAATCTTCGCGTCCTTGAACTCGGGGAAGGTACCCTCCGGGTCGTACAGAGTAGTGTAAATCGGTGCGTCCGGGAACGCACGGTGCATCGCCAGAACAACACGCTCCGCGCCGCCGCGCTGAGTCAGATAGTCGTGGGCAATTGCAATCTCTTCAGTAGCCTCAGGCTTGACCAGCGGCACGTAACGGCGCGCCAGGCGGCCAAGCTTCTTGAGGCTCTTCGGGATATCTGCAAGCACCGCGTCGGGGTTCTTCGGTCCGGTAAACGGAGCGGAGGTCAAGAGCTGCGTGAGTGACATTTTCTTTTCCTCCTAGAAAACTTTCTGAGCGCGCTCAGGATAGTGAATACCGGCGTAAGATGCAGCCTCAACCTGGAGTGCCACAAGCTTCTCAGCCGCCTTAGCGGGCAGTTTGAGCAGAATCTTATCGCTCGCGTCTCCCAGAGCCTTGATGGTCTTCTCGGTGGTGAAACGAGCGAGAGTCTTGACCAAGAAACCCCAGAGACCGGTCGGGTTCGGGGCAGGGTGCGCCGCATCGCCGTGCTTACGCACGAAGATGGTACGGGCAGAACCCGAGTGTAGGGCACGCAGGGCACGCACTGCAGTGGTGGTAGCCTCTGCATAGTGCTTGACCTCAACTTCATCAGAGATGATGATGTGGCCACCAACGTCATGGACCATTTTGCCCATGTCTACGTCTTCCCAACCGTAGAGACGGTACGCGGGATCGTATCCGCCGGTACGGTCAAAGTACTCCGCAGAAATAGACGAGTTACCGTTCCAGTACAGCCAACGGCCCTCTTCAGCTACGCTGAGGGCACCTTCCTTGAATCGGGCATCGCGGAAGTTACCGTACACACGAGAATAGGGAGTGTCCGGGTACACGTTCTTCAAGGTACCAATTACGCCGTCATAATCACGGTGCAGGCGAATCTGCGCCTCGACATAGTCAGCAGCAGGCTCAAGATCGTCATCGCAACGGATGAGGATATCCGCATCAGCCGCACGGTGACCAGCGTTCAGCGCTGCCACACGACCGCGGTTCTCCTCGAAAACGATCTTGGTCAGGTTCAGCTTGCCTTCCGCAATATAGCGGTCAAGCACAGCTTCGCTGTTGTCAATATCGCCGTCGAGGACCACGATAACCTGGAAGTCCTTCTCGGTCTGGGCGGCAAGCGCATCCAGCGGGTAGTGCAGAATATCTGCACCACCGCGAGAGGGGATGATAACCGCAGCCTTGTAACGGTGGGTAGTCGTCATAATTTTCCTTCGGGTTTGAGTGAGAGGATATCCGTTGGGAATGATTTATAGGGTTAGAAGCACCTTAGCGGATAAAACGTTCCAGAATCTCACCAACACGGACCTTACCTGCTTCAGGCGAGTAATTCTCCTGCCAACGCCAGAACAGCTCGGAGGTACGTTCTGCCAGCTCTTCAGTCTCTTCACGGATTTCCTGACCCAGCTTCTCAATGGCCTGAGCAAGTACCTGCGGCTGGTTCACCGGGACGATGTAGGGGTAGGAGCCGTTGCCGCCCACGACCTCCATCAAGGGTGCAGCGTCGCTGATAACGACAGGAATGCGTGCGCTCATCGCTTCAGCAACCACAAGGCCGAAAGACTCTTCAGCACCCGCCGAGGGGACAACCAGCATGTCAATGTTAGAGAACAGGCGGTCCGGAGTGGTCCAGCCCAAGCGAGTGCTGAACGGTGCGACACGGGCCAGAGCAGTCTCAACCTCAGCACGGCCCTCTTCAGAAGCGAATACAGGCTCGCCACCGATGATGAAGTCGTAGATAATCTCGTCCTTGTTGAGGATACTCAACGCCTCGCACAAAGTAGGAATACCCTTAGCAGGAGTCAGACGACCCAAGAAACCAACACGCAGACGACGATCGCCAACGTGATGGTCCAGCTCAGTTGAGACACCGTTGACCCAGTTAGCGAAAACCTCGCTACCAGGGCATGCACGTGCGACGTAACGGCTAGGCACCAAAGTAACCGATGCATTACGACGAGCGAACGGTACCAGCTTGGCATTGATACCAGTAGCGTACTGATGCAGGTGTACGATGCGGTTCTTACGGCCACCCGTTGCTACTGCGGGAACCAGACCATTGCACCAGAGCAGTACGTCCTTGTTCTGGGCATGCCATGCACGCAGAGCAAGCATGTACTGTGCGCGGTTCTTAGCAGGCAACATAATGCGAGGGAAACCCTCATCCGCGGCAGCTTCCATGAGTTGCTTCGGTTCCGAGGGGCCCACAATGGTGACCTTGTACCCAAGGTTACGGGCTGCGCGGGCAATGTTCAGAAGCATGACCTCGCCGCCACCAATATCACCGTTATTGGTAGCAATATACAGTTCTTTCTTCATTGTTCTACTCCTAGAGCAATTCACAAGGGGAAGGGGATATTGTTCTTCTACAGAACCGTCTAGGTTCCCCGGATACGTCAGAACAAGGCGCTCCAATAAGCGTTGCGCGCTATGCTCAAGACATAGAGAAACTACCTGTCGAGGCAGAGGATACAAAGTGAATATCCTCTACGCCTTATGGGCGTTCTGGGCAGCTAGTACGTGGTTATCGGCTTCTTCAGCATCACGAACCTCAATCCGCTCGTCAAAGCCTTCGATACTTGCCTCATCGTGGCCGGTACCCAAACGCTGTTCACGCTCAAGCAACAACACGCGCAGAGCAAGACCGCATGCAATAGCCCACGGCCAGGTGTAGAACACCTCGCCCAGACGGGATGCACAAATCATGATGGCAACGCCAGCGCCCTGCACAACATAGAACTTCGGCGGCAGAGTCTTTTTGCCGCTAAACACGTTCACGATAAAGAGCAGGGTGATGGTAACAACCAGAATCATCCATGGCCAGCCGCCCTCAATCAGAGCAGACCAGTACGAGTTATGGAGGAACCAGGTCTTCGAACCGGTATGTGCCAGGTATACGTATGCCTCACCCAAGCCCTGGCCGAAGAAGCCAGAAGCCTGAACCTTAATCTCAGATGCCTGGTCAATCAGTGAACGAAGCGCATCCGTACCGGTACGGTCCGCAAAGACGCCGGACTGCGCGTAATCACTAGTCAAGATATCAATTAACCAGTACAGCGCTACACCCAACGTAATACGACCAAAGGTCTTCATACGGTGAGCAACAACGATCCAAATCAGACCCGCTGCATACGCCGCGATAGAGGTACGAGAACCCGTAGCCCATAGCAGCCCGGAGAAAACAGCAATAGTGCCGATAACTTCAATTTTGTTACGGGCAAAGCTCAGAATCAACAGACCAAACAGACAGTACACCAGACCCGAGAAGTTCTTGTCATTCAACCAACCGGTCAAAAAACCGTAATAACCAGTCACCGGCGCAAACCCAGCAAAATAAGCTACTGCGTTAAACATAATCGCTAGTGAGTAGCCCAGAATAATCGAGCGGATATGCAGACGCCCAGCGGCAATAGTCCAAATCAATACCGTTGCCGCTACAAGACGAAGCAAACGACGCGTCCAATCCGATGCGTCCTCGGAATGTACACCGTAGAACGAGACAATTGCGAGGTAACCCATTGCAATAAACATAATTGCGCGCAGACCCGAAAAATGACTCACGTCAAAAGTTGGCTTACGGGTCAGACCGTACAGCGCCAGCAAAAGAATGATTACCTGGTTAAAGGGCAAACCAACACCCGGTACCGCCTCGCCAAAAAGCAAGAGGAATGCCATTATGAACTCAGGCATACGAATCTGGCTGGTCTGATGGCGGACGTAATTACTACCGCGAGACACAGTTTCAGAGAAACGCGAAACCTCTGGCTTCTCGGTGGGTTCGTTCAGATGCGCGTAAACCTGCGAAGTCTGGCTCATCATCGGCCTCCTCGAAGTACACGAGTGTAAATATCAACCGTCTGAGCAGCCATCTGCTCATTCGAAATCCAGGCGAAAGGCTCAGACTCATCCTTCTGCAGCTGCGCACGCATAGCCTGCAGAACATCCTGAGTCAGGGTTGCACTCTGGCGGTCCACCAGCTCGTCGGCACCCAAAATCTCCGGGTTACCACCCACAGCGGTAGCGACCGTCTTCAGGCCAGCAGCCTTAGCGTCCAGCAGAGTGTAGGAGCAGTTCTCCCACACCGACAGCTGAACAATCATGTCACTACGACCCATCGCTTCAATCGGGTTAACGAAGCCGCTGAAGGTCACCGAATCACCCAGGTTCAGACGCTGAGCCTGAGCCTGCAACTCGGACGCCAAATCGCCAGAGCCCGCAATCTCAAGATGAGCCTGCGGGTAATCAGCACGAAGCTGTGCAAAAGCATCCAGCAGCACGTCAATGCCCTTCTCAGGGGACAGACGGGACAGCGAGAGAATACGCGGACCTCCCTCTGCGGGAACACGCTGCTGCTCAACAGCCGCGTGCACCTCGGGGATATCCACGCCGTTGTACACCCGCTCCACGCCACGAGCGCCCCACTTGGCACGCATCTGATCAGCGGTAGAACGAGAAACAGCAATCGCCTGATCGGTACCCCACAGGCGCACACGATGCACGGTCTCCATGAGCTTAGAACGCCAGGAGCTACCGTGGTACACCGAGTCATTACCGGCAATGCCGTGCTCAGTGGTCAGGAGCTTCGGCACGCAGGTGCCGCGCTTGATAACGCTACGGATACGCAGAGCATTCACCACAGCGGTTGCGACAACGTCCGCATACGCCAGGTGGCTGTGGACGATGTCCGGGCGGAGCTGCTCAACAGCCTTCTGCAAAGAAGCAAAAGAAGTCTTAAAACCGTAGTCGGGGCCGAACTCAGCCTTGATGACGGTGACGCCCAGTTCCTCAAGACGGCTCGTGAGCTTACCCTCGGGTGCGAGAACCACCAGGTTAAAGCCGGGGAGCCCGGCACGTGCCATATCGACAACGTGCCGAGCTACTCCACCAAACTCGGGAACCGGAACGACCCACAGGGCCGTGGGAACTCCGTTTGAATTCATAAGTAAGTGTCTACTTTCTACAGCCACTTCTCGAGGCGGTCCAGTGCAGTGAAGAAGCCCTCACCGTTGTTGATGTGGCCCTGCCAGATTTCGGGAATGAAGGATGCCTTCGGAGCCAGCTCACGCAGCTGCTTGCCCAGGGATGCCCAGTCGACATCGCCTTCGCCGACCTGAACGCCCTCACCGTCAACGCCGGTGCCGTCCACCAGGTGCAGGTGGATGGACAGCGGTGCCAGCTGCTCGACAGCCTCCGACAGCGGAATGTTCAGGAAGTTACAAGCAAGCATGGTGTGGGAGATGTCCAGGCAGAGCGCGGTGTCGAACGCACGCGAGAACTCTGCAGTGTCCTTCGGATCCAGGAACAGGTTGTGGTACTGCTGACCACCCATCAGCCAGGGGTACGGAGGCAGAGTCTGAGCCGCCAAGCGAACGCCGGATGCGTCCAGACGCTTCAGCGCCTCACCGATACGCTCGTACTTCTCGGCACGTGCAGCGGCGGGGATGTGCTTATCCTTGGTGAAGCCACCCATGGTCACGACCATGACCGGGTCCTCGTCTACGGTGAAGTAGCGGGTCAGGTCACGGGTGATGTCGATGGTGCGCTGAACCTCAGCGATGGAGCGTTCCCACACCTCGGGGTCCTTGGACGCAAGGTCCACCAGGAAGTCACCTGCGAACAGGTCGGGCAGGTGGGTGGTGAAGCTCATGTCCAGCTTGGAGTCAAAGACGTCGTCGATGTTAATCTCGAGGTCCTTGTATGAGAAGTGGAACTCCAGGAAGTCCGGCTTCGCCTCTTCAATCAGCGGCTTGTAGTCGTGGTAACGAACCGGCAGGCCCCAGGGACGGTCAAACTTGAAGTCGCGGCGGGTCACCAGGTCGTCCTTCAGGTCGCCCTCGAAGAAGAACGAGCCTTCTTCAACGTCGCGCTGCATGGTGCGACCCAGCAGCTGCGGCAGGTAGTTCGGCTGCAGACCGCGGCCGGGGGACTTCACAGCAACATCAGCCTCGGTCACAACCTCGCCCTTAGCAATGTGGCGGGTAGCAACCAGGGACTTAGCCAGGTTCACGCGGTTCATCAGCTCACCGGTGGACACCTCGCGAGGAGCAGCGGAACCAATAGCAGTCTCAACCTCACGAATCTGCTGAACCATTGCCTTGAATTCCTCAGGCAGCAGGGATACGGTGTGGTCGTTACCCTCGAGGGTCTTGTCGGTGGTGAAGTGCTTCTCAATGATCTTCGCGCCGCGAGCAACAGCAGCAATCGGCACGTGGTAGCCACGCTCGTGGCCGGAGTAGCCGACCAGGCACTGACCAATCTCAGCCAGGCGGTCCATGTACGCCAGGTTGACGTCCTTGAAGGGTGCCGGGTACGCGGACTGGCACTGCAGCAGAGCGTAGGATGCGCCAGCGTTACGCAGCAGAGCCACGGACTCGCGGATCTCTTCCTCACGGCTCATACCGGTGGAAACCAGCATGGGCAGGCCGCGGGAAGCCACGTCGCGCAGCAGCTCGTGGTTGGTCAGGTCAGCAGAAGCAATCTTCATGCCCTGGATACCGTAGTCAACCAGTGCCTGCACGGAGGGTGCGTCCCAGGGGGTGCACATGATGTCCATGTCGTGCTGCTTGACGTGGTCGAAGACCTCGTACATCTGGTCAACGGTCAGGGAGAAGCGGGACAGCAGGTCCAGGGTGTACTGAACGCCCAGGTCCTCACCTGCGGTTGCTGCGCCGCGCTGGCGGTACAGAGCGTCCATGTCACGCAGCTGGAACTTCACAGCGTCCGCGCCGGACTCAACAGCCAGGTCCACCAGTTCCTTAGCGAAATCAACGCTACCCTGGTGGTTGTTACCAATCTCAGCAATGATGAAGGAGGGGGAATCCTCGCTGATGGTGTGCTTACCGATGCGCAGGACGTCCTGCTCATCCATTGCCAGTGCCACGAGGTGACCGCGCTCGTCGGTCAGCGGCACGTGGTTGATGCCCTTCGCGAAGTATGCGCGCAGGGTCTCGGGATCAGCATCAGCGGGTGCGGTCTGCGGGTTGGTGTTCGCTGCCTCCAGCGCACTGGTCTCCAGGGATGCGGTCGGGTTAGCAATCAGCCAACGACGGAAGTCGCCGTCAGAGAGCGAACCGCGCAGAATACCGGACTCGTTCACCAGGAAGATGATGCGCTGGCCGTTAGCAGAAATCTTCTGCAGAGCGTTGAGGATCGGGTCTTCAGCAAAGACCACGTAGGGGGCAATATTGCGTTCAATAATCACGATTTGACCTTTTCGTTTGAGTGTTTGGTTGAATGCCTGAGTGCCGGTCAAGCCGGGAGCGGCAGACGAGGTACTGCTGCGGGTGAAGGTTACTTGCCTTCGGCCAGGATCTGAGTGAGCTGGTGTTCTGCCACGGAGAAGTCAATCGGTGCGTCGATGTCGACGCCCTCAACCTCGTCCAGCATGAACAAATCAATAGTACCGCCGGGGTAGCCCGCCAGGCGGTTGTGGTGGTCCATGTACACGTGGGTCTTGGTGACGTACATCGAACCGTTCTCACGGTAGCGGAAGGTTTCCTTGGTCAGCTCCTGGCGGCGCGGGCGGGCCATAATCTCGAACGCCGCGGTGGGCTCACCGTCAGCGTGCCAAGTCCAAATAAACGGGCCAATCGGAATCACACCGACCATGGAGTCCTTACCGTTCTCCGCGAACTGGCGGACCGCACGAGCCAGGGTACCGGGCAGACGTACCGGGCTGGTTGCCTGCAGCAGCATGACAGCTTCGGGTTCCCAACCGTTTTCGGTGTAGAACTCGATGGCGTGCTCGATGACCGGCTCGGTGGCGGTGGTGTCTTCAGCCAGGTGTGCCGGGCGCATGAACGGCACCTCGGCACCGTACTCGCGGGCGATATCAGCCAGCTCAGCATCGTCGGTGGAGACGACAACACGCAGCTCGTGCTCGCCGGCTACTTCTTCCTTAGCAGCCAGTGCCTGCTCGATGGTCCATGCGACCAGCGGCTTACCTGCAATGGGGCGCAGGTTCTTACGCGGAATGCCCTTTGAGCCACCGCGCACGGGGATGACGCAGAGAATACGCATTATGCCTCCAAAGTTTCAATCATTAGTTCAGCGATACGCTGTGCCGGTTCCTTCTTCGGCTGAACCGGTGCCGGGGTCGGTTCCTGACCCCACTGGTTCATGCCGTAGCGGTCCCAGAATTCCACCAGCCATGCCGGCGGTGCCGGGTGGTAAACCCACGCCGGGATTCCGCGGATTGCAGCCTCAAGAACCCCGGTAGAGAAGATCGATACCACCGGGTTCGGCACCTCGTTCAGCGGGGTGCCGGAGCGGTCAATGCGGATGCCTTCCTTTTCCCACAGCTGGTGGGTCAGTACCGACAGCTTATCCTTCTCGCTCGGGTGCGGGCGGTAGCTTCCACCGAACTTCTTCAAGAAAGAGTGGGAAGCGTACGCGAAGGATGCGCGCGGCAGTTCCGCGCCGTGCATCTGTCCCAGGAAGATCGGTTCCAGGCCGTTCTGCTTCTGTGCCTCAGCACCGGCTGCCTTCTGCGCTGCAAGGTAGAGCAGCTGCGAACCCACCGCGTGAGTGGTGACGTCGCGGCGACCCGATGCCCAGAACTGTGCGTCAGCTTCGCTGAAAGCCAGCAGGGTGCATCCGACCGGTAGCGGCGGTGCCTGAGGCACCAGCAGACCGTGCTGAACCACCCAGTACTCAGCGCCGATTGCACGAGAGAACTCGTAGGCTGCCGCACCACGTGCCAGGTAGTGACCCAGGGAGAGCACTACGCGAACAGCAGGAAGTACGCTCTGCAAATCCTGTACAGAAATTTCACGGGTGCTCCATGTCTGGTGGGTGTACGGTTCGGTAGCGTACTGACCGTTCAGGTGCTCAAAAGCGCCTTCCTCGGGAACCCACAGAGCCACATCGACGTTCTGCAGGTACTTGAGCGGCTCCAGCAGAGAGTTACGGCTCGTCGGCGAGAACGAATCGAGCACGATGAGCACGCGGGGTACGGCACCGCGGGTGTACAGCACGCCGCCGACGGGGCCTTCCTGTTCAGCCGCGCCTCCGCGCAGACGTCCCACAAGAGCGCGAGCCTCGCTCTTAGCCCATCGCAGGGTGTTTTGGCGCTTTTGCCAGGTAGCCCATGCGTCAATATCAATGGGATAGGTTAGGCCCATAGTTGCTCCAAAATCTTTACACGCTGATCGAAGGTGTGGTCGGCCAGAGTACGCTTCTGTCCGGCTTCACGAATCTGACGGGCCCATTTCGGCTCACGGAAAATACGGGTACAAATCTCGATGAGCTCATCAATGCTCTCGTAGACCAGAACCTCTTCACCAGGAATGTAGTAGCGATCCACATCGGCACGGTCAATCACCTGCAGAGCGCCCACGCCGGGAGCCTCAAAGGTGCGCATGGTGAAACCATCCTGGTTATTGTGGATGTTCAGCGTTGCCGGGGAGGACGCCATAATACCGTACGCCTCAGCGCGGTCAATATCGCGGCCTGCGGGCACACCGGAATCCTTGAACTGCTTAGTGCGCAGAATGTCGTAGGGGTGACGCGACCAAGCACGACCGTAGGCACGCACCGGCAGGCCAGCTGCAACCAGCGCCTGCAGGGTCTCCTCACGGTTGGGGTACTTAGCGCCCACAAAGTTGATGGAGTCCTCGCGCATGGGGACAACAGGGCAATGGGTGTCGTAGGCGTTGGGCATGTCGAACACCTCGAAGCCCTGCTCACGCAGGTGCTGCGCGTCCAGTGGACTGTAACTTGCCAGCGCGCCCAGGTGGTGCAGGTCCTCTTCGGTGTAGCTCATGCGGCGCATTTCATCGTAGAGCCAGGTACCGTAGCGAACACCGGAAGTCTCCAGCAGATCCCACCATTCGCGGGAGAGCATATCGCCCTTAATGACCAGCACAATATCGGGGCGGAATTCGTTGAAAGCATCAATCGCCTTACGAGTAGCCTGAGCAGCGAAGCTTTCAGGGCGGTACTTCTCGGGCAGCTCATGGGCAAGCTTGTTAAGGATACGCTCGGGCAGAGTACCCGGCGCATCGTAAATGTGGGTGCGCACTTCGTATCCGTGCACTTCCAGGGATGCCTGAATTGCCTTCCAGTACCCGTGGAATGCAGGTGAGAGCAGTAGAAGTTTAGGCTGAGTCATATGAGGATTGAATCCTGTCGGCATTTGCTATAAGAACCCGCAGGGTAGAACCGTGCGGTGCTATGTGTTGGAGCGAAGAGGAACGGAAAGTTTCACCTGCAACTTGAGGCAAAACATACCTATTGAAATTTTACAATGAAAGCAGGAGACGACACACTCGAGTGCACTGTGTCGCCTCCTACGTTCTATATGCACCTTCTGACGAAGAGGACTAGAAATCTTGCGGAACTACCGCTGTAGATTCCGCACGTTTCGCCCCTAGTTCTCGCGGCGCTCTGCCTTGGCGATACGCTCCAGCTCGGTGGCGAGGAATCCACGAGCGTCCACATCCTTATTACGCAGGCCGCGCACCGAGTTCACCAGGAAGTTCACGTAGCTGGTCACACGTAGTAGGTTCGCGAGTTTCTTCTCCCAGCCCCACTTATCCGCATAAATGAAGCGAGCGGTGGTTAGCCACTGCACACGGCGCTCGGAGGGCGAAGATCCTCCTCCCTCGTGGGTGACAGTCACAGAAGGAATCAGGTAACGGTCCACACCAGCGTTCGAGAGGCGGTACTGGAAATCCACCTCTTCGCTGTTCATGTAGAAACGCTCATCCATACCACCAATGCGGTTGAAGGTCGCGCGAGGAACGACCATGCACGCACCCATAACCCAGTCGACCTTCGCGTCCGCGGTGCCGGTGCATGCTTCAACATCGTGGCCAACGCCGCGGTGCCACCAGTTGGTCGGCTTAAAACGAGCCAGCGGAGTGAACCATTCCCACGCCACATGCGCTGCGGTGGGGAACTTACGTGCCACCCACTGCTGCTTACCATCGTGGCCAATAATCTGCGGGCTAGCCAGCACCTCGCCGTGGCGTTCCACGGCTGCGAGCATGCGCGAGACGAAGGTGTTATCCAGCTCCAGGTCGCTGTTGAGGATGAAAACCCATTTACCGGTCGCGGCATCAACACCGGAGTTCACAGCTTTACCGAAACCACCATTCACAGGGCGGCGAACCACGGTCACGCCCTCAACGTCGGGGAAGGGAGTGGGCGAAACGTCATCCGAGACAACGATTTCAATATCGGCGGGGTCAATACCCTGCTGAGCACGCAGAGTGTCAATAATGGCAAGAACCGGCTCCGGCTCGCCGTAGAAAGGAATAACCGCAGAAACACGGAGGGTATGAATCACAATAATGTCCTTTGAGTGAGGTGCCTAAAAATCACAATCGATAGAAGGCTAAATTATGGGGGGCGACCGTACTTACTTCTGCATACGATCACCCCCCATAGTTTCAATTAGTCGGGCAGCTGGCCCAGGCGAACGAGGTTCGCAAATTCTTCGTTGGCAGCCTGAACTTCCTTGAAAGTTCCCTTATTCGCGATGCGGCCCTGGGAGAGGTACACCAGCTGGTTAACGTTACGCACCGTGGAAAGACGGTGAGCCACGATAATCACGGTAATCTCCTGGGAGATGCGGTTAATGGTCTGAGTAATCTTGTGCTCAGTCTCATTGTCCAGTGCGCTGGTTGCCTCATCCATAACCAGCAGGCTCGGGTTACGGTACATCGCACGCGCAATACCCACACGCTGACGCTGACCACCGGAAAGACGGTTACCGTTTTCGCCAATCGGAGTGTTAATGCCTTCTTCCAGAGTCTCGACAACGGGCATCAGCTCCGCCAACTCAAGGCAGTAGAGCACACGGTCATCGTCAATGTGCTTGTCGGGGATACCGAAGGCAACTGCCTCACGCAGGGTGCCATTACCCAGGTAGGGATCCTGAGGGACATAACCAATCTTCTGGTACCAGGAAGGCAAATCAGTATGGATATCCTTACCCTGGCTAGAAATCGTACCGCTCGCCGGGATCAGCAGACCAAGAATCAAGTCAACCAGAGTAGTCTTACCCGAGCCGGAACCACCCACGAAAGCAACCGAGGTACCAGCCGGAACATCCAGCTGAATGTCCTTGAGAACATCCTTATCACCATCCGGGTAACGGTAGACCAAGTTATCGATCTGAACATCCACGAGTTCAATACCCGAGTTGATAATGGTTGCCGGGTCAACTTCACTCTTGGCTTTAACCATCTGCAGACGCTGCTCTTCGGGGCTCATTGAGCGGATAACCTTAGCAACCTCTTCACTAGCGAACTCGTTCGCACGAATGCTGCCCAGAGAAGCAACCATACGGGTGGCATTCGGCAGAATACGGATGCATGCGGTTGCGAAAAGCATCAGAGCTGGCAGACTATCGGCTCCCTGGGTCGATGTCATCAGACCCAAAAGACCTGCAATACCGACAATGAAGATAATTTCTAGAGCGTACTTGGGGAAATCAGCGAAGAAGGAAATATTCACATCGCTATTCACGCTACGCAGCGCGTACTGGCGGTACTCTTCAACGGTCAATTCACGCGAATTAGAAATACGAATCTCGCGAAAACCCTTGATGTTGTCGAAAAGCGAGAGGAGAGCGTCACGACCGGCACGAGCAGAAATCTCACCGTACTTAGCGTTTCCTTGACGCAGGAAGAACTGCATCACAGAGATAGTGATACCGAAATAAGCAAAGGCAATCAAAGCCGGAATCGGCATAACGCAGAGAATCATCACCAGCAACACAAGAACCGACAGTAGGTCACCGATGAAGTTAATAATTGAGCCGACGTAACCGCGGTAAGCAAAAACCACATAAGTACCAATCAGATACACAGTATCTTCAGGTTGGGACTTCCTATGATTGAAGTAGCTATCCTTCATGTAGTGGTTAAGGATAGTCGAAGAAGTTGCCAACTGCTGGTAACCGGTGAATTTCAGGCTCCAGCGCTTAAAGATGAGCGATGCAATGCCTTTAATGACAAAGACGAGCACCAGAACACTGCCCAGATAGAGCGCCAGCTCAGATCGCTGAGGATTACCAAAAGCATCCGAGAGAACAGCCAGATAGCCGGTAATTTCCGCGCCCATCGCAATATTCACGATGGGAAGAACAGCAGCAACACCGACCATCTCCATCAAAGACAGAACGAACAGGCCGATCAGGTTAAAGACAAGTAGCGTAAAGCTCCGTCCGGGAAAAAACAGGCGAAGCTTAGTATAAATGCTCTTCATTGGTCCTCGTTGGTGAGTGTACTCGCTGGCCCCTGAGCGAGAAGAAGACCAGCATTTCACGCCAATTCTAGCACGCACCCTCTAAACATTTTCAGCATCAAGCTTGTACTTTTGGTCATCTTTAGCGGAAAGAAGCACCTCTAATTCGTAGCTAAAACACAAGACATTTATGGGTATTCGCCACACACAGGAAAAGGAACCGTTGAAAGTGCAAGTAACTCGGTATGATAGATACTATTCATTCAGCAAACCCGACACTTCCGGCTTCCCTGTTTACTGTTGGGTACGTCAATTAGAAAAGGCTTTTTGATGGGCATCTTCAACATCAAGTCCCTCAAGGACAAGTACGCGTGGGGCTCCTCAGAGGACAAAACCAACTCCACAGAAACTGCCGAGGAGCAGCAGGCAACCGCCGCCTCTCCCTCCGCAAATATTGCTGCTGGAGTCCGTTCCCTCATTAAGAGCAACCCCGAACTGGCGGGCAAGAACCGCCGCGGGGTAGCCAGCCGTACCATCACCCCCGACGGTTCGCTCCGCGAAGCCATCGAAGACTACAAAGTCCGTTCCCCCGCCGAGGTAGCCAGCCAGGAAGTCACGCCTGAAGAAGAGCTCAGCGCCGACGGTACCGCAACCGTCTCCGCGCAGCCCCTCACCCACACCGACATCGAGGCCACCCCCGGCGACATCCTCGACGTAGACGGCAAGACCACCGGCCCCAGCATCATCCGCGTGGGCCACCACAACGCGCCCACGGTCGATGCCGAAGAACTCGCCGACCCCGAAGAAGCCAACAGCCAGAGCGCAGGAAACGTACAGTCCTCCCCCGCTACTGATTCCCGAGGCGAGCGCACCCCGCTGTTCAGGCTCTCCCCCAAAACCCTCAACCGTACCGGCAGCACGAGCGGCGACGGCCCCTTCGAAGCTGTCTTCGTCTGCACCGGCAACATTGCCCGCAGCGCATCCGGTGAGGTGATTTCCAAGCACCTCGCCGCAGAATACGGTCTGGAAGACAAGTGGATTTTCGCCAGCGCGGGCACCGGCGCACTCGTTGGCCACGGCGTCTACGAGCACGTAGCCAACGAACTTATTGAACGCGGCTACAACCCCGAAGGTTTCGCCTCCCGCCAGCTCAACGGCCAGATCGTCGAGAACGCCACCATTATCCTGGTCGCGGAGAAGGTACACGCCGACTGGATCGTGCGCGAATGGCCCCAGCACCACGCCAAGATCAAGCTGCTCAAGCAGGTTGCACGTATCCGTGAGGATGCACGCCGCGCCGAGCCGCTCTCTTACCTATACTCGTACGGCGCTCGTCCGCTCGATAGCGACAAACTGGAAGACCCCTACCGCCGCGGCTCCGCAGCAGCGAAGGTTGCCGTGGACGAGGTGGAGCAGTCCCTCCGTGTGATTCTGCCCTGGCTTGCACAGGCACACCGCTAAGCACACTGCACTGTATAGAGCGCTAACCCGGCAGGGACAAGTATCTGTCCCTGCCGGGTTAGCTTTAGCCTCATACAACAAAAAGTCCCCCACCGACCAACGGTCAGCGGGGGACTTTCTTCATGCTTTCAGAAAGCTTAGTGATCGAAAATCTCGGTCACAGAGCCCTCGTCGAAGACCTCGCGGATAGCACGAGCAATCAACGGAGCGATGGAGAGAATAGTCAGGTTATCGAACTGCTTCTCCTCCGACACGGGCAAGGTGTTGGTCACAACGACCTCCACCGCGCCGCACTGAGACAGACGCTCAGCAGCCGGATCGGACAGAACCGGGTGGGTTGCTGCGATGATAACTTCCTTCGCGCCCTTGTCCATGAGGACCTTCACAGCGCCAGCAATGGTGCCGCCGGTGTCAATCATGTCGTCAATCAGCACGCAGGTACGACCCTCAATGTCACCCACAACAGTCTTAGAAACAGCCTGGTTGGGGACGTTGATGTCGCGGGTCTTGTGCACGAACGCCAGCGGTGCGCCGTCCAGCAGATTAGCCCAGTGCTCAGCCACACGCACACGACCGGTATCCGGGGACACGACGGTCACGTTCGACAGATCTTCAACGCGATCACGGATGTGCTTCGCCAGCACCGGAATCGCGAAGAGGTGGTCGACCGGGCCATCGAAGAAGCCCTGAATCTGCGAAGTGTGCAGGTCAACGCACATCAGGCGGTCAGCGCCAGCGGTCTTGTACAGGTCCGAAATCAGACGTGCCGAGATAGGCTCGCGACCCTTGTGCTTCTTGTCCTGACGAGCGTAGGGGTAGAAGGGAGACACCACGGTAATGGAACGAGCGGATGCACGCTTGAGCGCATCGATCATAATGATCTGCTCCATGAGCCATTCGTTGATGGGTGCCGGGTGCGACTGAATCACGAAAGCGTCCGCACCGCGCACCGACTCCTCAAAGCGGACGTAGGTCTCGCCATTGGCGAAGGTGTATGCGGAGGTGGGCAGCAGGTCGTGATCAAGTGACTGTGCAATCTCCTCGGCAAGCTTGGGGTGTGCTCGACCGGAGACCACTACAAGCTTGCGCTCACCGGGGTTGGTAATCTCGCTACTCATGGTGTTGTTCTTTCCTCGAATTAGGATTCTGCCGGATCCTGAGCGCCAGCAGCCTTAGCAGCCTCGGCGGGTTCGGTACCAGCACGGTTCTTCAGAACCCAGCCATCGATAATGCGCTGGGAAGTCTCAGAGTAGGCGAGGGCGCCTGCAGGAACATCCTTACGGATCAGCGCGCCCGCGCCAGAGTAGGCACCGTCACCGACAGTAACAGGTGCAACATAAATGCCTGCAGCACCCATACGGGCGTGCGCGCCAATAACGGAGCGGCTCTTCACCAGGCCGTTGTAGTTCGCGAAGATAGAGCCAGCGCCAATGTTCGCGCCCTCACCGATGGTGGCGTCGCCAACGTAGGACAGGTGCGGAATCTTTGCGCCATCACCAATCTGCGAGTTCTTAGCCTCGCAGAAGGTACCAAGCTTAGCGTCCTTGCCCAGGGTGGTGCCGGGGCGCAGGTATGCGAACGGACCAACAGCTGCACCTTCGCCAATGACAGCGCCGTGACCGTGCGCGCGGATGACGGTAGCGTCAGCCTCAACGGTCATGTCAGTCAGGGTGGTGTCCGGGCCAATGGTAGCACCGGTAGCGACGGTGGTAGAACCGTGCAGCTGCACACCGGGCAGCAGGGTTACGTCGTTCTCAATGGTGACGGTGACGTCAACCCAAGTGTTCTCAGGATCAACGATGGTCACGCCGTTACGCATGTGAGCCTCGAGGATGCGGTTGTTGAGCATACGACCCAGCTGAGCCAGCTGCACGCGGTCGTTAGCACCCTCAACCTCCCAGCGGTCCTCAATAGCCAGAGCGGAGGTACGGTAGCCCTTAGAACGAGCGATGGACAGAACGTCGGTAATGTACTTCTCGCCCTGTGCGTTGTTGGTGGTCACCTCGAGCAGTGCCTCACGCAGAACAGCGGCGTCAAAAGCGTAAATACCGGAGTTAATCTCGGTAATTTCGAGCTCTTCGGGAGACGCGTCCTTCGCCTCAACAATGGCGGTCACTTCGCCAGCCTGGTTACGGACAATACGACCGTAGGCGCCGGGCTCATCAATGTGGGTGGTCAGGACGGTTACGGAGTTCTTATCCTCTTCGTGGAAGGCAATCAGTTCGCGCAGGGTCTCGGGGCGCAGCAGAGGAACATCGCCGTAGGTCACCAGAACGGTGCCGGAGACGGGTGCCTGCGCGTCCAAGGCATTCAGACCAACCTCAACCGCGCGACCAGTACCCGGAATCTCATCCTGATCAACGATGGTTACCTCAGAGTCAAACGCAAGCACATGCTCAGCGACCTTATCGCGCTGGTGGCGCACCACAACAGCGAGGCGCTCGGGGTTCAAATCGCGTGCAGCAGCGACGGCGTGCTCAACCATGGATCGACCACCAATGCCGTGCATGACCTTGGGGGTAGCGGACTTCATGCGCGTACCAGCGCCTGCAGCGAGAACAATCACTGCAGAGGGTGCCAGTTCAGTGTTCACTGGGAAGACTCCTTAGACGAGGTTGTAAGAGTGAGGAGTGAGCGCGGACCGCTAACTCTCTATCAACGGTGCCGTTGAGTGCTTACGCTCCGCCACTAGGACTCGAACCTAGACAAACGGCTCCAAAGGCCGCTGTGCTGCCATTACACCATGGCGGATTATCCATACATTCATATGAGTTCCCGGCTACGGGTCCCCATTGTCATTGACCGCCATTTTGGGCATAGAACAGCGCAATGCAGGAAATGCTTTCCTCAGTTTATCAAATATCTGTGCTCAACTTAGCCGCGCACCCCGCAATCCCCACAGCTTTTCTCAGCACCGCCAAGTACCCCCTCATCAAAGCTTGGAACGCTACTTGAACTGAACACTCACCCTGTACCCTAGAAGGCGTGGCACATCTACTTGGCGGCGAATCGCTGCACCTCGAATTCCCTACCCGAACCATCTTTGAAGGCATCACAGTCGGTCTGAACGAAGGCGACCGCATCGGCATTGTCGGTCGCAACGGCGACGGCAAGTCCACCCTCATGAAAATCCTTGCCGGCCGGCTCGAACCGGACTCCGGCCGCGTCACCGTGCGCGGCGGCACCCGCATCGGCTACCTTGACCAGTCCGATGTTCTCGACGACGACCACACCGTCGGCTACGCGATCGTGGGCGACACCCCCGAATACGAGTGGGCCTCGCAGTCCCGTATCCGCGATGTCATCTCGGGCCTGGTCTCCGATCTGCCCTGGGATGCACCCGTCTCTTCACTCTCTGGTGGTCAGCGTCGACGCGTAGCGCTCGCCTCCTTGCTCGCGCAGGAGTGGGACGTGCTCATGCTCGACGAGCCTACCAACCACCTGGACGTTGAAGCCATCACCTGGCTCGCTAACCACCTGAAGTCCCGCTGGTCCAAGAATGCTGGCGGACTCATGGTCGTCACCCACGACCGCTGGTTCCTTGACGAAATCTGTACCGACACCTGGGAAGTGCACGACCGCATCGTCGAGCCCTTCGAAGGCGGCTACGCGGCGTACATCCTGCAGCGTGTGGAGCGTGACCGCCAGGCAGCCGCGGCAGAGGCGAAGCGTCAGAACCTGATGCGCAAGGAGCTCGCTTGGCTGCGCCGCGGTGCGCCCGCGCGTACCTCCAAGCCGAAGTTCCGCATTGATGCCGCCAACGCCCTCATTGCGGACGTTCCACCGGTGCGTGACACCGTGGAGCTGAAGAAGATGGCGGTCTCCCGCCTCGGCAAGGACGTGATCGACCTCGAAAACGTTTCCGTCGTCTACGACGACCCCTCGATGCCCGGCGGCAAGCGTCCCGTGCTGAAGAAGGTCACCTGGCGTATCACCCCCGGCGAGCGCACCGGAATCCTGGGCGTGAACGGCGCGGGTAAGTCCACTTTGCTCTCTCTGGTGACCGGTGATTTGAAGCCGACCGAGGGCCGCGTCAAGCACGGTAAGACCGTGAAGATTGCGACCCTGACCCAGCAGCTCGATGAGCTCAACGAGGTCGCTAACGACCGCGTCTCGGATGTGATTGGCCGCAAGAAGCGCAGCTACATTGCTGATGGTAAGGAGCTGTCCCCCTCGCAGATGCTGGAGCGTCTGGGCTTTACCAGCGCGCAGCTGTCTACCCCGGTCAAGGACCTTTCGGGTGGTCAGAAGCGTCGCCTGCAGCTCATGCTGATTCTGCTGGATGAACCGAACGTGCTGATTCTCGACGAGCCGTCCAACGACCTGGACACCGATATGCTCGCCGCGATGGAGGACCTGCTGGACACCTGGCCGGGCACCCTGCTGGTGGTTAGCCACGACCGTTACCTCATGGAACGTGTGACCGATCAGCAGTACGCCGTGATTGACGGTTCGTTCCGTCATCTGCCCGGTGGTGTGGACGAGTATTTGGCGCTCTCGGCAGCCGGCGCTGGCGGTTCTGCCGCCGGTAGCGCGCAGGCGCGTGCCACATCCTCGGCGCAGGATTCTGCTGAGCCGGATACCCCGAAGGTCTCCGGTGCCGAGCTGCGTGCGGCGCAGAAGGAGTCCGGTGCGATTGAGCGTCGCCTGGCAAAGCTCGCTGCAGAGCAGGAGAAGCTCTCCGAGCAGATGAGCGCGCACGATGCCTCGGACTACGCAGGTTTGGCGGCGCTCGGCGAGCAGCAGCAGGCACTTCAGGATGAGATTGACGAGCTAGAAATGCGCTGGCTCGAACTCTCCGAGCTGCTGGGGTAACACCAGCTTCATGTGCCATATATAACAGCGGATTTCTCCTCTGCTCCTGCGGGATACCGCCTCGTTCCGGGGCGGTATCCCGTTACTATAGGTATTAGCTTTTAACACTTTTAGGGAGCAATTTTCCCGCCCGCCCTTATGAAGGTATCTATGCTCAACACTCTCAAACAACTCAAGCATCAGCATTTTCTGAAGCAGAAGACTAAGCGCCGCGCAGCACGCATCGAAAAGTTCCGCGCCTCCGGCGTAACCATTGGTGACGACACCTACGTGCACCCCAGCTCCGAAGTTCTTCCCGGTGCCCAGATTGGCTCCGGTTGCTGGGTCAACCGCGATATCTTTATCGACCGTGCCGTACAGGTCGGCGACCGCGTCTACCTGGGACCACGCGTCACCCTATGCACCGCAAGCCACGAGATGGGCCCTTCCCGTCAGCGTGCCGGCGAAAATATTGAGGCTCCCATCGTGATTGGTGATGGTTCCTGGCTTGGACAGAATGTATCCGTCATTGCCGGCGTGACCATTGGCGCCGGATGCATGATTGCAGCGGGCGCCGTAGTGGTCTCCGACTGCGAGCCGAACAGCCTTTACGCGGGTGTTCCTGCCCGCCGCATTAAGAATTTGGGGGAGTAACATGAGCGAAAAGTACGAGTACGAGGCTTCTGTCGTAATTCCCGCGTACAACGCAGCCCGTTTCATCACCACACAGCTGGAGGCCCTAGCTAAGCAAACCACCACCCGCTCTTTTGAGGTGGTCGTTAGCGATAACGGCAGTACCGATAACACCATCGCTCGGGTTGAGGCCTTCGACGCCCCCTACCCTCTCCGCTGGGTGGATTCCAGCAATATTAAGGGCCCCGCCAACGCCCGTAATGTCGGCGCATGTGAGGCACGTGGCAAGATTCTCGTCTACTGCGATTCCGACGACTACGTAGAAACCGGGTGGCTGGACGGCCACTTGGCGGTCCAGGAAGAGCACGGTCCCGCACTCGTTTCGGGTGCTAACTTGCACAATCACAATCCTGTTGAGGTGCTCAACGCCTATGGTGTTCCCCTCGACTCCGATGAGAAGGTCCTAGCGAATCCCTCTCTGGTAGAGACCGAAGAAGAAATCCCACCTTTCGCCGGTTTCCTCCCCTCAATTACCGGTTGCAATTTCTCCGTCCCGCGTGATGTGTACCTGCGCAACAGCGGTATGGATTGTAGCTACATCGCAGGTTCTGAAGAAACCGATTTTTCCTGGCGTGTCAGCCAGAGTGGCGTCCCCTTCTACAAGACTTATGCATCGCTGGTACACTACCGTCTTCGTTCTACGCCGAAGAAGATCTTCCGTCAGCAGCGCAACTACCAGCACTACCGTATGCTCCTGTGGATGCGCTTCAAAGACCAGGGTATGAACGGCCCCAGCATCAAGTATTCCGTCATCGCTTTAGCAAAGTCCCTACCGCTGTTGCTTTCCCCAGCCACTCGTCTGGTAGGTGCACGAGAAGCAGGCGCAAACCTGGGTGCACTTGAGGGTATGTTCCAGTACCGCTTCCGCGCGGTTCCCGAGCGTCAGCTCATGAACAACCACTAAACGCGCATAAAAGAGTGCCGGTCCTAGAATGATTCTAGAACCGGCATTCTTTTTCTCTTATCCTGCGTTATATAACTATCGCTTAATTGAGGCGAAGACTTCTTCCCAACGGCGCACAATATGCTCCGGGGTGTACTCCTGGGCTTTCTGGAAGCAACGCGCGGACTTCTCCGCACGCTGCGCATCATCGCCCATCGCAACACGCAACTGTTCGGTCAGCGCCTCTATGCTACGCTCCTGAGCCAAGTAACCCACCTGGGGAAGCACGTCACGCAAAACCCAGCATGAGGGGTACGACACCATAGGAGTACCCACACGCATCGCTTCCTGCAGAGACATCGGTGAGCCCTCAAAGTCAGACGCACCAATGGTCAACGACGCTTCAGCATAGGCCTCAAGTACCTGATCAGAGTTCAGAGGACCGCCCACCACAATGCGCTCAGCTAGGGCAGAATCCAGAGAAGCAATACGCTCCTTCACCTGACGCTCAATCGCTTCATCGCCGCTACCATTAAGCTTCAAAATCCACTCGGGGAACTCCGTCGCACACGCGATAAAGCTCTCTAGGATACGCATCAGGCCCTTCTCCTCAGAGTAGCGGCCGATATACTGCACCACCGGTTTCTTCTGCTCAGCCAACGCCAGAACCTTCCGCTCAACGGCAGGGTCCAACGATGCGTTCAGGTTCGATACGGCATCCACCGGGCGGTTCAGCCACTGGGCGAAAAGCTGCGCGTCACCTTCAGAAAGCGCAACGAAAGAATCAAAGGTATCGGAAATCTGACGCAACTCTTTCTCTGCGTCCAGACGGTATGAGCTGTCATAGCTACTATGGAACTCGTATAGGTAGCCAATCCCCTGTTTCTGAGCAGAGCGCGCATAATCCACCAGGTACGTGGCGATACTGGTCATCGTCGTCAAAATGACAGTCTCCTCGCCCAAAGACTGCAGGTAACGACGGGTACGCACCGCGTTGTAACGGTCCCACAGCGCGGTAAATCCCTTTTTGGCAGTCAGCACAGCGCCCAGGGGGCCGGGGTTGTTGTACACCAGATTGTTATGAGTGGTCTTCGAAACAAGCGAACCAGATCGAACAATAAAATCAGGAGTGACTGCGTCAGGGTTATCTCCCATATTGTCGTAGAGAGCCAGGTAGCTAACGTTGTACCCTGCTTCTTCGAAAGCCCTACCCAAAATCCTGTTAACTGTCGTAATACCGCCAAGAAGGCTAAAACGGTCCTGGGCGACAACAATATTTTTAACCTTCATCGTATCCTCCCTTTCAATCAGAGAACGGTAGAAGTCAGTGAGTGATAAATCGTTATCTAGTGTGACAGATAAAAAAGCTATGCACTAGTTACTTCGGTAGCTACAGCATGGTTGCCCGCAGCGCGGAGAGAGGCAGCCAGAGCCTCCGCCCGAGCCTGCGAAGAAACCAGCAGAAGCACCGTCGGACCGGAACCGGACACCAGGGACGCGTACACGCCCTCGCTATCACACAGGTTCAGGGTCTGTTCCAGCTGCGGGGCGCACGAAAGTGCGGGAGCCTGCAGATCGTTATGTAGCAGCGGTGTCAAGGAGGCGAGCGCCGCCTCTGAACCGTCGTAAGAGTTCAGTGCTTCGAGAAGCTCTGCGGGTTCTAGCAGCTCACCGGAGGCGGGGTACAGCGCCGAGGCGCGGCCGGCGTCCAACTGTTTGAAGACACTGGGGGTTGAGAGGCCAAACTGCGCGGCAACAATCACCAGATGCAGGGGTTTCCGAGGAGCCGCAACGTTCTGCAGCTCGGTACCGGTCCCCTGCCCCAGTGCGAGGGTCTGCCCGAGCGCGGCACGCACGCTAAAGGGAATATCGGCGCCCAGTTGCGCGGCAAGACGTTCATAATCTGTCTGGGTCAGGAGCGCCCCGGTGCGGCCGGTTGCGTGCAGGTAGCGGTCTGTAGCAATGAGGGCGGCAGCTGCATCCGCTGAGCCGCCTGCCATACCGCCTGCCACGGGTACAGCCTTCGCAATATGCAGGTGCAGCACCGGGGCAGATTCGATACCGTGCTCCGCAAGAATCAGCGCAGCGGCACGATACACGAGATTCCGCTCATCCATCGGCACAGCGGCAGAGTCGAACTGCCCCGCCTGCATCTGCTGATCCACCAGGGAGCCGGGCACAATATCCATGCTCAAGCTCAGCCCCGGTATCTGCCTCTCAGAGACCGTGATGGTCTCCATCAAAGAGACCGCCGCAAAAAGCGTAGTCAACGGGTGGTAGCCGTCCGGACGAACATCCCCCACGGCAAGATACAGGTTGACCTTACCTGGAGCATCAACCGAAATAGCGACCTGGGAGGCGGTACTCATCAGCGTATACACCTTTCGCGCGGGAACTCGCGTGAGAACGTTAGTGAAAAATTCAGAGCGGGAAGAAGCTACTCCGTTACAGGCTCAGCCGGGACAGTCAGCGAAGCCTCCGCAATGCGGATAAAACCGTGAATATCCAGCTTCTCACCGCGCTCCGTCGGAGCGATACCGGCAGCCATTAAAATCTGCTCCGCACGCGCACCCGAGCCCGCCCAGGAGCTCAACGCAGCGCGCAGAGTCTTACGGCGCTGAGCGAAAGCGGCGTCCACAATCGTGAACACCAGGTCGCGGTCAACGGTGGAGAGAGGCTCCTCGCGCATACGGAAACCCACCAGGCCCGAGTTAATCTTTGGTGCAGGCCAGAACACGTTCTTGCCAATCACGCCCGCCTTATACACCTCGGCGTACCAATTAGCCTTCACCGAGGGCACACCGTAGATCTTCGAACCCGGGGTCGCCGAAAGACGGTCGGCGACCTCGTCCTGAACCATCACCATGGCGTGACGAATGCTCGAGAACTGCGCAAATAGGTGCAGAAGCACCGGAACCGCCACGTTATAGGGCAGGTTCGCCACCAGGGCGTCCGGGGTGCGGGGCAGCTCGGTGACCTTCAGAGCATCCATGAGCACCACATCAATATCGCCCGCTTTCTCGGGGCAGAACTTCTCAATCGTGTGCGGAAGCTGCTGAGCCAGCGGCGGGTCAATCTCAACCGCAACCATATCCTTCGCAGCATCCAGGATGCCGAGGGTCAACGAACCCAGGCCCGGGCCAACCTCCAGCACCGTCTCCTCCGGTGAAATCTCTGCCGCGCTGACAATACGACGAATCGTATTCGGATCAATCACAAAGTTCTGCCCAAGAGTCTTCGTCGGGCGAATACCCAGCATCTCGGCAAGCTCACGAATCTCAGCGGGGCCGAGCAGGGGCAGATCGTTCACGGTGTTCCTTCGGTAGGTGTAGGTTTCTACACTCCAGGTTACCGTGCCAGGCGACGCTTCACATCTTCAACGGTAGACAGCAAGGCGTTCTTAGCGTTGGCCAAACGTGCCTTCGGCGCTAGCAAAACACGCAAGCGACCAATAATGTTATTAGCTTGCAGACCCCTATACAGCGTTTCAACGTGGCGAATGCCAAGGTCTTCGATGAGGCTAGAGCCTTCCCAATCGCATAGGCCAGGCTGTACGTAGCGCACGTCCATGCCCCATTCCTCGTACAGGGGGTAATCATCAGCCACAGTACCAGGGGTTCCCTTATCAAAATTCTTCAGAAGAAGTTCAGCACCGGAACGCGAAATTAGGTATAGACCAGTACCGGTCAAGCGGGTCAGACTGTACTTCCCTCCCATACGGTATTTACCGTATACGAACGGAGAGAGCAAAGAGATACGAGGATATGTCACCCGCGGGTTCATCTTACCCGCTTCGAGCGCGAAGGCATCACAGAGAACAACCATCTGGACTTGCGGATACTTAGCAATAATATTCTGCACTACGGGCTCAGCATCTGCGGAGATAATAATGTCGTCCTCAGCAATGAGGGCCCAGTCAGCATCACTTGCTAGAAAATCACGCCACATATTCAGGTGGCTGAGCATACATCCTCGTTCGGCGTTTTTCGGGTCACGATGCCAACGGGATCGAAAAAAATCAACATCAAATTCTTCATCAGTGACATGGCCGTCAAGGTTATCTACGGCAGAGTAGCGCACAAAATCTTGGGCAGGCGCACCCGCCGAATAGAAAGATTCAAAGCGATTCTTATTGTCCATACCAAGGACGTATTTTAGGACTTTTGCCATGGTGTTCCCTTTTCTGTGGCACGCCCATACAGCCTTAGCGTGAAACGACATGCGCCCTGCATGAGTTGCCGAAGTATTGACTCGGCAGCAGCATATACGGGGCACGCCGAAAGCGCACGCGCACCATGACATACTGCCTAGTTAGTGAGTGAATGATATGTATAAAATACCCTATCACCCAAGCTAAGATAGCCCCAGTAATTGGCGCACAGCTTCCTGTTATGTCTCACACTTTGTGCACAATCTCACACGCAAAATATGAAATACCCGTAAAAAATCCCTCCCCACCATATATGTGACGGAGAGGGACTGCGCAAAAAAGCTTGTTTACTTCACCTTGCCCAGGCGCTGCTTTACCTCATCAAGAGTGGCGTCCAGAGCGTTCTTAGCGTTCGTAATACGCTTCTTCGGAGCCAAGGCAATACGCAGGCGATCCAAAGCGTTCACACCCTTCTGCTTCTCAGTCAGCATCTCCAGGTGACTCTTACCGGAATCTAGGATGACGCTACTACCCTCCCAATCACACAGGCCGGGCTGCACAAAACGCGCATCCACACCCCACTGCTGGTACAGCTTGTAATCGTCAGCCACAGTGCCCGGCACCTTATCCTCAAACTGCTTAAGCAGCAGCTCAGCACCCGAACGGGAAATCAGGTACAGACCGGTGCAGGCCAGACGAGTCGAACCGTACAGCTTACCCATACGGTACTTACTGTGTACAAAAGGAGACAGCAAAGACAGGCGAATATAGTCCATGCGCGGGTTCATGGTGCCCGCCTTGAACGTGTGCCCATCGGACAGGTTCACCATCTGAACCTGCGGGTACTTGGTGATGATTGCATTCACCACCGCCTCAGCATCCGGAGAAATAAGGCTGTCATCCTCAGCAATCAGAGCCCAGTCAGCATCCGAGGCGACAAAGTCCTCCCACATCTTCACGTGGCTGAGCATGCAACCCTTCTCCGCGGGGCTAGGGTCGCGATGCCAGCGATTGCGGAAAAACTCAACGTCAAATTCGTCATCAGTGACGTGATCATCACGGTTATCCACCGCAGAATAACGAACAAAATCCTTCGCGGGTACGCCCACCGAATAGAACGATTCAAAACGGTTCGCGCCATCCAGGCCCAGAACATACTTCAGAATCTTTGCCATAGTGTCCTCCTAAAGCACCAGCCATGGGGTGCTCAACATAAACTCTTGCAGGGATGTTTGCAGCACCAAATTTTGAACACGTTATTGAGGCACCATACGTGCCTAAATACAGCAGACCAGATCATGGCATAGCTGTTTGAGTGAATTGTTTGTAGTTGCTACAGTCTAGCACACAGACACGCACCGCGAGGCGACTCAGAGTAGCTACCCGCTACAGGGTGTACTACACGCCTACCACTGACCGTAAACCCGCTCCGAATTCTCACGGATACGGCGGCAGAGCGCCTCCAGTTCCTCGCCGCGGTGAGCCGCCATGAACCGCACCGTGTAGTTCGTCATGTAGGACGCATTCGGGCGGCCACGGAACGGATGCGGGGTCAAGAACGGTGCATCCGTCTCAGCCAAAATCAGCTCCGGGCGAGACATCGCCAACGACTCCTGAATACCCTTCGAATTCTTGAAGGTCACTGTGCCGGCAAAGCTCATGTACCAGCCGCGCTCATTGCAGATTGCGGCAAGCTCCGGGCCACCCGAATAGCAGTGGAACACGGTACGTTCCGGTGCGCCCTCTTCATCCAGGATGCGCACAACATCCTCGTGCGCATCGCGGTCGTGAATCTGCAGCGCCAGGCTGTGCTTCTTCGCAATGCGAATATGCTCGCGGAAGCTGTAGTGCTGCGCCTCCATGCCTTCTTCACCGGTGCGGAAATAGTCCAGGCCGGTCTCACCAATAGCGCGTACACGGTCGGCGGTGGCGAGCTCGTCGAGGGTGGCTAGCGCCGCCTCCAGCTGACCGGTTGCAGCCAGTTCGGGGGCGGTGTTGGGGTGAATCGCGATGGCAGCGAGGACACGCTCATCAGCCTGCGCGGCGGCGACCGCGTACAGGGAGGAGGGGATATCGCATCCGACCTGCACAATGGCGGCGATGCCGAGCTTTTCACCAGCGTCGAGTGCGTCGCGGGCGCTGATTTCTACTTCGCCGTCGAGCAGATCCATGTGGGTGTGGTTATCCACGATGGGGTACGGCAGCGGCTCGGGGGCGGGCGGGAATACCAGGTTGCGGCTGCGGCCGTTCTCGCCGGTGGTGGAGCGGCGGCGGGTTCCTTCTCCGCCTTCGGCGTCGCTGATGCCGGTGTAGAGTTCCGCCTGATAGGGTGCGGGTACTTCACCGGGGACAGGTGCCCAGCCGTTAGGCAGGGCGGTTGCCTGGAGTGCCGCGGGGGTGGGCAGGGTGTAGTTCACCAGGGTGGCGAGGGAGTTCAGGTACTCCTGGGTGATTTCAGGACCGGGATGGCTCTGACACATTGATAAATCCTCGGGATAAAACTGCGGGGTAAAACTTGGGTGAAGCTGCGAGGTGACTCTGGGTTACTCTGAGCGGGCAGCCAGTGCCGCCTCGTACAGGTCACGCTTGGAGGTGCCGGTCTCGGCGGCGACCGCAGCGCAGGCGCTCTTGAGGCGCTCGCCGCCCGCTACACGGTCGAGGACCAGCTGCACGACGTCCTGCGCTTCGGGGGTTTCGGGGGCTTGTGCGCCCTCAACGATAATGACGATTTCGCCGCGGACGCGTTCAGACTCAGCCCATTCGGCAAGCTCTGCCAGGGTACCGCGTCGAACCTCTTCGTGGAGCTTGGTTAGCTCACGGTTGACAGTTCCGCGGCGGTCGGCACCGAAGGTCTGCACGAAGTCTGCCAGGGTTGCGGCGGTGCGGTGCGGGGATTCGTAGAAGATCATGGTGCGCTCCTCCCCCGCCAGCGATGCGAGGCGGCGGGTGCGCTCGGAGCCCTTGCGGGCGAGGAAACCTTCGAAGGTGAATCGTCCGGTGGGTAGGCCGGAGAGCGCAAGCGCGGTCAACGCTGCGGAGGGGCCGGGCACAACGGTGACGGGCAGGTCGGCTTCTGCGACGGCTGCGGCGGCAACGTAACCGGGGTCGGAGATGGTGGGCATGCCCGCGTCCGAGAGCAGCAGCACACGCTGACCATCCTGTACCGCCTGCACGATGGTTTCGCTGCGTTCGGCTTCGTTGTGGTCGTGGTTGACAATGATGCGGCCGCGGGTGCGCACACCAAGCCCGGAGGCGAGGGTTCGTAGCTTGCGGGTGTCTTCCACGGCGATGAGGTCTGCGGTGGCGAGGGCTGAGCGCAGTCGATCGGAGGCGTCGGCGAGGTTACCGATGGGGGTGCCGCCGAGGATGAGCACGCCGCCTTCTTCGGAGGTGACGGCAGTATCAGCGGTATCAGCGGTGTCAGTCTGGGGTGCCTCGACCGTTTCTGAGGGGTCGGTGGTTTCTTCGGTGTATTCTGCGGGTGCGGTCATGGCAGGCCTCATGTGTGTGTCTGGTCTTCGTGTACCCACTAAGTGTAACGCCCGCGCTCAATCCGGTGCCGGGTGAGCTTACCGGGTGAGCTCGCCGGTAGAAGTAGCTAGCGTGGGCGGGCTTGCCGGGTGCGTCATATATGCCGTTCACGGGCTGAAATGGTGCATCGTGCCTTCTGACCCTTTAGGATTGATGGGGTGAAGATACCTAAGCTACTTTCTCCCGCATCTGCCGCTCCGGCTGGTCCGGCTGTTTCGACCCGTTCTTCGTCTGGACGTAATCGTTACAGCCTCGATTCTCTGCTGGATGCGCTCGCTGTTGCCTATATTCGTGCCCCGCGTTGGGGTTGGTTGGCGCCTGCATTGATTGTGCTGGTTGCCGGCATTCTGCGTTTTTATAATTTAGCGCATCCGAATGCCATTGTTTTTGATGAGACGTACTACGCCAAGGATGCCTACTCGTATGTGCATTATGGCTACGAGTTGAGCTGGTCGAAGGAGGCTAATGCTTCCTTTGTTGCGGGTCACCCGTCGGGTCTGTTGACGGATTCGCCGGAGTATGTGGTGCATCCGCCGTTGGGTAAGTGGATGATTGCCGCGGGCATGGCAATTTTTGGTGATAATAATCCCTTTGGTTGGCGTGTTTCTGCTGCGGTGATTGGCACCCTGTCGGTGGCGTTGATTGCCTATGTTGGCTGGTTGCTGTTCCGTTCGATGACGGTGGCGACTATTGCGGCGCTGCTGGCTGCTGTGGATGGTCTGATGCTGGTGGAGTCTCGTTTGGCTCTGCTGGATATTTTCCAGATGTTCTGGATTTTGGCGACTTTTGCGTGTCTGGTGCTTGACCGTATTCAGGCGCGGCGCGTGTTGGCGCGCAATATTGCGGAGGCGGCACGTCAGAATAGCGGTGTGCTTCCGCCGATGCCGTGGGGCCCGATCATGGGTCTGCGCCTGTGGCGTTTCACTGCCGGTGTGTGTGCCGGTGCCGCGGTGGGCGTGAAGTGGAATTCGTTGTTCTTCATTGCGGCGATGGGTCTGCTGACGGTGTTTTGGGATATTAATGCTCGCCGTATTGTGGGTCTGAACAAGTGGGGTTTGACGGCGCTGGTGCGTGACGGCATCCCCGCGTTCTTCCAGATGATTGGTGTGGGCCTGCTGGTGTATCTGAGCACCTGGGCGGGCTGGTTCCAGTCCTCGAATGCGTATTTCCGCCGCTGGGCGGTTGAGAACCCGGGCAAGGGTGTCATGTGGCTTCCTGAGGATTTGCGTTCCCTGTGGGAGTACCATGTCTCGGCATTTAAGTTCCATTCTGGTTTGAGCAGCCCGCATACATATTCTTCGCAGGCGTGGCAGTGGCTGGTTTTGGGCCGCCCGACCTCGTACTACTATGAGTCGCCGAAGCTGGGTTCTTCGGGTTGTACCGTGAAGTCCTGTTCCGAGGCTATTTTGAATATCGGTAACCCGGCGATTTGGTGGGCTTTTATTCCGGCTATTATTGTGGCGCTTCTGGTTCTGCTGCTGAAGCGGGATTGGCGTTTTGGCGCGCTGCTGGTTGTGTTCGGTGCGGGCTATTTCCCGTGGTTTATGTACCCGACTCGCACGATGTTCTACTTCTACGCCCTGTCCTTTGAGCCGTTCCTGATCCTGCTGTTGGCGGGTGTTTTGGGTCTGGTGCTGTCGGGTTCTCGTGGTTCGGTGTTGCGTGCTCGTTTGGGCGTGACGCTGGTGGCGATTTACCTGGTGGGTGTGCTGGTGTTGAGCGCGTACTTTATGCCGTTGTGGACTGCTCAGGTGATTCCGTATGAGCAGTGGTATTCGCATATGTGGTTTAAGTCCTGGATTTAAGCTCGGTTTTTGGGCATGGGTTTTAGGCGGATCTAGGCTGGGGTTTTAGTCCTGGTTCTAGGCTTGGTTTTAGGCCCGGGCCGCGGCGCGAGCGATGCAAACTTAGGTATAGCGAAGGGGGCTGGGCTCTACCGTGTGGTAGAGCCCAGCCCCCTTTGTTGTGCCCTTTCCGCACTGGCTTGCACGGTGAAGTGGCTGATGATTTTTAGTTGTCGCCGACTCGTGCGGAGGCGAGCTTGACGCGCAGCTCCTGGCGTTCCTGGCGGCGGCGTTCTGCCTTGAGCTTGCGGTATTTGGTAGACCAGGTGGTCACGAGGAGGAGGGTAATCTGCGCGGTCACGAGGACCGCTACGGCGATTGCTGCATCGATCCAGAATTGCGGCGGATAGAGGCGGATGAGGGAGCTTCGTACGGAGAACTCCCAGTTGCCCTGCGGGAAGAATACCTGGTGGAAGGTAGTGAACAGCCATTCCCAACCGAAGAAGCCCACAACGCCGAGCACCGCGATGAGTCCCAGGGTAATCCACGCGCCACAGAAGAGGCTGCGGCGGATGGTTCCGGGGGCGCGCTCGCGCAGGGAGATGCTACTCAAGAGCGTCAGCAGGAAGAGTGCGGCAACAGCTACGGTGGCGATGAGCAGTACCCATTTCACGTCGTGCATGTGGTTCACTTCTGCTTCGGTGAAGGCGAGGGTATTGTCGGCGCCGGTGGTGACGCGGGCGAGGTATTCTCGCGGCGCGAAGTTGTTGATGTAATCCACACCGTAGGAGCCCAGGCGCATCCTCTCGATAAGGTAGTAGCCGTAGCTGTCTTCGGGGAATCCGGGGCGGTGGTATTCGAGCCAGAGGAAGGGTGCGGAGGCTACAGCGCGGATCGCGATCATGAGTACGGTCAGCGGTACGGTGAGCGCGATGAGGGTAGCGCGGAGCTTGAGGAAACGCGGGGTGTCTTCCACGGCGTCTTCGCGAGCTGCAGCGCGTTCTGCTGCTTCGGGCGAGGCCGCCAGGGAGGACAGCGGCGCGTTGGGGTCTGCGACCGCGTGGGTGTGACCGGTGCGGGTGGTTTCGGTGCGGTACTTGCGTCCGGCGGTGGAGGTACTTGCCGCATCCGCGGTAGCGACGGCTTCTGCTTCAGCCGCATTTTCGGCTTCTGCTGCTGCAGCTGCTTCTGCTTCGGCGGCCTTCTGCATGGTTTCGCGGTTGAGGTCGCTGAGCGTCGGGTTTTTGGGGGTGCTCTGCGAATCGCGTACGAGGGGCACGAAGCCGGTGGAGACGTTGGTGCGGGTGCGTACGCGGGTGCCGACGCCCTGTTCGCGGAGTTTGCTGCGTGCGGGGACGACGGGTACGGAGCCGGTAGGCAGATCGGGTTCTTCGGCGACGGTGGGTACGTCTGCTGCGATGCGGCCGAAGGCTCCGGTGTGCGGTGCCGGTTCGCTGGTCACGGTCTCTGCTCGGCGAGCTTTGAGGAGTTCTTCGGCGCTATTTCGGCGGATGGCCGGGCGCAATGCGCCCCACATTCCTCGGTGTGTTTCTTTGCTCATGGATCTCGCGTTCTTTTCGAGTGATCGGTGTTTGAGTGAGTTGCGGGTGTCTGTACTATCTGCCAGTTTCTCATACGCAAAGAACCTTCCGCATGAATTCGCGGAAGGTTCTTTGCATTCGGGTGTTTAAATTCTTGGGTTCGAATTCTAGGATTCGGTGGTGTCCGAACCCTGGACGGGTACCTTGTAGACCACTCGCCAACCCTGCGGTGCCGTCAGCCGTGCGGCGTGTTCGTCGCAGAGGTCGTAGGCGTGGGGTTCGCGGAATTCTGAGAGTGCGTCAATGATTGCCGTGGAGTCTGCGTAGGAGTAGTGGAGAGTAACAGTCGCCTCTCGCTGGCAGGTTTGGCGGGAGCACAGTCGTGCGGTCTGCATGTGGGTGGTACCTTCCTGGCTTAGCTCGCCTGCTTGCGCAGTCGGCGGCGTTCACGTTCTGACAGCCCGCCCCAGATTCCGAAGCGCTCGTCATTGTCCATTGCATATTGTAGACATTCTTCGCGCACGGGGCATACACCGCATACCCTTTTGGCATCTCGGGTGGAGCCGCCCTTCTCGGGGAAGAAGGCTTCGGGATCGGTCTGGGCGCAGAGTGCTTCAGCTTGCCAGGCGAGTTCTCCGTCTTCGCCTTCGGTTCCGTAGCACCCTGCCGCTGCGGTCCATACGTCGGTGCAGGCAGGCATGTTTCGTTCTGCGTCTGCGAGAAAGGCGTCGGAGGCTTTTTCGAGAGATTGAGTGGGATTCATGCTACGGTGCTGAGCGCCTGATGCGCGCGCGGCCGCGATGGAGCGGTCCGATGCAATGTAGGAGCCCATGGGTTTTCCTTCTGTGTTCTCATTGTGAGCTTAATGAGTCTGCGGATCCGTCGTGGACGGAATCTTAGTGTGTATGGTATGGCATGGTTTGCCTTGGCCTCTACTGTCCCTTCCAGAGCAAACACGCTTATATATCTATTAGACGTGCGACACGCCGTTTCGTCAAACTAGACTTAAACAATATTTAGATGTATGTGTTAGGGGCGTCATATTTAATGTAAATTTGACCTTTATATATTTTCAAGCATGCCACTTGCCCTCACTCACACCTAAAGAGCACCTCAAGTTTCCCCTTCTCCAGGGTTAGTTTCCACCGCCTGCAAATTTCGCATCCTGATTGCAAATATAAGGGCTTACGGCGACCACCCTCACCCATCCCATCTCAAGCTCGGGGAAAGAATCTAATAATTAGATAAGGAAAACTTATCTTTTTCACTATGCAGTTTCTGAATATTTTTCCGAGGCATTGCGAAGCATTTACATTTCCAACTTATTTTTATACCACATTACCAAAATGAGGCTTTAGGACTGTCAAACATTTTGAACCATTAGGTTTTTAGGGCACCCTTAGGCGTTTTTACTTTACCTTTGCATCTTTTAGTACCGAGCGCATTCTCCCTGACCGCTCCACCCCCGGTGCGGTAGAGTGAAACCCATGGTTACTCTCTCCCCCACCGGCGCATCCGTGCCTACAACTCTGAACCGCTTCTTTGAGAAGCTCAGCAGCCAGCAGACCCCCGCCCTCATCTGGTACTCGGCAAACGGCGAGCGCATTGAACTCTCCGGCAGGGTCCTCATGAACTGGGTAGATAAGAGCGCAAACCTGCTAGTTGAAGAATGTGAACTGGCGCCCGGCGAGGGTTTTGATCTTCAGGCTCCCCTGCACTGGCGTACTATTGTTCTGGGCCTGGCGGCGCTGCGCGTGGGTGCTCTCCTCGATCAGGATGAGCCGCTGGTTGCCGCGGTCTGCACCGAGCAGGAGGCGAGCTATACAAATGACTCCGCGTACCTTCTGGCGGTTGACCGTGCACCGCTGGCGCTTTCCTACACCGGCGATCTGCAGGCACTGGCTCCGCACGCCGAGGAGGTGCTCGATTACTGCGCTCTGGTGCGTAGCTTTGGCGATCAGTACTCGGGCCTGCTTCCCGATGGTTCGGCAGAAATCATTGAGGGTTTCAGCTACGCGGAAGCCTACGAGCAGGCTCTCACGCAGGCACAGGCCTATCGTACGGTGGGCTATACGCTACCTTCGAGGCAGCGTGCGCTCGCTTTGGAGTTGAGCCCCGACTACGGTTTTGATGCCTCGGAGGCGACCCTGAACGCCCTGCTGGAGGTGCTAGCTATTTTGGTCTCGGGCCATGCGGTGTTTGTGGCTGACCCGAGCGTCAACTGGCAGGATGAGCAGCTGGCGTCTTTGATGGTTGCCGAGCGTGCGGCGGAGATTCCCCACGCATAGCATCCCTCCCCTGTTGCCTGAAAAATCACACGGAAAGCTACCAATCATACGGAGCGCGAACAAACATATAGGTCTTTAAACGATTCATCCCCCGACACCGTTCGTGTCGGGGGATGAATCGTTATACCACGTTCTAACTAAGCTACTTCTACAATCTGAGGAGTTCAATCCGAGGAGCTTAGGAGTTCTGCGAGCCCGGCTTCGACTGTACCTCAGGTGCAGTTGCTTCAGAGGTTGCCTTACGTGCTGCAGGTTCTTCGCCGTCAAGAATGGCGGCGGCCTCATCAAACATACGGCCGAGCTCCTCGTGGTCGGTACCTTCGCCCGCTTCAACCTTCTGGCGGTGCGAACCGTATACCCAGAAGCGGTAGAGGAAGTAGCGAAGAATGGTGCCCAGAATGGTACCGATGATCGTACCGGAGATGAAGGACGCCTCGGGGGTGCGCAGGTTCAGCACGTAGGTGCTGAATGCCACACAGCCTGCTTCAACGAGAATACCGAGCAGGTTGACCAGACCGAATTCGACCGCTTCACGCTTCCAGTTTTCGGAGCGGGAGTCGCGGAAGGTCCACAGTCGGTTCATGAGCCAGGAGAAGATAGTTGCGACAATACTTGCAACGACCTTCGCCTTGGTGTGGGACTCCGACATGATGGTCATCATCAGCACCCACACCGTCACAGAGTTCACGATGAAGGCTGCACCGCCCACGGTACCGAATTTGAGAACCTCAATACCGTAGCTGTCCCAGAGGGATTTCAAGCGTTCGGTGAGGGTCGGTTTCGTCTGTGCGCTCATGCGGGACCTATCTAGCGGAGATTTATCGGGAAAAAGGTGCCAATGCTGCGACGGTGAGCGTTGGTTACGTTGTCACTGCGTGGTGCTTCGGCCTCTTTTACAAGCTCTTATATGTTAATACAGTCCCGGTGCGTTGTTTGTCCCTTTGGGAGTTTTTCCATAGACCTCTCAGCTACCGGGTGGATTCTTTTCATCATGCGCTGATAGTTTCCTCTCTCCCCGGCCGCGCAGAAGGCAGGTTTTTACGATTTCTTCCGGTATTCACGCCCAAATATTGGGCTCCGCATCCCCATTGAACTTATTCTGTGACCTTATTGTGGTCTTGCTCCCACAGGATCTCCGAACCCGGTACACTTAGGTGATGTGACTTACCCTGTGACTGGACCCGTAATTGGCGTCATCGGCGGAGGCCAGCTGGCCCGCATGATGGCTCCCGTAGCAACTAACCTTGGCCTGAACCTGCAGATTCTCGCGGAGGCGCCCACCGTTGGCGCCGTGGCAGCGGTACGTACCGCACCCGTCGGGGACTACAAAGATCTGGACACCCTCCGCGAATTTGCTCGCGGCAAGGATGTCATCACTTTCGACCATGAGCATGTGCCCACCGAATTTCTGCGCACCCTCATGGCGGAGGGTGTGAATGTTCAGCCCCGTCCCGAAGCTCTCCAGTACGCTCAGGACAAGCTCCTGATGCGCACTGCCGTTGAGCGTCTGGGCCTGCCGAACCCCCGCTGGGCTAAGGTTTCTACCCTGGACGAACTGCTCGCCTTCGGCGATGAAATTGGCTGGCCCGTAGTGCTGAAAACCCCGCGCGGCGGCTACGACGGCAAGGGCGTACTCGTTCTGGATTCCCCCGAGGAGGCTCGCGAGCGCAGCGCCGAATGGTTCGAGCAGCTGCCTTCCCGCACTGATTTCTCGGCTCTGCTTGCCGAGGAGAAGGTTCCTTTTACCCGTGAACTCTCCGCGCTGGTGGCTCGCCGTGAAAGCGGCGAGGTGCGCCCCTGGCCGGTTGTTGAGACCATCCAGGTGAACTCCATCTGTGATGAGGTCATTGCACCCGCACAGGACCTGGACCCCGAGATCGCTGAGGCTGCCGCGGCCGCTGCGGTGACCATTGCCTCCGAGCTGGGCGTGACCGGCGTAATGGCTGTTGAGATGTTTGAGGTGCCCGGCTCCCCCGCGGGCTTCTACATCAACGAGCTGGCGATGCGCCCGCACAACACCGGCCACTGGACTCAGGACGGCTCGGTGACCAGCCAGTTCGAGCAGCACCTGCGTGCGGTACTCGACCTGCCGCTGGGTGATACCTCCGTGCTGGAGGGTGTTGCCGTAATGAAGAACTATCTGGGCGGCGAGAACGAAGACATTTTCGGTGTCTACCCGCTGGCGCTTTCGGCTGAACCGCGCGCAAAGATCCACTTCTACGGCAAGGAGACTCGTCCGGGCCGCAAGATTGGTCACGTGAATATTTCTGGCACGGTGGCTGAGCTTGAGGCGCTGCGCCATAGCGCCGCGAATGCCGCCTCCATTTTGCGTGACGGCCGCCCCCTGTAGCCCCTGTTTTAGCCGGTGCGTGGGGTGAGAGCATCCTGCGTATCCGACGCACCCTGTTGATGGTGGTTCGCCACCGCATCCTGAAAGGATATGAGGATTATGTCTCAGTCTCCCTATGATTCTTCCCAGCCCATTGTTGGCATTGTGATGGGTTCGGATTCGGATTGGTCGGTCATGGAGGCCGCAGCCGAGGTTCTGGACGAGTTCGGCATCCCTTACGAGGCTGATGTTGTTTCTGCACACCGCATGCCCGAGGACATGATTGAGTACGGCAAGAAGGCTCACAGCCGCGGTATTCGCGTGATTATTGCCGGTGCCGGCGGGGCCGCTCACCTGCCCGGTATGCTCGCTTCCGTCACCGCGTTGCCCGTGATTGGTGTTCCGGTACGCCTGAAGAACCTCGAGGGTATGGATTCGCTGCTGTCGATTGTTCAGATGCCCGCTGGTGTTCCGGTAGCTACCGTCTCCATTAACGGTGCTCGCAATGCGGGTCTGCTGGCTCTGCGTATTTTGGGTTCGGGTACCGATGCATTTGCTCAGCAGGTTCACGCTGATTTGCGTCAGTTCTCTCAGGATTTGCGCCAGACCGCAATGGACAAGGGAGCAGCTCTGCGCACCCGCGTTGCCGAGGCGAAGGCTAAGGCAGCCGCTGAGCGTGAGGCGGAGGAGAGCTCCTCCGCACCCCGCCCCGCTTCCGCTCCCGAGGCTTCGTCGGAGCCCCAGGCTTACGTTCCCTAAGCTCGGATACACTAGAAGGATGAGCAATATTCTTCAGTCCGATATTTGGGCACGTTTTCAGGAATCTAATGGTCACACCGTGATCCGTAAGAGCGGTAACGGCTGGTCGTACCTTGCGACCGTTGAGGGCGGCGCTACCGGCCGCTACCTGTACAGCCCGTACGGACCGGTTGCCTCCAGTGCTGTGGCTTTTGATGAGGCTCTCGCGTCGTTGAAGGAAGAGGCTGCAAAGCTTCGTTGCCTGTTTGTTCGCATTGAGCCGACTGAATCCGCTATTTGGGGCGATCAGGATGCGGCTACTTTCTTGGCTCGTCGCGGCTCGGTTTTGGCTCCTCGCCAGGTGCAGCCTTCGCACACTCAGATTATTGATCTTTCGGGCTCTGAGGACGAGATCCTCAAGGGCATGAAGTCCAATAACCGCAATCTGCACCGCAATATCCACAAGAAGGGCGTGACCATTGAGGTGTCGACGAATCCTGAAGATTTGTCGATTCTGTTCGCGTTCTTGGATGAGACTGCGGACCGTAATGGTTTTAACCGTCAGCAGGATGAGTACCTGATGCAGGTTGCTCGCGTGCTGATGCCCGCCGGTGCGGCATCCCTGTACATTGCAAAGCTGACCGATGAGAACGGTGAGAGCACCCCGATTGCGGCGGCGTTTGTGTACGATTCGGATGACACCCGCACCTACGCGCATGCGGCGGCTTCTTTTGAGCACCGTCGCCTGTCCGCGGGTATTCCGGTAGTGACGAACTTTATCCTGGACGCTAAGCGTAAAGGCCTGAAGTACGTTGACCTCTTCGGCATTGCGCCGGAGGATCAGCCGGACCACGAATGGGCTGGTTTCACCAAGTTCAAGAAGTCCTTTGGCGGCGAGTCGGTGGAGTACCCGGGTACCTGGGATGTTCCGGTAACTTCTTTGGGTTACCGCGCCTACACGCTGGCGTACAAGGCTCGTCCGGCTGTTCGTGATGCTGTGTCGAAGGCGAAGGCGAAGGTTCAGTCTTTCCGCTCTCGCTAACGGGTTCAGGCGCACCGCTACTGGGGCGTATCCTGAGAACTAAAAGCTAAATATACGGAGGGAGCCGCCCTCACCGAGTTCTTCGGTGGGGGCGGCTCCCTCTGTGTATGTATGTGCAATGTTTGAGGAGTCTTAGTGCGGCTCCTCAGCCCTTGCGGTGGCGAAGATTACTGCCCTTCGAAGATTACTGCTCTTCGGGGCTCTTGGTGTGTGAGAGAATCTCGCGCAGGCGGGAGAGGCGGTGCTCTGCCTCAACGGTACGCACGGTGCCTGAGGAGGAACGCATAACCAGCGACTGGGTGGTCACAACGTTCTTGCTGTAGCGCACGCCGCGCAGCAGCTTGCCGTCGGTGATACCGGTTGCGGCGAAGAAGCAGTTGTCGCTGGTGACCAGGTCGTTGGTGGTCAGCACGCGGTCGAGGTCGTGGCCGGCTTCCAGTGCCTTTTCACGCTCTGCCTCGTCGGTCGGTGCCAGGCGGCCCTGGATGACGCCACCGGTTGCCTTGATAGCGCATGCTGCGACAACGCCTTCGGGGGTGCCGCCGGTGCCCAGCATGAGGTCCACGCCAGTGTTTTCGCGGCAGGCTGCGATAGCGCCAGCGACGTCACCGTCGAGGATGATGCGGGTACGGGCGCCTGCCTCGCGAATCTCCTGAATCAGCTTGGCGTGGCGGGGACGGTCCAGCACGCATACGGTCAGCTCGCTAACCTTCTTACCCTTTGCCTTAGCGACCAGGTGCAGGTTCTGCTTGACGGGCAGGCGCAGGTCGACGAATTCTGCAGCTTCGGGGCCGGTGACCAGCTTCTCCATGTAGAACACTGCGGAGGGGTCGAACATGGTGCCACCGTCTGCTACAGCAATCACGGAGAGGGCGTTGTCCATGCCCAGAGCGGTCAGGCGGGTACCGTCGATGGGGTCAACCGCCACGTCGAGGGAGGGACCGGAGCCATCGCCTACGCTCTCGCCGTTGTACAGCATGGGGGCCTGGTCCTTTTCGCCTTCACCAATGACGACGGTGCCGTTGAAGCTGACGGTGGAGAGGCGGTAACGCATTGCGTCTACGGCTGCACCATCTGCGAGGTTCTTTTCGCCTGCGCCAACCCAGGGACCTGCAGCAATTGCTGCAGCTTCGGTCGCGCGGACCAGTTCCATTGCAAGGTTGCGATCGCCGTGATTGTTGTTCGTAGTCATAGACTCACCTTCGAGGATTCTGAATACACCGTCGGCTGGCTGGTTCTTTCCAGCACGAAGTCGCCGACGCAGTAGTGCTCCTTTCAGGATAGCGCGCGGGCGCTTCGTTTTTCTTGTTCTGAACGAGTTTGCGTGCGTGTTGACTTTATCGTGAGCAGATGCGGCAAATCTGTGAGGGCTTCATCTCTCTTTACGCCTCTTTTTGTGCCTTTAGGCACGGGAAGGCGTGCCAAACTAGCTATTTTTTGCATTTTTAAGGCATATTTGAGATAGGTTATTTCGCGGGACCCCGGAACCAACTTGAGCTTCAGCATGAGCGATTGAAGCTTCCCCACCGCCGCCCACAGAAACGAGCGGGTGAGCATATACGAGTTCCTGTCCCTGTCCGCTAAGGAGCATCACATGGCTGGTATTCAACCGACCCCCGCAGAAGCGTGGAAGCGTCTTCGAGACGGCAACCGTCGTTTTATTGAGGGCAGCAACGAGCACCCCAACCAGGACACTATCCGCCGCACCGACCTAGCCGCCGGCCAGTTCCCCTTTGCTTCAATCTTTGGCTGCGGTGACTCCCGCCTTGCGGCAGAGATTATTTTTGATCTCGGCTTGGGCGACGCGTTCGTGGTTCGCACCGCCGGCCATGTGCTGGAGAATGCTGCTCTTGGTTCGCTCGAATATGCGGTCGAAGAGTTTGAGACCCCTGTCGTGATGGTTCTTGGCCACGACTCCTGTGGTGCGGTCACTGCCGCTAGCAATGCGCTAGACTCCGGCGAGATGCCGCACGGCTTCATCCGTAACCTGGTCCAGCACATCCTGCCTTCGGCAATGTCTCCGAAGCTGCCGGAGAACCCGACCGTCAACGACATGGTGCGTGAGCATACCCGCCAGACCGCTATCCGCATTATTGAGCAGTCCCACATCATTTCGGATGCAGTGGTTGAGGGTAAGGTCGCCGTGATTGGTGTCTTCTACCATCTGAAGGAGGGTAAGGCGGAGCTGGTGTTCAGTTCGCAGGACCTCACCCTGCCGGAGGAGAAGAACGACACGCAGAACCCGCCGACCCAGACACTTCCGGTGGTCGTGAAGACTCCCCCGCGCGTTGTGGTTGCCGAGAACCTGGACTAAACTTCTTCTTCTCTGCTCGTTACGATCCTTAGTGCGAGAACCCACACGCTCGCACTTAACAACAGATTTTTCTATGGGATACCCCCGCCACGGTAGCGTGTTCGCACATCTGCCGGGGGCGGGGTTTTTCTGCGCCTTCTCGCGCCGCAAAATTTATGAGCGTTTTTCCTCTTTTGACACCTTTTCGAGGCGACGTAAGCCACTTTGAACGCCTATCCTAGAGGTATGGCTGAAAACATTGAATACCGCATTGAACATGACACCATGGGCGAAGTTCGCGTTCCGGCTGATGCACTCTACCGTGCACAGACCCAGCGCGCAGTCGAGAACTTCCCGATTTCGGGTCAGACCCTCGAATCCGCCCATATTCGTGCGCTTGCCCTCGTGAAGAAGGCAGCCGCGACCGCCAATGAGGAACTCAAGGTGCTCGACGCTGAGCGCGCCCAGGCTATCCGCGACGCAGCGGATCTGGTAGCAACCGGTAAGTACGACGCCCACTTCCCCATTGACGTCTTCCAGACCGGTTCCGGTACCTCCTCGAACATGAACGCGAACGAGGTTCTGGCAACCCTGGCAACCCGCTCCCTGGAGTCCAAGGGCATTGAGGTTCACCCCAACGACCACGTGAACGCATCCCAGTCCTCCAACGACGTCTTCCCCACCTCCGTGCACGTTGCTGTGACCGAGGCTCTGGTGAAGGACCTGATTCCCGCTCTCGAGGTGCTCGCTGAGTCCCTGGAGCGCAAGTCCGTTGAATTCAAGGACGTTGTGAAGTCCGGTCGTACCCACCTGATGGACGCAACCCCCATCACCCTGGGCCAGGAGTTCTCCGGCTACGCCGCAACCGTGCGTTACGGCATTGAGCGTGTGAACGCTTCCCTGCCCCGCGTGGCTGAGGTTCCCCTGGGCGGTACCGCTGTGGGTACCGGCATTAACACCCCGGACGGCTTCTCCGCTCGCGTGATTGAGCTGCTCGCTGAGGAGACCGGCCTGCCCCTGACCGAGGCTCGTAACCACTTCGAGGCTCAGGCTAACCGTGACGGCCTGATTGAGGTTTCCGGTCAGCTGCGCACCCTGGCATACGGCCTAATGAAGATCAGCAACGACATCCGCTGGATGGGTTCGGGCCCGAACACCGGCCTGGGCGAGCTGCACATCCCCGATCTGCAGCCCGGCTCCTCGATTATGCCCGGTAAGGTCAACCCCGTGATTTGTGAGGCTACCATCATGGTCGCCGCTCAGGTTATCGGTAACGACGCAACCATTGCTCTGTCTTCCACTAACGGCGCGTTTGAGCTGAACGTGGGTATCCCGGTGATGGCTGCTAACCTGTTGCAGTCGATTCGCCTGCTCGCTAACGTTTCTCGCGTTTCGGCGGAGAAGATGATTGACGGTCTGACCGCTAACGTTGACCGTTGCCGCTTCCTGGCTGAGGCTTCGCCGTCGACCGTGACCCCGCTGAACAAGCTGATTGGTTACGAGGCTGCTGCGAAGATCGCTAAGTACTCGGTGGCTCACAAGGTGACTGTCCGTGAGGCAGTTGTGGCTCTGGGTTATGTGGAGCGCGGCGAAGTGACTGAGGAGCAGCTGGATGCGGCTCTGGACGTCACCAAGATGCTGGGCAACTTCTAATCTCACCCGCCTGAACCTCGCCTGAGGTTCGCGGCTTAACCATAGAGGGAGGGGCGACTCGCCATGACGGCGGGTCGCCCCTCCCTCTGTATGTGTTCTCTGCTCCGTCATTAAGGTGGTAGCGGGTCCTCGCTATTGTTCAACAATATTGAACACTTTGAACTGTTTATAGTGGACCAGCGTGTAGATGAGGCAGAGTACAGCCGGGATGCTGACGACAAGCGCAGCGTTGAAGGAGCCGAGATGGTCAAGCATCAGTGCTACCGCGCCCATCGAGTACAGCGTTCCTAATCCAAACACGGCGCCGTCAAGGGAGCTGGCTCGCCCCAGTAGCTCATTCGGTGTAATGCAGTCACGCAGATTGTTGGAGAAGATGAAAGCTGATGCCCATCCTACGTCCAGAATGAAGAGCAGGGCGCCGAGCACTACGGGGTTATTGCTGATGGTGACCAGCGGTATTCCGAGCAGGGATACGACGTTGGCGACCAGCAGCATTCCTCGTGTGTTCTCGAAAGAGAGGAAACGATCGATGATGAGCGCCGCGACGATACCACCGATACCGCTGCAGGCCATAATCATGCCTACCACTGAGGCTTCAAAAGTGAGCTCCTCATACAGGCGGTAAATAATGATGAGTGAATACGATGCCGTAGCTGCCGCCAAGAAGAACGTGTAGACAAGGATAAGTCTCTGCGGAGCACCGGAGAACATGTATTGGATACCGTCAAACATGCGGTGAATAAACCCATGTTGTGCGGTTTCGCGTTGCTCAGTTTTAGTTTCCATCTCTACGGATGGCAACGTTGCGTATGAAATAGTTGCCGCTCCGAAAAGGAGCACCGGGACGATAAGACCGACCGTTGCACCCGCGACAAGAACAATAAATCCTGCCGTAGGGGGCGCAATGATTGCGGATATTCCCTCGCAAATTTCACGACGTGCATTGTACGAAAGAAGGTTTTCTCGTCCGAGAAGCTGCGGAATATATCCTGCTTCTGAGGCAGCAGCCAGCTCAGAGAAGACACCGCTCACAAATCCTAGTGCGGCGATGGCGAACCATGACAGCATATGCTGCTCAATCATCAACGCCAAGGTAAGGATGCTGAGGATGTTTACTGCCCCGGCAATCACAATCATAGGTTTTCGAGGCAGACTATCAGATAGGGTTGCTAGTGGATATGCCAAGGCGATATTGGGGATTTGCATGGCTACCGCCATTACGCCAGCCAGCCCAATTTCGCCTGTACTAGCGAGAATCGCAATGGGTAGGGCGAAGGAATATATTCCTGTACCCACCAGAGAGCCAATAAGGGCTACGTAGATTCTCCAGGGTATTTTATGTGTTGTCATGCTTTCCTCTTCCCAGCACGCATCAAAATAGCTGCTAACAATTGTGATGAACACGATGATCCTAGTTCACAGAAAATGGCATGCCTTAAAGATTTATAGGCAGAGTAAAAGGAAAGCGACTACGCTCACCAGAACATCACGTGAACGAATCTTTCTCGGGTTACTGACTAATACGGGCCGTCACTCCCAATGTAACCCGTGTCATATATAAAGCATCTCATGCAAACCACTCATAACTCGATACACAGACGCAAATTAAGGTAAAAAAGACAAAAACAAAATAAAACCATGGCAAAATTCAGGCTTCCAGTCCCCCACTCCCACAGAAAAACAGGAAGAACCACCCAATAACATGTAACAAACTGTCATAAAAATACTGGGAGGGGCGACTCGCCATGACGGCGGGTCGCCCCTCCCTCTGTATCTACACGCCTCATTCGTCGCTTTTACTCAGCCCCAGCAGCCGGTCTAGTACTCTTCCGGCGGCACCGACTCCAAACCAAAACGGCAGTGGCCATCATAGTTCAGCGCCGCATCAATACGGTCCAGCATCCGCTCCGAAAGCAACGCACGCTCCGCCGGGTCAGACACATCCACCCAACGCACCTGCGAAGACTCCTCATCATTCACCTTCGCCTCACCAGAAACCCAGCGGCACAAGAACGTATGATCCAAGAACTGGCAGCGGTCACCATTACCGAACTGCATCGGCGGGTCAGCCTTCACCTGCGCCAGCTCCAGCACCTCAATCTGCACGTTCGCCTCCTCCTGCGCCTCACGCAGGCAGGTCAGTGCGGGGCTCTCCCCCGGGTCCACAATGCCCGTGATCGGGGTCCACGCCCCGTTATCGCTACGGCGCACCAGCAGCACCTTAGAATCCTGCTCACGGTACACCACAGCCGTCGCACCGGACAGCCACAGGTAATCCGAACCAATCCGCTCACGCAGCTTACGGATATAGGGAGGAGTAGGCATAACATCAACCTTTCAAAAGCCCCGGCAAATCTACCGGGAATAGGTGCCAGAGAGCAGAGCAAACAGCCCCGAGCCGCACACAGAACAAGCCCGCCATTTAGCCGGACGGTCACCCTACTTCGGAATCTACCACAGAGAATACGCCGGAGCAGCCAACGCCACCAGCGCCCCCAGAAGCATAAACGGACCGAAGGCAATGCGGGTGCTACCACGCACCTTCGTGAACAACACCAGAGCCAAAGACACCAGACCACCGGCAAGGAACGTCACCAGCGACGCCCACCCCAGATTCGCCCAAGACAGGTACCCGAGCACACCGCCCAGAATACCGGCAAGCTTCACATCCCCGCGGCCCAGCGTACCAAAAGACAGGATACGCAGAAGCAGGTAGCAGAACCACAGTGCCAGACCGGCACCAATCACACGCCAAATATCGGCGGGGCGACCGGCAAAAAGCAAAGACACCGGCAACGCCGTGTAGGTGGCAATAGCCAGAGGAATCAGGATGCGGTGCGGCAGACGGTGCTCCCGCATGTCAATACGCCACAGCCGCAGGGCACACCACAGAAAATACAGCAGGTAGCTGCCGAGCACCAAAGCGGCAATAACGGAGGCGCCTCCAGCGTTGTAGAGGCGGGAAAGCTCAGCGAGCATAGAACGTCCATTCTGTATTGCTGGAGGCTGTACTACCAGAGACTGCTAGCCAGGAACCAACTAGTCAGGAACCAGCCAGCCGAGAAACATGCACCGATGGCGCTAGAGCATCTAAGGTCTAGGAACCGAATCGGCGGGAACGATTCGCGTAATCCCGCAGAGCACGCAGAAAATCAACGCGCGTGAAATCCGGCCACAGGGCACGGCAGAAATAAAACTCAGAATACGCGCTCTGCCAGGTCATGAAACCGGACAGGCGCTGCTCACCCGAAGTGCGAATCAGCAGGTCCGGGTCGGGCATATCGGCAGTGTACAGGTGCGAAGAAATATCCTCCACGCTCAGCTGTTCAGCAAGCGAGTCCAAGGATGCGCCCTCAGCGGCGGCCTCACGCAGAACCGAGCGGACCGCGTCCACAATCTCCTGGCGTCCGCCGTAACCGACCGCAATGTTCACGCGAACACCGGGCAGGTGCGCAGTCTGCTCAATCGCCCAATCCAGGCGCTCGTGCAGCTGAGGAGGAATTAGGTCAATATTGCCGATAGCGCGCACCGGACCGCAGGCGGATTCCACCAGACGCACCAGAAACGCATCAATCACAGCGACCAGACCGGTCAGTTCCTTCTCGGGGCGTTTCAGGTTCTCAGTGGAGAGCATGTACAGGCTCACCTGCGGAATCGACAGCTCAGTACACCAGGCAAGAAAATCAATAATTCGCTCCGCACCGGCGGCGTGGCCCTCACGGGTGCTCAAGCCGCGCTGAGCCGCCCAGCGGCGGTTACCGTCCACCAGCACTCCAATATGTGCCGGCAGGGATTCGGGGCTCAGCGAGCGCGCCAGAGCCTGCTCATAGACGGTAGGCTCAGTGACAGTGCCGGGGTTGCTGGCGTGGCCGTGCACAGTAATCACGGGCAGGGCGTTGGCGCTCATAGCTCATACCTCATTCGGCTGTCGTGGCAGATAATTCAGCGGGCTCATAACGAAAGAGTCCAAGCTCTTATTCTACGCCGCCGCGCCGTACCTTCGCGGCAATCGGCATCACGGTTGGGCTGAGAATCGGCTCAAAATTTGTGGCATCTGGTGGCGGCGTTCGGGGTTGTGCACAGGGGCTGCACGCATCGCGCGCCTAAGAATGGATGATGCCCTTCACCTACGACTCATATCGTGGGTGAAGGGCATCATTGTAACGCGCGGGGCGATGCACCCCAGCCTAGATAACGTAGTAGTCGCTCAGGCCCTCGTCCAGGCTAGATTCGGGCAGCTGAACCTCAGTGTGCGAGGCGGCCAGCGTGTAGTCCTCCCAGGGCCAAATGTCCTTCAGCTGTTCGCTGGGCACGGCGAAGAACACGCCGTTCGGGTCCACCTGCGAGGCGTGCGCGCGCAAAGCCTGATCGCGCTGCTCAAAGTGCTCGTGAACCAGGATGCGGGTCGTAGTCTCGTGGCGAGGTGCCTCCCCCGAGGAGGCGCGGTGCGCGAGGTTCTCAATCCAGCCGCTCAGCAGGCTCTCACCGTGCGTATCGAGCAGATGCTCGTGCAGGGCGAGGGTGCGTTCGGGGTTGAATGCGCGGTCGTAGTAGAGCTTCAGCGGGGTCCAGGGCTCACCCTCACCCACGTAGGCATCCGGGTCGCCCGCCTTCTCGAATGCTTCCACGGCAACCTTGTGGGTCATGATGTGGTCGGGGTGCGGGTAGCCGCCAATTTCGTCATAGGTGATGATGATGTGCGGGCGGTACTCACGCACCAGACGCACGAGCGGCGCGGCGGCACGGTCCAGGGGCATGGTGCCAAAGCTACCGAAGGGAAGCGGCGGCATGGGGTCACCCTCGGGCAGACCAGAGTCGAAGAAGCCAATCCAGCGGTGTTCAATACCCATAATCTCGCGGGCAGCCGCCATCTCAGCGCGGCGCAGACCCGGCAGGTCACGGTGCGCACGGGGGCTCTTATCGACCTCCTCGTTCAGGATGTCACCGCGCTCGCCGCCGGTCATCGTCGCCACCATGAAGCGGGCACCACGGGCAATATACGCCGAGGCGGTACCGGCGCCCTTGGAGGACTCATCGTCCGGGTGGGCGTGCACCGCGAGGATGCGCAGACCGGTGTAGTCCTCCTCCAGCGGTTTGAGGGAGTCCACGGGAGGGTGAGTCGGCAGGTTTGCCTTCAGCTGTTCAATGGCTTCGCTCACGGTGGTCTCCTTTAGGTGATGCGCCAGGGGTCGATGATGTGTCTGTGATTCGCGAATACGAGCGCTACACGGCAGAAATTTTACGGTTGTAGCTTCTCGTATGATACCCAAGGATAGCGCCGGTGCACTAGCGCAGATGACGCCGTGTGACGTCGTGAAACGTGCCGTCATATCAGCAGATTCACTGGCAAGAAACAGGATGATGCTGGCGGAGTGTTCAGCTACCGGCGTGCGTACCGGCGAAGATGTGCCCAGAGGGGAAGATACGACCGGCATAACAGCCGAAAATCCTCCGGTGCTCTAGAATAGGTCTGTTGATTCATTCCGTTACCGGTACCGCCGCGCATTGAACGCGGCACGCGGTAGCGGGTTTATTCGTTTCGCACCGGCAGAGCCGGCGCATAAGCAAAGGACACGCATGGCTGAAAACACCGGTGCATGGCTCACTCAGGACGCCTTCGACCGCCTCACCCAGGAGCTGGAGTACCTCTCCGGCCCGTACCGCCAGGAAATCGTTGACCGCATCGCGCAGGCACGCGATGAGGGTGACCTCCGCGAGAACGGCGGCTACCACGCAGCACGCGACGAGCAGGCGAAGAACGAAGCGCGCATCAAGCAGCTCAAGCACCTGCTGGAAACCGCACACATCGGCGACACTCCCGCTGACGACGGCGTAGTAGAACACGGCATGGTTATCGAAGCTGAGGTTGCCGGCCGCACCCTGAAGTTCCTACTCGGCTCCCGCGAAATTGAGGACACTCTGCCGGCAGGTAGCGACCTGAAGGTCTTCTCCGAGAAGTCCCCCCTCGGCGCAGCAATTATGGGCGCTAAGCAGGGCGACGAGGTCACCTACACCGCTCCGAACGGTAAGGAACTGAGCGCCAAGATTATCTCCGCAACCCCTTACCAGGGCTAAGAAGTTAGAGCTAAGAGACAGCGCTAGATATAAAACAAACAGTGCGGGGTGCTGACCATCAACGGTCAGTGCCCCACACTGTTTGTGTCTATTCTTGCGTTCTGCCTATAAGTCGCAGGCGCACCTATTACAGCTCGTCGGCTAATAAATATATCGGCTTAGTAGACGATGATGGGCTTGAAACCCGCGTCCTCCAGAGCGGCAATCACCTGGCGGCAATGCTCCATGCCCTTGGTTTCCATATCGATCGTAATCGACACATCCCCCATGGAGAGCGAGCCACCCACGCGGGTGTGGTCCACACCGGTCACGTTCGCGTCGTTCTCAGAGATAATGCGGGAAATGGTTGCCAGCTCACCCGGACGGTCAGAAAGCATCATCTTTACGGTCATGTAACGGCCAGCCGCAGACAGACCGCGCTGAATCACCTTCAACATCAGCATCGGGTCAATATTGCCGCCGGAGAGCACACACACGACCGTACCCAGGTCGCCGTACTCTTCCTTCAGCTTGCCGTTCATCAGCGCCGCCACGGGCACCGAACCGGCAGGCTCCACCACAAGCTTGTTACGTTCCATCAGGAAAATCAGGGCGCGAGCAATATCATCTTCGCTCACGGTCGCCACATCGTCCACCAGCTCCTTGATGATGGAGAAAGGCATCTGGCCGGGGCGGCCCACCGCAATACCATCAGCGATGGTGGAAACCTTCTTCAGCGGCACCAGAGCATCCGCAGCCAGCGACAGGGGGTACGCCGCCGCGTGCTCCGCCTGAACACCAATAATCTTGATCTTCTTGCCGAGCTTCTGCTCCTTCGCACGGATAGCAGCGGACAGGCCAGCCAGCAGACCGCCGCCGCCAACACCCACAATCACGGTGTCAACATTCGGAACCTGCTCCAGGATTTCCAGACCGATCGTGCCCTGACCGGCAATAATGTCTTCATTGTCGAAGGGGTGCACGAACACCGCGCCGGTCTCTTCGGCGTAGCGCTTCGCCTCCGCCAGAGCCTCATCCACGGTCACGCCGTGCAACTCAACCTCAGCACCGTGATCACGGGTCGCGGTAATCTTCGGCAGCGCCGCACCCAGCGGCATGTAGATACGAGCCTTAATGCCCAGACGGTCAGCCGCCAGAGCCACACCCTGAGCGTGGTTACCCGCGCTCGCCGCCACGACGCCGCGCTTCTTCTCCTCCTCGGAAAGCTTCGCCATACGCACGTACGCACCGCGCACCTTGAAGGAACCGGCACGCTGCAGGTTCTCGCACTTAAAGAAAACCTCGGAACCGAGGCGCTGGCTCAGCGCACGCGAATGAGCGACGGGGGTGCGTTCAATAACGCCTTCGAGCAGCTCTGCGGCACGTTCAATGTCGGTGAGGGTCACGGGCAGGGAGTCGAGATCTACGCTCACGAGGTTTCCATTCTGAAGGTACGTATTCTGGCGGCACCTAGCCCCGCACGCTGAAAGACGCGCGGTGGCACAGTGCACACTCCATTTTAGAGGATGCACCGGCATAAAGCAGGGGCCATCCCCGCACTCTCAACAGATAGTGCAAGAACGGCCCCCACCTAGCTTATGTGCGGGCGTCTAGCCCGCGGTTAATCACAATGAACTGAATTCTAAGCCTTCTCAGATTCCTTAGATTCTTCAGATCTTTCGGAAGTCTTAGCTTCCTTCGCCTTTTCAGACTCTTCAGCCTTCTTACGGCGCTCCAGCTCATGCGGGAAGAGGAACTCCTCCTCACGAGGCGCCTCCTTCTCCCAGTCACGGTTCGCCAGGTAACGCACCACCGAGTTGACCACAGCCAGAGTCGGTACGGCGAACAGAGCACCCACCGCACCAAAAATCATGGAGCCACCAGCCACCGAGAAAATAACCGCCAGCGGGTGCAGGGAAACAGCCTTACCCATAATGAGCGGCTGCAGAATGTGGGATTCGAGCTGCTGAACCAGCAGAACAATACCGAGCATAATCAGCGCCTGCACCGGCCCCAGAGCAACCAGCGCCAGCAGCACAGCCACAGCACCAGATATGAGGGCACCAATCACCGGAACGAAGGAACCGAGGAAGACCAATACACCCAGAGGGATAGCCAGCGGAACACCCAGGATTGCGGCACCAATACCGATGCCGATAGCGTCAATAGCCGCCACCAGAATCTGAACGCGCACGTACGCTCCCAGGGACTTCCAGCCCGCGCGACCCGCACCGTTGACTGCGGCACGCGCATCCTTCGGGAAGAGGCGGGTGACGAACAGCCAGATACGCTCGCCCTCCATCAGGAAGAAGACCAGGGTAAACAAGGTCAGCAGGGTACCGGTCGCAACCTCAGCCGCAGTCGAACCTACCTGAGACACACCGTGCAGCACGGAGCTGGGGTTATTGGTTACAGCGCTCTCCATCTGATCCAACAGCTGGTTCATCTGGTCGGCGCCGAACTCGTAGCCGAGGTTCTTCAGCCAACCAATCAGCTGCTGGTAGCCCTGCATCGCCTTATCCGCCATGGACACAAAACCGCGCAGAATCTGCTGACCGGTCAGCGAAATAATACCGGCGAGCACCAGAATCATACCGATTTCGGCAATAGCCGCGGCGCTACCGGCACGAACGCCCTTCTTACGCAGAAGCATCACGGCGGGGCTCAGCAGAGCCGCCAGCAGCAGAGCCACCAGAAGAGAAATAACCAGCAGGGAGACGTGCCCCAGGCCCTTCCAAAGGATCCAACCGGCACCGGCAATCATAATGATGCGCCACGCCCAAGCACCAGCAACTTCCATAGCAAAAGGCACCCGGTAGCCGCGCTCCTCCTCGGCTACATGCTCTTCTGCAACAGGTGTAATTTTCACGGTGTCTCCAACTCGTTATCGGTGTCGCGCCCGCGCGGGGCAGCTTCGGCTGCCCCAGCGGAGGCGGTATGTGGTGATGTTGTTGCGCCCCTCCCCTGCGCCTCGATACATCGGGGAAGTAAAGCGGCGAAAGCGGCGGCACCATCACGGTACCGCCGCCTCAAAGTGAGCTTTAGTCGTTGCTAAAGATGCTTGCCAGGTACATGAGAACACGCAGGATCTCAACATACAGCCAGACCAGAGAAGCGGTCAGGCCGAAAGCAAGGCGCCAAGACTCACGCTCGGGCAGGCCAGCCTCCACAGCCTCGGAGGTGGTGGTGAAGTCCAGCAGCAGCGAGTAGGTTGCCAGCGCAACAGCGAACAGACCAACCACCAGGCCCAGCGGAATACCACCAATAGAGAAGCTGTTCAGCGAGGAACCGAAGATACCCGCGGTCAGCATGGACACCAGGCCGTAACCCAGGTAGCTGAGCGCACCAATCATGAAAATCTTATTCAGCTTGGGGGTGGTGCGAATCTTGCCGTTGGCGAAGAGAGCCAGGGTCACACCCGCAACCACGAGGGTTGCCAGAACCGCCTGAACTGCCACGCCGGGGTAGCGCATATCCACAACAGCGGACAGACCACCGAGTAGCAGACCTTCCATGAGCGCGTAGGTCATGACCAGAATCGGGGAAACCTTCTTCTTGAAGGAGTTCACCAGACCCAGGACCAGACCGCCAACCATGCCCAGGAGCAGCAGCACCGGTGCATTCCATGCAACAGCGGCACCGACAGCGACCAGGCCCAGGTTGATACCGGTCTTAACCAAGACATCGTTCATGGTCAGGCGCTCACCGGCGGGGATGGGCTCCGAGTAGGTGGGGGCTGCTACGCCGTAGTCAGCCTCACCGTACGGCTGGCCGTACTGTGCCTGCTGACCGTACTGGGGCTGACCATACTGCTGGCCATAGGGCTGCTGGCCGTAGGTGTTCTGGCCGTAGCCCTGCTGATCATACTGCTGACCGTACTGGCCATAGGTCTGCTGCTGACCGTACTGTGCCTGCTGACCGTACTGCGCCTGCTGGCTGGTCTGCTGCGGCTGCGCACCAAAACGACCGAAACGAGAGTCACCCTGAGTGACATTCTTCGTCATTGAATTCAGAAGCGGGTTTCCCGCCATCTTTCTCTCCTTAAACGGGTACAAAACTAATTCTGTTAATTATATCGGATAGATTCTGTGCTCACGGGCGCTGTTCGTTACCAGCATGGGCTTCTAGCGACCTTGCCAGAATATTTCAGGGCGGTGTTTACCTGAGGTTCACCCAGGCCCGCGCCGCCCCGCATGCAAAGGCTTCTGCGCGTCTCTTTGTGAAGCGTCTAGTGCGAAGCTTCCAAACGATCAAGGAGCTGCTCCAGATACTCCAGAACTGCCTGTTCCTCGTTCGAGCCAATCACCTCGTCAGCAGCAGTTCGCACAACCTCCGGGGCGTTAGACATAGCAACACCCCAGCCCGCGTAGCGGAGCATCTCCATGTCGTTCTCACCGTCACCGAAGGCAAGAATGCCCGCCGGATCAGCATCCAGACGCTCGCATAGGTCCTTCAGACCGGTCGCCTTATTGACACCGGTACGCACCAGGTCAATGGCACCGAAGCCACTCACCATCGGGGTGACGGTCTGCGGAAGAGCCTCGCGCAGGTAGACGCTCAGCTGCTGCGTCTGCTTTGGCGGGGTCAGCAGCGGGAATTTAATGGGTGCACCCTCAAAATCTTCAATAGAGTCAACCATGACCGAGCCGGGGAAGAAGAACGCCGCAAAGTCCTCCAGGGTGAGGGTTTCGGGAAGCTCCTGACCGGTGTCTTCAAAATAGCCGCGAATCATGTGCACAATCTGGTCACAGCGGTCCTTAGGCAGGTAGATACCTTCGGTAGTACAGATCAGCAAACCAATCTGGTCGAGTCCCTGCACTATCTCAATGATGCGCGGCACATCCTCTTCCACAAAGGGATGCACGGCAAGCTGACCGCTCTCATCAGCAAGGTATGCCCCATTTTCAGCAATATAGGTAAGACCTCGCCCTTCAAAGCCGCGCATATAGTCCCGCAGCTTGGCGTAGGTGTTTCCGCTCGCCACGACGAAGTGGATTCCATGCGCCTGCAGGCGGGGCAGGATGCGCGCGAACCGTTCGGTGTCGAAGGTTTTGGAGTCGGTGAGGAAGGTGCCGTCCATATCGACGGCAATGATGGAGGGTTTAGTCTGCATGCTGTGCCTTTCTGACTCTGCTCCCCCGTTCAGGCAGGGGTGCGTCTGTGGCTGTGTCTCTTTATAGGGTCTCACGTTTTTTGAGCTCCGGAAGACGGTTCGCGGGTGTTTTAGGGCGTGGAGCCCCGTCACAAAACGTCATCTAAACCCCCTGTTTTGCACTCTTTTTCTCCACAAACTAGACTTACTTGAAGTGTAAAACTTTACTTGTCAAGCTTGAAGGCATGAACAACACCACGAAATACAGCGGCGCAGGCAAGTTCTCCATCGACGCGCTCGTGACCGCGCGCCGCAAGTAAGCTTTGAACCGCCTCCTGCCTTACACACATGATTCCTGAAGGCAGGCAATCACCGATAGGTTCACCAGACTTCACCGCCGGCCGTCCTAATTCCGGCAAAGGACGACCGCATCTACCCGCGGTGAAGAGAGTACGCGGAATGCGGCACCCCGCACCGTCACTCCACGATGCCCCCGATAGTATGGGTCGGGGGCATCGCCTTTTAAACTCCAAACACCACACCCCAGACATGTCCCCCCCCCCCCCCCCCCCCCCCC
>NZ_KV813703.1:0-68653 GCF_001813685.1 Rothia sp. HMSC061E04 | reverse complement strand
CCCCCCCCCCCCCCCCCGACATGTAAACCCTCAGACACGCAAGCGGCGACCCCTCCCCCACGGGAAGAGCCGCCGCTTATCTATACCGCACGTCTATGCGTGTCCATGCTGTGCCCCCACTGGGACTCGAACCCAGAACACAAGGATTTTAAGTCCTCTGTCTCTGCCAATTGGACTATGAGGGCGTATCCCGAACAGTCCGGGACACAAATATTTATTATTCCACGAAAACGCACCCGAACCTAAGCAGAAACACATTTCAAACGGTTCCCCGAACCCCGCCGTAGCAAGCATCATGCAAAAGCACTGGTGGGCAGCTAAGCTAGACAGCTCACAAACACCCAGGCGCAAAATAGGCGGTGCAGAAGACTAAGGTCTTCCACACCACCCTTTGCTTTATCTCAAGTGCGCTATCTCAGGGGGCATACCCCTAAGTCAGGCTATTTTAGAGCTTTGCCTTCTGGCGTGCCGGTGCAGTACCGGTTGCTTCCTGGAATGCCAGGCGCGGGGAGCGCTGGTGGCGAATCGAGGAGGTGTCGCGACCGAAGATCTGGTTCAGAGCCCAGGTGGTCATAACGCGAACGGTACGCTCGGTGGTGGGGATTGCAGAGCCGTGGTAGCCGCGGTGCATGATCCATGCCAGCGGGCCGCCAATGGTCTTGCCCTTGAAGTTTGCAACACCCTTCCACAGACCCAGACCTGCCACAACACCGATGGTCTCGTGGTAGTAGTCGGTCAGGGGCTCGCCGCGGCGAGCAGCCAGCAGGTTCTTAGCCAGAACAACAGCCTGGCGAGAAGCGTGCTGAGCGTTGGGAACGCAGAAGCCGCCCACGCCGCCACCGGAGAGGTCCGGAACAGCTGCGTTGTCGCCTGCAGCCCAAGCGCCCTCGACCACGCCGTCGTCGCCGGTGACGCGCAGGTCTGCGCTCACGCGAACGCGGCCACGCTCGTCGATCGGGAAGTCGGTGTTCTTCAGCATCGGGGATGCTGCCACACCTGCGGTCCAGATCAGGGTGTCGGTCTTGATCTCGCCTGCGGGGGACTTGTCAGCCATGTTGATCAGCTGCAGGTTGCCGTCGGTTGCATCGGAGAGGGAGGTGTTCAGCAGGATTTCGATGCCGCGTGCACGCAGTTCTGCAACAACCTTCTCTGCACGGTCTGCGGGAACCTCGGGCATGATGCGCGGTGCGGCCTCAACCATGACGAAGTGCAGGTCGGAAACGGAGAGACGCTCGTTGCGCTCCACAGCAACGCGTGCCATGTCCTCGAGCTCGGAGATGGTCTCAACACCAGCGAAGCCACCACCAACAACAACGAAGGTCAGGGCACGACGGCGCTCTTCAGCGTCGGACAGCATGGATGCGACCTCGATGCGGTCCAGAACCCAGTTACGAACGGAGACTGCCTCTTCGATGGTCTTCAGACCGATAGCGACCTCTGCCAGGCCCGGAATCGGGAATGCACGGGTCACAGCGCCTGCGCCGAGGACGATCTCGTCGTACTTCAGCTCGAAGGGCTCACCGTTGTCGGTGGGCTCAACTACAGCGGTGCGGTTTGCGTGGTCGATGGAGACAACGCGGCCGGGGATCAGCTCGGTGTCGCGCAGGTGCTGGCGCAGCGGCACAGTTGCGTTACGGCCTTCCATGGAACCTGCTGCAACCTCGGGGAGGAAGGGCTGGTAAGTCATGTAGGGGTTCGGCTCAACGATGGTGACGACGCCACCGGTCTCCTTGATAGCCTTCTGGATCTTCTTAGCAACGGTGAAGCCGACGTAGCCGCCACCGACGATCAGGACGCGAGGACGGTCCTGTGCCACCTTAGTGAATGCCATTTTGTTACTTCCTAGTCTTTAGGTACCGAGGTTCGGTAGCCCCGGTAGGTTGGTATGTGCAACTTTCGGCTCGTTCCGAAAGCTCCCCTGACGAACAAAGCGGCTCGCTCTGGAAGTCCTTGCGCAACGCGAAGTGGCTAGCAGCACGAGCCTGTCTATCACATACCTGTCGTCTTCATATTTTACGCCTTTGTTTAGGTGATTTCGCACCTATGCCGCATCAGAGCGCACCCTAAGTTAAAAGTTTTGCGCATCTGAACACGGTTCATCTCTTGATGTTGGTTAGGGTCAAAGGCACCCTTTCCGATTTTTACGCGGCGTGTTCGATATTTTCGTTTATTACTGCCTGTCCCGCCAGACACCCCACCCCAAACAATAAAACCCGGGGCCAACTCAAAAGTCAGCCCCGGGCGAACAGAAAAAGCCACTGCACAACAGAAAAACGTCATCAAACAGTACTAACGAGAGGTCCGGCGAGTACTCTTCCGTGCAGCTTCTTGAGACTTCTTCGCCACATGGCGAGTTCCCCGGCGAGCGCCCTGACGAGGACCCGGGTGATGCGCCGCCGCACGAGCCATCCGCGCTGCGTCACCCGCACTCACATGCATCCTGTGCAAACGATGCACCGAACCAGCCGTAATAATCGTCAGCCACAACACCAGCGCCGCCAAAATCACCGGCGGCAACCAGCCACGATCCTCCGGAGGGCGACGCGCATCCGGCGCAGCCGCCTTCACAATGCTCTCACCCTCCTCATGGACCGGCGCAGCATCGCTAGGAGTCGGATCGCTCACCTGCCGCTTACGGTGCACAGCAATCCACTCAGAAATCGAACCCAACGGATTAGCCGTCACCGCAGGCGACGCCAAAGCCATCGCATCCTGCGGATTGAAAATACCGTAACCATACAAAGGGTCACGGCCCGTCGCACCAGCATCATCAGCCGAAGCAATCAAACGTTGAGCCAGCTGAGCCGCCGACTCCTTCGGATACTTCTGCTTCAACAACGCCGTAACACCCGTCACCAAGGGCGCGGCAGCCGAAGAACCCGACCAAATCATGTACCCGTTACCCGGAGCAGCCGCAATCATATCCGTACTCGGAGCAACCACAGCAATCGAAATGCCCTGAGTCGACGAGCCCTCAGCAACAGCCTTCTTCCGGTCAATACCACCAACCGTCAACACTCCAGGAATCGTCGCCGGAGCACCAACCTGTGTCAAGCCGCTACCGCGGTTACCCGCAGCCGCAACAATCAGCACGCCCTTCTGCTCAGCGTAGGCAAACGCCTCATCCCAGCTCTGCGGCCAGCTCGTCTTATTCGAACCAATCGACATGTTAATAATCTGAGCCCCGTGGTCGACCGCATAACGCACAGCCGCCGGAATCTGCTCATCAATACTCTTACCGCCGGTCGTACCCATATTCAGCGAAATCGGCAGAATCTTCGCATCGGGAGCTACACCAATCACACCGGTCGGTTTACCCGGCTGACCCGCAATTGCAGAATAGCCCTGCGTATCGTGACCGTGACCGGCAATCAAAGAAGCAACCTCCGTGCCGTGCATCGGCTCAGCACCCAGGCCCTTCCAGCCATCCTCGCTACCCACGCCCGAGGCGTCATAACCGCGCAGAACATTACCCTCAAGATCCGGGTGGGTACCGTCCACGCCCGTATCAATCACAGCAACCGTCACGCCCTTACCCGTAGCCTGCGACCACAAGGACGTAATACCGTACTCGTTCAGCCAATACTCACGCTGACGAACATCATCACCGTTCTTGGTCGATGTGCCCTTACTCGGAGTCGCAGAAGTCTTCGGCACCGCAGTACCCGACGGCGAAGGAGTCGCCGTCACCTCCCTCTTCGGGCTCGGGGAAGCAGAAGCGGAAGGGGTCGGATCCGTCGCCCAAGCGGCAGGCGCCAGCGGAGTCCACAACGGCAGAAGAGTCAACGCGGCACTGGCACCCAAAGCTGCAACCTTACGGATGCGGCGAGTAGCGCCTCGGTCAGAACCAACCGAAGCGCGCACACCAAATACACGAGACGCACAGGCGAAAGACGGCGCAAAAGACCAGCCGATCAGGGGCATACCTCGCCGATGCTCAGAACGAACCATTAAAACTCCTCAAGCTGAGCCGCGCCGTAAACCACCATCGGTTCACGGCGCGAGCGCTCAAGCCTACAGCTGGGACAGAGCGATACCGTCCAGAATGTCGTGCTCGCTGACGGTCACCGAATCCACGGCACCATCAGTCATCTCATTCAGACGGGTCAGGATGCGGGCGTAAATCGTCGCGCCAGCACCAATCACATCCACCCGGCCGGGGTGCATGTAGCCGAGCTCCTCACGCTCGGCACGGTTCAGCGAAGCCAACCAGCGGGCAGTCTTCTGAACGGTCTCCACCGAGAAGCTCTGAGCGTTAATAGCCTCAGAATCGTAGCGGTCCAGACCCAGTGCAGCGGCAGCAACAGTGGTCGCAGTGCCAGCCACAGCCACCACGCGGCGCGCGTTCTGCAGGGGTACCGTCTTACGCGCCACATCGAGAGCCTCGTCAGTATCAGCCTCAACGCGAGCAATCTGCGAGTCAGTCGACGGGGCGCTCATCATGTGACGCTCAGTCAGACGCACACAACCAATATTGACGCTGCGGGAAGCTTTCACACCCGACTCGTCACCGAGCACAAACTCAGTCGAACCGCCACCCAGGTCGAACACCAGGGTATCGCCATCGCCGTAACCGACAGCGCGCACCGCACCCGCGAAGGACAGTGCAGCTTCCTCGTCCCCGCTAATGACCTCGGGCTCAATACCCAAAATCTCGCGGATACCATCCACGAACACCTGGCGGTTACCCGCATCACGAGTCGCACTGGTCGCCACGAAACGCACCGAATCAGCGCCGTGCTCCTTCAGCAACTGCGCATACTCACGAGCCGCAGCGAAAGTACGGTCCAGCGCCTCCTGCGCCAGCCAGCCGGTCGCGTCCACGCCCTGACCCAGACGCACAATGCGCATCTCACGCACAACGTCCTTCAGAACGGTCTTCTCAACCCCGTCCATCACCTCAGTAGTGGAATCAGCAATCAGCAGGCGAATAGAGTTCGTACCGCAGTCAATCGCACCAACGCGCACGGTGGGTTCCTTTCAGGTCTTCAATAAACATTCAGCGCCAAAGGCACAGCGAGCGCCGCAGGCGAAAAATTTTCGCTTTTCGGCGCTCTTTCTTCTATCTATTATGCGCCCGCACCGTCCTTCAAGACGATGCGGGCGCACCAGAATCAATATTTAGGCTTCTTCGCGCCACGCGGGGTCGCAGGAGCAGACCTCGGGGGTCCACCACTCGGCGATAGCGTCCAGGCCGCGGTCACCCATCGGGTTCACGCCGCGACCCACCGACAGGGTGTGGCCGATAACGGCGTGCAGGCACTTCACGCGGGTCGGCATACCGCCGGCAGAGATACCGTCAATCTCCGGGACCTCTTCGGTGCCGCTCATCAGGCGGATGCGCTCACGCTCAGCCAGGTAATTCTCGTGTGCGGCAGCGTACTGTGCCGCAAGGTCTGCGTCCTCAGCCAGCGAGTCGGTCATCTCGTACATCAGGCCGCCCGCTTCCAGACGGGAAGCCGCAGCGGTAATCACCGGATGCGCGAGGTAGAACACGGTCGGGAAGGGGGTGCCGTTACTCAGGCGCGGCGCGGTCGCAGCCACGAGCGGGTTACCGCACACGCAACGTGCCGGGATCTCAACCACGTCGCGGACCCTGCGGCCCAGTTGTGCTGAGAGAACACGGATGTCCTGCCCGGTGGGGGTCAGGGTTTCAACAGTTACGCCGAAGCCGCGGGGGGTGCGTGCTTTCAGCTCTTCAATAGTGTTTTCGGTGCTCATATTCCTAAGTTTCTGGAACGAGGGGTCGCCTCGTCCGCTTATACTGGGTGTTTTCCAGGGGCAGGGTTCCTGCCAGTGACTGGGGCTAGTTCTTCTCGAGAGAATTCCAAACCTTCGTGGTCCAGGCTTCCTCAGGGGCGTCCTTCGCGTTCGCAGAAGTACCGTCCGCCTTCGAAGAATCCTCGGTAATGCCGGTGACCACATAGGGGGTATCGCCGGGGTTCACATAGTAGAGGCGGCTACGTGCCTGCTGGCGAACGTAGTTGTCGTCGTTCCACCAGGTCTGCTCCGCCTTCAGCTGGGCGTTCTCCTGTTGCAACTGGGAAATATGCGCGTTGATCTGCTTGATTTCCCGGTCCTGGTCAATGTAGGTGACCATCGGGTATGCGGTACCGAGCGCAATCACACCCACCACAACAGCGGTCAGGAAGCTACGACCGGAGAACATATGAGCCGCCACGGGGGCGTCGTATCCGTCTTCTTCATGGCCCTGCTGCTCAGCGGCGCGGCGGCGGGCACGCTCCTCACGACGAGCTTGAGCCTGACGTTCACGCTCAGGGTGACGCCTGTTCAAACCCACACCGAAGAAAAGAGCGCTTACCTTCTTCACCGGGGAGGGGCGGGCTTGCTTCGCGGCACCACGGGGCGCATTGGAGGAGACAGTGCCCTGAGCGGGTCCGGTGGAACTCTTTGAGTGCGACCGGGGCTGCTGGTTTGCTCGCTGGCTCATTGCTCTATCCTTCGTTCCGTTCTGTACCGCTAAACGCTTCCTTCATATTCTACCCGGGTTTGTACACTCACCTGAGCGTTCCCTCTGGAGCTACTTCCGGGGCCGTTTTGAAAGACCTTCGGGCTTTTTCGCTATGTGTTCGGGTGGGGTGCTGACATCCACCCAGGTAGAGCAAAAGGCGACGCTACCCCCAACGGAGATAGCGTCGCCCCTCGTTAAAAGCACCCCTGAATTGAAGGGGAGAACCCATCATTATCCGCGCTGGATGGCATCCAGAGCATCAATGAGCTGGGCAGATGCCTGAGGCTCAACCTTACGCGTAAACCACTTTCCTGATTCTAGGATGACAGGGAGATCTTTCTCGGTGAGCACCTCAGGGTGAGCTCCCATCCCGCTCCAGTCGATGTAATGGTGATTTGCGTGGTTCTCCGAATGCTTTGTGCCCGGTGCCAGCTGACCATCGGTTGCCCATGCCTCAACACTCTCACGAGCGGGCGTATTGAGGAGTACACTCTGCATCCACATCTCGTCAGGCATAGGGGCAGAACGGAAAATCTTGGTAACCTCTCGGCCCTTCGGAGTTTTCAAAAAGTCCATCACCTGAAGTGCAGCCGAACGAGAAATCGTCCAATAGGCCGAGCCCTGATAAAACTGGACGGGCAAATTCTTGCGGGGGAACATCTTCGAAATCTTGTAATACACTTTGCGTACGCCCCTGCGGATAATCCCTTCAGGCAGCAGGCCTTCAAAGTCTTTGTATTCGCGGTACTGAACCAGCTTGTAGTTTCGCATACCGGGAGCCAGAGCGTAGAAGCTTACCCAGGAGCGCTCCAGATTTTCGGGCCGGGCAAGAAAATCAGCGTATTCGCGAAGAGGACGCACAGGATAGCACTGCCCCGTAATAGATGCGTAATGAGTTGCCTCCGGATACTCCTTTAAAGCCTGGGCAAGCATTTTTTGAGTTGCCTTCACCGCAGAGTAACCGGCCCAACGCACGTTCTCACGCTCACGAACGTAAGACACACCCTCGACGTAGAAGTCGTCAAGATTGGCCTTCTTATCAATGTGGGCAACGCATACCCCACCAGAATTCAGAATATGTCGAGCAATTTTCTTAAACTGCTCCGGGTACTTATGGGCGAGGATGAGATAGCAGACAGTCATGATTTTCCTATGTGATGCGTGAGTGAACGTATATGGCTGATTATATGGCGCTGACAAGGAAAAACCGGGCCGACCCACAATACATGACGTGATGAATTACATCACGATGTATCAGGTTCGACCCGGCCTGTTCAGGGACGTTCAGCAGAACATCCCGCAACCTTCAAGCGTTATTATGCCTTGAAGCGGGGGAATGCGGACTTGCCAGCGTAAACAGCTGCCTCGCCCAGCTCTTCCTCAATGCGCAGCAGCTGGTTGTACTTAGCAACGCGCTCGGAACGTGCGGGAGCACCGGTCTTAATCTGGCCAGCGTTGGTTGCAACAGCCAGGTCAGCGATGGTGACGTCCTCGGTCTCACCGGAACGGTGAGAAACCATGCAACGGTACTCGTGGCGCTGTGCCAGCTCCATTGCGTCGAGGGTCTCGGTCAGCGAACCAATCTGGTTCACCTTCACGAGCAGAGCGTTAGCTGCGCCCTCTTCGATACCGCGAGCCAGACGCTCGGGGTTGGTCACGAACAGATCGTCACCGACAATCTGGACCTTATCACCAATCTGCTCGGTCAGGGTCTTGTAGCCCTCCCAGTCGTTCTCGTCCAGGGGATCCTCGATGGAAACCAGGGGGTACTTTGCAACGAGGTCAGCGTAGTATGCGCTCATCTCAGCTGCGGACTTCTTCTGGCCCTCGAACTCGTATGCGCCGTCGTTGTAGAACTCGGAGGATGCAACGTCCAGTGCCAGTGCAACCTGCTCGCCCGGCTTGTAGCCAGCCTTCTCGATTGCCTCAACAATCAGGTCCAGTGCAGCTGCGTTGGACTCCAGGTTGGGTGCGAAGCCACCCTCGTCGCCCAGGCCAGTTGCCAGGCCGCGGTCGTGCAGCACGGACTTCAGGGAGTGGTAAACCTCAACACCTGCGCGCAGAGCGTCAGAGTAGTTGTCGAAGCCGATGGGAGCAATCATGAACTCCTGGATGTCAACGTTGGAGTCTGCGTGAGAACCACCGTTGAGGATGTTCATCATGGGGACGGGCAGAACGTGAGCGTTCGGGCCGCCGAGGTACTTGTACAGGGGCAGGTCAGCGGACTCAGCAGCGGCCTTAGCAACAGCCAGAGAGACACCCAGGATTGCGTTTGCGCCCAGCTTGCCCTTGTTGTTGGTTGCATCCAGAGCAATCATGACTGCGTCAACAGCGCGCTGGTCAGAAGCCTCAATGCCGATGACCTCTTCAGCGATTTCTTCGATAACAGACTTCACTGCGCCCAGAACACCCTTGCCCAGGTATACGGACTTGTCGCCATCGCGGCGCTCAACAGCTTCCCACTCACCGGTGGATGCGCCCGAGGGCACAGCTGCGCGTGCGAAAGCACCGTCTTCGAGCAGAACCTCAACCTCAACGGTCGGGTTGCCACGGGAATCCAGGATCTGGCGTGCGTGAACTGCGGTAATAACAGCCATGAATTGTTCTCCTTTTGGGATGTCAAGGATGTGAACGGCTCACCCGGTAGTGGACAAGTCGCGTCCCCTAAATTTTAGCAAAAGTCCCACACAAACACACTAGTTGCCACCGCTTTTTTGCTGCCTTAATGAAGGTCTCAATAACCATTAGTCGTGCGCTACAAAGCGGAACAAGACCTACGCTTCCCCACAGAAAGAGAGTGTGGGTACCCGCTCAAAGCACAACATGAGCCCAAACAAATAGAAGGTGCTTTGAAACCTCTTATTCCCTCAGAGGACAGGTTTCAAAGCACCTCGAGAAGAACTCGACCAGCGTGTCTAGTAGCTCGGCTCATCATGAGTATGCTGAGCAATATAGCGGCGAGTGTACGAACGCAGGGCGCGCTCAGCATCCAGGCCGTTACGCTGAGCACGGCTCACCAACGCAAACAGCAACTCACCGAACTCCTCCTCAGTGTGCATATAGCGCAGGTCATCATCCATGCTCGTCGGCTCCGGCGGCAAAATAATACCTGCCTTACGTGCCTTCGACGCAGTCTTCTCCGCCATAGCAAGCGCCGGCAGATGCGGCGGCACACCGTCCAACGCGCCGCGCTCGCTCTTTTCTTTCTTCTTCAACGCGTCCCAGGCCGCCTGCTGTTCAGCCGCGGTACGGGGCGCCTCCGAAGAACCCCCAGACCCAGCCTCGAACACATCCGGGTGGCGCGAACGAAGCTTCTGCACCAGACCTTCAACGACCTGCACAATATCGAAGCCCTGCGGGTTCGCCGCAGCAATATCGGAGTGGAACACCACCTGCAGCAGCACGTCACCCAGCTCTTCGCACAGCAACGGCATATTAGGCTCACCACCGGTTTCTACGGCCTCAACAACCTCGTAGGTTTCCTCCACCAGGTAGCGGATGAGGGAGACGTGAGTCTGCTCAGCGTCCCACGGGCAACCACCCGGGGCGCGCAGCAGCGCCATAGTTTCCACCAGGGCACCGAAGACCTCAGCGGCACGGGCAGCAGTGTCATGAATATTCTGCGCCGCAGAAGTCTCAGGATTAGGAGTACCAGGAATCTCAGCCATAACAACCTTCCTCATCGAAAAAAGACAAACATAGCACGCCGCGCCGACCCCCACACGGAGAGCCGGCGCGCCGCACTTTACACGGGGTTAGAGGTTCCAGTGCGAAAGCGCACTCGTCATATGAGCCGGGATCTTCGAACCCAGACGCGGGAACATACGCAGCTCCTCGACATAACGCTCAGCATCCAGCGGACGCGGGTAGGTAACAAACGCCTGCTCATTCGCATAATCGAATGCCGCCTGAACTGGCACACCCGGGGTGAAGGTCAGGCTCATAGCTAGCGGCGAGCCCTCACCCTCGCTGTACGAGTCAGTCTTTAGTGCCGGGATATCCAGCAGCGTCTCAGGAATCAGCTCGAAAGTACGGACTTGCTCCCAGAAGCCGTTGCGGCGCACGTGGGTCAGGGCATCGTAATAGGAGCCGAGAGCACGCACACGAATCAGCACGGTGGTGGCATCCTTTGCGGTGCCGTTCTCACCGAAGAGATGCTCGACGACCGGTGCCAGACGCTGAGCGACCTGAGTCTGAGTCAGCACCAGATTGCCGGATGCCAGCTGAGTCTCCGAGGGAGCCAGCGGGCTCTGTACCGCCACGGAGGGGGTGTCCGGCTCAGCCACGATGGTGGGCAACTGGTTGTGCTCGCTTAGCGCGGATACCGAGATGCTGGAGGAGATACCTGCCGGGGTGCTCTCCTGCAGGGCAACCGGGATGGTCCCCACAGCGGGTGCCGCATCTGCAACCGGTGCTGCAGGGGTAGCCTGAGCGGTGGCCTCGGAGGCGGATGCAACCGTTGCGGGAGCCTCAGCAATCTTGGCTGCGGGGGTCACCTCAACGGTCTTGAGCTCAGCAACCTTCTCAGCGGGCTCTTCCTGAACGCCAGCAGCCTTTGCCTCGGTAGCCTTCGCAGCAGCACCGGCGGTACCCACTGCGGCAGCTGCAGCAAGAGCACCAGCCAAGCCGGGAGCCACAGATGCACTCTCAGCGGCAGGCTCAACGTCTACGAGGGCAGGTTCCTCGGCCGGCGCTTCAGCGGAAGCAGCGGAGGTTTCCTTCTCGGGCAGCAGTTCAGAGTCGTCCAGGAACGCGGGCAGGGCGGGCTCTTCGGCGCTCTCTGCGACCGGCTCATCTGCAGCTGCTTCAACGGGCTGGGTGCGATCCAGGGTGAAGGACTCTGCAACCACGGGGGCGGCAGCCTTCTGCTCCTCGACAGCCGAAGCTTCCTCAGCAGGTGCTTCCTCAACAGCTACGGGGGCTGCGGCTTCCTCAGCGTCCAGCTTCTTCTGAGCGTTGGCAACGATGGTAGCCAAGGCGGCTTCCATATCTTCGCCAGACTCATCAGACTCCAGGGCAGAGGTCTCAGAAATATCAGATGCTTCGGCTGCGAGCTCTTCAGCCTGCGCAGTTTCAGACTCTACGGTAGCCGCGCCGAAGACAGGGTCATTCTCGTAGTCGTACTCGAACTCAGCTTCAAGCGGCGCAAACTCAGTCTGGACAGGCTCGTCAGAAGCTTCAACAGCCTCCTCTACGTCTTCCTTCTCCTGCGCAGCAGCGGCAGAACCAGCCACAGCGGTACCGGCAGCGGCAAGACCAGCAGCGGTCAGCAGACCCGAAGAGGTACCCTCTTCAGCAGTCTCAACTACAGGCTCTTCAGCGGCTTCAACAGTAGCCTCAGCCTCATTTGCAGCCTGCTTCTTGGCGAGTTCCGCCTCAAGCTCACGCTCAATAGCTTCACGTTCAGCCTCAACCGAGTCGACGCTCTGAGCAGCAGCTTCCTGAGGCTCATCCTGCGAGGTAGCCTCAGTGGTCGCAACGGGCTTAGCCTCGACAGCGGAGCCTTCCAGCAGGAAGATTTCGCCGGTAGTCTGACCGTCCACAGCACCCAGGTAGGATGCGTGAACCTCCAGACTGTCGCCCAGACGCGGCTTCAGAGAGACAGCCGCCCGGTTCCAGGTTGCGCCGGCCTGCTGAGCCTCGGTGTACAGCGCCGCAACGGGTGCGAACCAGTCAACACCGGGCACGACAATGCCGGTTTCAACCTCACGGCCGCGGTGCAGCAGACGGTAGTGCATATCCTCATCAACCTGGCGCAGTTCCAGGCTCATGGTGCCCGAACCACGGGTGCGCATGAGCTCCGCCAGGCTGTAGAGAGCGCGTTCCTTGGGCAGAACGGGCAGGGTTGCAGCGCCCTCAACGGGCTCACTCAGGATGATGGATTCAGCAACCAGTTCAGCTTCATCTTCGCTGAGCTTCTGCTCAGTTTCCTTCAGCTCAGCAACGGACTCTTCACGAGCAGCGGATTCGTGCTTCTCTGCTTCCTTCTTATCGATGCCCTCTGCGGTCAGAGCGATGCCTTGAGAGGTACCCTTTTCGGTCTTCTCCTCAGCCTTTTCAGCCTTTGCGGCAGAGGCAACGGCAACTGCAGCAACCACAGGGGCGGCAGCAGCGGCAAGCGCAGGAGCTACAGAGAAGCTCTTGGCGGGCTCGTCTTCTTCAGAAGCAGTAGCCTCAGCCACGAGGTTCTCAACTTCAGAGTCCTCAACCTCGGTAGCGGTTGCTACCGGTGCGGGGGTCTTCTCTTCGGCTTCTACCACAGCGGTTTCTTCCGTAGCGGAGGCATCGAAGATCAGCTCGGCGGTGTTCTCCTCTTCGGCGTCGAAGTCTTCAGCCTCGGGGGTCTCCGCTTCGAGTGCATCAGAGACAGATACGGAGCCCTTCTCATCAACAGCCACAGTAGCCATCTGCTCAGTCTCAGCGTTGTTTTCTTCCTCAGTAAGTTCAGATGCCAGCAGCTCGGGCGCCTCAACGACGGCCTCAATCGGCTCTTCCTCAACGGCGGCAACAGGCTCATCAGCTTCTGCTACAGCAGCGGTGAGGTCAGCGGTTTCTTCAGCTTCAGCAGCCTCAAAAATTTCGGGTGCATCGGCAGTAGCCTCGGCATCCTCGGTAGCCTCAGTAATCTCTGAAACCCCGGTAGCTTCAGCGGAGTCTGCTACCTCATCAGCAGTAGCTTCTTCAGCGACTACCTCATCGGCAGCAACCTCGCTGAAAGTCTCTTCTTCGCTGTCGAGGGTGATGCCCAGTCGAGCAGCGTAGGCGGCAGCCAGATTGTCCAGACCGGCGTTCTGCGTCTCGGTGACAGCGGCTCCGGTGCCGTTAGCCTTCAGGTCTTCTGCGGTCAGGGAGTCCTCAGCACCTGCGGATGCGTCCTCAGCTGCAGATGCAGATTGAGCGTTCTCAGACTTGTTCTCGGTAGCTTCTACAACAGCGTCGGCAACCTCAAGCTCTTCGCTATCCTCTGCCTCGTCTGCAGTCGCTTCAGCAATCTCAGCGACCTCAGCGGCAGTATCTTCGGTGTTCTGGGCACGCAGAGCACGCAGGTGCTCCTCAAACTGGGAACGTGCCTCCGCTGCGACGTCCTTAGACTCCTGCACCTCGACAGATGCGTCCTCAGCTTCAGCCTCTTCGTCATCGCGCAGGAACGCGGGGGTAGCGGGCTGAGCAGCCTCAGCAACCGGGGCGGCGTCTTCTTCAACGTCCTGGTCCTCAGCTACCTGCTCGGCCTCAACAGGCTCCTCAGATTCCTGAGGGAAAACGCCAAGCGCAGCCAACAAGCTACGACGCTCCTGCTCCTCAGCCTGTTCCTCAGTCAGCTCATCAGTAGCGGAAGATTCTTCAACCTTCTCATCGCCGTGCAAGAGGGCACGCTTGAGGTCCTCAACAGCGCGGTGCTCTTCGTTCTGCTCTTCGTCGTGGTTCTGGTTCTGGTGGCGTGCGCTTTCAGACTTCACGAAGCGGCGCAGGGAGTCCTCCCACTGCTGCTGTTCCATAATCTTCTGACTCAGTCGCGCGCTCGTAGGAGCGTCTTCGCTTGCCTGTTCCTTCTGGACCCTAACAGTTTCGGCGCTCTGTTCTTCGCGCGACTGCTCATCCAACTTCTTCTTGCCGATTCCAAAGAAGCTCATTGGGTGTCCTCCTCCGGCGTGCGCCGTGTGATGATGCGCCATCTCCTTCAACCTCCGCAGGTGTGTGGGCACGGGGTCGGGAACATGGCGCAGATGTCCTCATAATCCTTTTAATTCTATCGCGTGCATAGAGTTTCACCCCGCTACTCGGTGAGAGGTAACGGGGTGAAACTTGTACAGTTTTCAAGGCTTAACGCGGCTATAGAGTTGTGCCTTCAAGACTGCAGCATATGCTTTCGAAAAGCTCTCTAGCGTGCCTCATCGCGGATGGGGTTCGCCGCCTTCGCAGCCTTCGCCAACTCAAAACGGACAGCGCGCAATGCGGTTGCCGCCATAACACGCACACCAATGCCGATCGCCTGCTCGCTCGGGGCGTAATCGCCCTGATGCAGATCATAGGTGGGGTCACCGAGGGCACGGGTACCCAGACGGAACATGGAGCCGGGAACTTCCTGCAGCATCCAGGCGAAGTCTTCGCCGCCCATGGACTGCTCAACCAGCACAATGGAGTCTTCGCCCAGCTCGGCGCGAGCCGCGTTCTCCAGCATGGTGGTTTCCAGGTCGGTGTTGACGACCGGGGGCACACCGCGGATGTGCTCCACGCGCGCGTTCACGCCGAAAGGTACAGCGACCTGCTCGATGACTTCATCCAGCATATTGCCTGCCTGACGCCAAACCTCAACATCCAGGCAACGCATGGTGCCCGCCAGGTAGCCCTCGGCAGGGATAGCGTTGGGAGCAACACCAGCACTGACCTGACCCCAGGCGACCAGCACGCCCGAACGCACGTCGGTACGGCGGGTCAACACGGCGGGAACCTGCACAGCAATCTGGCTCATGGCGTAGATGAGGTCCTCGGTCAGGTGCGGGCGGGAAGTGTGGCCGCCGTGACCGCTCAGGTGAATCTTGATGGTGTCGGATGCGCTAGTAATCGCACCGATACGGGTACCAATCTGGCCCAGGTCCACCTTCGGGTCGCAGTGCAGGGCAAAGGCGCGCGGAATGTCCTGCAGCAGGCCCTGCGAAATCATCTGCACGGCGCCGCCGGGCAGCTGTTCCTCAGCGGGCTGGAAGAGAATACGGACGCTACGGCCCAGCGGGGTCTTCTCGTTCAGCTCGTGCAGTGCCAGCGCCACACCGAGCATGACGGTCTGGTGAATATCGTGGCCGCAGGCGTGCATCACGCCGGGCACGGTAGAAGCGTAAGGCAGATCGGTCTGCTCAACAATGGGCAGAGCGTCAATATCGGCGCGCAGAGCCACGGCAAAGGGGCCGTTCCCGATATCTACGTAGCAGCCGGTGCCTTCGCAGGCGACGGGGTTCATGCCGGCTTCTCGCAGTCGGTTCATGAGGCGCTCAGTAGTCGCCACTTCGCGGAAGGAAAGTTCCGGGTTGGCGTGCACTTCGCGGCGGAACTGCACGAGGGTACCCATCGTGCGCTCCACCCAGTCGTCGAAGACGGGGGTGGACAAATCGTAGCGAGAATTAGCGAAAACCATACACAGTAGAATAACGCCGTCCGCCGGGGTTTACCTACCCGTTGCCCCTTTCTGACAGCCCTCGAGAATATCTATGACTTTATGACAGATTGTGAAGAGTACTCCTGCCCGCCGAAGCCCCGAAAATGCTCTGCCCCCACGAATTCCGGTCCTTTTCTGTTAAAAAGATTCAAGCCGCCACCCGGTATGGGTGACGGCTTGAATCGTCAATGCTGTATCTGCTGATACCGCGTACTCAGATTAGAGCGAGCGGCTCAGGATTGCCTGCTTCACCTCGGCAATAGCCTTGGTAATCTGGATGCCACGGGGGCAAGCCTCGGTGCAGTTGAAGGTGGTACGGCAACGCCATACGCCTTCCTTGTCGTTGAGGATCTCCAGACGCAGGTCGCCTGCATCATCGCGCGAGTCGAAGATGAAGCGGTGTGCGTTCACGATAGCGGAGGGGCCGAAGTACTGACCGTCGGTCCAGAAGACCGGGCAGGACGAGGTACATGCTGCACAGAGGATGCACTTGGTGGTGTCATCGAAACGTGCACGGTCCTCAATGGTCTGCAGACGCTCACGCTCAGGCTCGTTCGAATCGTTGATGAAGAACGGCATGATTTCGCGGTATGCCTGGAAGAAGGGCTCCATGTCAACGATGAGGTCCTTTTCGCAGGGCAGACCCTTGATAGGCTCAACGGTAATCGGCTTGGTCAGGTCAAGGTCCTTCAGCAGGGTCTTGCAAGCCAGGCGGTTACGGCCGTTGATGCGCATAGCGTCCGAGCCACAGATGCCGTGTGCGCAGGAGCGGCGGAAGGAGACGGAACCGTCTACTTCCCACTTGATCTTGTGCAGAGCATCCAGCACGCGGTCGGTGCGGTACATGGTCAGCGGGAATTCATCCCAGTACGCCTCGGAGGAAACTTCCGGGTTGTAGCGACGAATCTTGATGACCACATCGTACGTGGGGATGGAGTCGGAGTCGCCGCCGGTCATACCCTCAAACAGCTTGACGGATTCCGGTTCGGGGAGTTCGTTTTCAGCCATTTTAGTACTTACGCTCCTTCGGCTCGTAGCGGGTGTAGATAACGGGCTTGGTTTCGAATCGCAGACCCTTGACACCCTCAAACTCGGATTCGGGATCGAGGTAGACCATCGAATGCTCCATGAAGTTGACGTCGTCACGCTTCGGGAAGTCCTCGCGGTAGTGACCACCACGGGATTCCTTACGGTGCAGTGCGCCAACGGACATGACCTTTGCCAGCTCGATCAGGAAGCCGAGCTCAACAGCCTCAAGCAGGTCGAGGTTGAAGCGCTTGCCCTTGTCCTGGATAGCGATGTTCTTGTAGCGCTCTTCCAGTTCAGCAATAGTTGCCAGTGCTGCGCGGATGGTCTCGTCGGTACGGAACACCTGCATGTCAGCTTCCATAGCCTTCTGCAGGTCTGCGCGGATAGCGCCGACCTTCTCGGTGCCCTTACCTTCGAGGATGCCGTTGAGCATGCTGAGAACGCGATCTGCTGCGTCGTCCGGAACCGGTACGAACTCAGCGGATGCTGCGTACTCTGCTGCCTTGCGGCCTGCACGCTTACCGAACACATTGATGTCCAGCAGGGAGTTGGTGCCCAGACGGTTTGCACCGTGGACGGACACACAAGCAACCTCACCAGCTGCGTAGAGTCCGGGGATGGTCTCTTCGCTGTTGCGGTAGACCTCGGTCTCGTTGTTGGTGGGGATACCGCCCATTGCGTAGTGCGCGGTGGGGAACACCGGGATGGGCTGGTGGTGCGGTTCCACTGCCAGGTAGGTACGAGCGAACTCGGTAATGTCCGGCAGCTTCTCGTCGATGTGGGAGGGCTCCAGGTGAGTCAGGTCCAGCAGCACGTAGTCCTTGTGGGGACCGCAACCGCGGCCTTCGCGCACCTCGTTTGCCATTGCACGTGCCACGATATCGCGGGGTGCGAGGTCCTTAATGGTGGGTGCGTAGCGCTCCATGAAGCGCTCACCGTCAGCATTACGGAGAATACCACCTTCACCACGAGCACCCTCGGTGACGAGAATGCCCAGACCAGCCAGGCCGGTCGGGTGGAACTGAACGAACTCCATGTCCTCCAGGGGCAGGCCTGCACGCAATGCGATAGCCATGCCGTCACCGGTGAGGGTGTGTGCGTTGGAGGTGGTCTTGAAGATCTTGCCACAGCCGCCGGATGCGAAAATCACGGACTTAGCCTGGAAGACGTGGACCTCGCCGGTTGCCAGGTCGTAGGAGACGACGCCGGCGGGGCGGGGCTTACCCTCTTCGTCCTTGACCAGGATCAGGTCGAGAACGTAGAACTCGTTGTAGAACTCCACGTTGTGTCGAACGCAGTTCTGGTAGAGGGTCTGCAGAATCATGTGGCCGGTACGGTCAGCTGCGTAGCATGCGCGGCGCACAGCAGCCTTACCGTGGTCACGGGTGTGACCGCCGAAGCGGCGCTGGTCAATGCGGCCTTCGGGGGTTCGGTTGAAGGGGAGACCCATCTTTTCCAGGTCGAGCACAGCGTCAATAGCTTCCTTAGCCATGATTTCTGCTGCATCCTGGTCAACCAGGTAGTCGCCACCCTTGACGGTGTCAAAGGTGTGCCACTCCCAGTTGTCCTCTTCAACGTTTGCCAGAGCGGCGCACATGCCACCCTGTGCCGCACCGGTGTGGGAGCGGGTGGGGTATAGCTTGGTCAGTACCGCGGTGCGAACTCGCTGGCCGGCCTCAATGGCGGCACGCATACCTGCGCCGCCGGCACCGACGATCACTACATCGTACTTATGTACCTGCATGATGTTCTTTCTGTGTTTTAGATGTTTTCGTTTGTCTCGGATACGTCGCCGTTAGCGTGCCGAGCAGAAGCTGGGGAGCAGTTCAGCCGCTGCGCCGGAGGGGCAGGGGTCGAACGCGAAGATGGTGAGGGTACCAATCAGCAGGACAAATGCGCATGCTGCGAAGAGGATGATCTTCAGCCAAACGCGCAGGCGGTCCTTCTCAGCGTAGTCATCGATGATGACGCGGATGCCGTTTGCACCGTGCAGCATAGCCAGCCAGAGCAGCAGCAGATCCCAGACCTGCCAGAAGGGGTTCGCCCACTTGCCGCCCACGAAGCCGAAGTCGATGGCGTGGATACCGTCGCCGACCATGAGGTTGGAGAAGAGGTGGCCGAAAATCAGCACGACGAGTACAACGCCAGACAGGCGCATACCGAGCCAAGCGAACATCTCAAAGTTGTTGCGCTTGGAGGAGGAGCGGTTGTACTTTACGCCGTCGATGCGGTTGTCACGCAGACGGGGTACATAGGTGCGGGGCTTGAGCGGAGTAGCCATTGTTTAGTGACCTCCCATGTGCGAGAAAACGATCGGCAGGTGACGTGCGGCGAAGCCAGCAACGGTAATTGCCCAGAGGAAAAGCACAACCCAAAGAATCTTGATGTGCGTGTAGGTTGCCTTCTGGCTGATTTCGACGTTGCCGTCCTTGTTCTTCGCCTGGATGTGCTCCACGTGCGAGTTGGTTGCCTTACCCCAGAAGTCAATGAGGATAATGCGGATACCGTTGAACGCGTGGTAGACGATGGCGGCGACAAGGGCGGTCTCACCCAGACCCATGATGGGGTTCTTGTACAGGCTCAGTACGCCATTGTAGGCCTCCGGAGAGATACGCACGACGGCAGTATCCAGGATATGTACAAGAAGGAAGAAGAAAATCGCGATACCGGTAATGCGATGAGCAACCCAGGACCACATGCCCCAGCGGCCGCGGTAAAGGGTTCCTTTAGAACCATTCAACACTGAATAACCTCCTGCTGCGACGGTGAGCGTCTGGGTTCTGGTGCCGCATTTTTAGGCCCCAGATTCCAGGCACAGCTGTGTGCTCACCGACTGCTTTTGTTCGTCTGTTATTTCCAAGATATCAGGTAAATTCACAGCTTATTGACACCCTGTTCGGGGGTTTTTTACAGCTTCCAAAAGTGAATTAGGGCATATTTTTCTTACTATACCGTCTACTCCCCTGTGTTTGTGGGGAACTTACCTTATCCTAACCTCAAACATCACAACACTGAGAGTCCCCTGACACTTTCTGTCAAAACGTAAAAGAATTCGATATATGACAAATTCACAAGCTATTCTTGAATCGATGAATACTGCACTCACTCGATTCCGCCCGCTCATTCCCGCCGGCGGTGTTGGCTCGCGTTTGTGGCCTCTATCCCGCGCGCATGCCCCGAAATTCCTGCTCGACCTCACTTCGTCGGGCAATTCTCTGTTGCGCGACACCTACGACCGTCTCATCGATCTCAGCAACGGTTCCGTCATGGTAGTTACTGGCACTTCGCACGCCAATGCGGTCACCCAGCAGATTCCTGAACTGCGTGCCGCTGACCTGGTACTGGAGCCCTCCCCCAAGGATTCGGCTGCCGCTATCGGTCTGGCTTGCGCTATCATCCACCGCCGCGAACCGGACGCCATCATCGGCTCCTTCGCAGCTGACCACGTAATCAGCCCCGTGGATGAATTCCACCGTATGGTTACCGAAGCTGTCATCACCGCGGCAACCGGCAAGATTGTCACCATCGGCATTACTCCCACCGAGCCCTCCAGCGCGTTTGGCTACATTCACGCCAGCGAGTCCCTGGGCATTGAGGACGCTCCCAACGCTCAGGCCGTGGACACCTTCGTGGAGAAGCCCGATGCCGCTACCGCGCAGAAGTACCTGGATTCCGGTGAGTACACCTGGAACGCAGGCATGTTCGTGGCACCGGCGGCCCTGATGCTCAAGCACCTCGAGGCGAACGAGCCCGAACTGTACGCAGGCATCATGGAAATTGCTAACGCTTGGGACACCCCTGAGCGTGAGGCTGTTATGGACCGCATCTGGGAGACCCTACCCAAGACTGCTATCGACTACGCTGTGGCTGAGCCCGCAGCGGCAGCAGGCGACGTTGCAATGGTTCCCGGCTCCTTCAGCTGGGACGATGTGGGAGACTTCGACGCTGTGGCACGCCTGAACACCGAGAAGAGCGGCGAAGAGCTGACCATTCTCGGCAAGAAGGATAACGTCATGAACCACGGTTGCTCCGGTATTATTATCGCGAACACCGACCGCAAGATCTCTATCATTGGCCTCGACGATATCGTTGTGGTGGATACCCCCGACGCCCTATTGGTCGTTCCGCGCTCCAAGGCACAGGCTGTCAAGGATGCAGTGGGTGAGGTCAAGGCACGAGGCCTGAACACCCTCCTCTAAATTTTTGGCCCCTGAGCAGCTAGCTCTGAGTAGATACTTGAGCCCTGCTCGAGCAAAAGATACCTCTAAGGAACCGGCTCTCTTCTTTTTGGAAGGGAGCCGGTTTTTATGCCCCGATGATTATGCCTGATGGGTCATTTCACGGGTGGGTTCAAGGCTTTTGCCTAGCGGGGCACGAAAGAACGCTCCCTGCGGCTGGGCAGGAGCGGCAGAATACCTTACGCATCCCGCATAGACAGCACTTCCAGACTCTGACACACCAAGAATCATCCTATATAGAGAATCATTCTCATGTTACTCTTGGTGGATGCACATGACTCGTAAGTTTTTCCTCACCCGCGCCGGCGCACTCGGCGCAGTAGCCGCCCTCGCCCTGACCGCATGCGGTGCCCAGACCGGCCAGAATACACAGACCAGCCCCAGCACCTCCACCTCCGCGAGCGCAACCGCCGCACCCATCACCGAAGGCAAGGGCGCGGCAAGCCGCGTCGCCATCACCTACGACGGTGGCGTGCTCGTTTACGACGCCAAGGACATGAAGCTGCTCGCAGACATCCCCAAGGAAGGCTTCCTGCGCCTCTCCGACGCTGGCGATAACCGCCACCTCGTCGTTGCAGACGGCAACAGCTACACCTTCCTGGACACCGGCGTATGGTCCGTAGCGCACGGCGACCACTCGCACTACTACACCACTTCCCCGTCGCTGTCCTCGCTGTCTCTGGCGGCTGACCACACCGGTCACGTCATCAAGGACAACGGCAAGGTCGCGGCATTCGCTGACGGCACCGGCTCCTTCGCCGTGTACGACCCGGCGAAGCTGACCCACGACAAGCGCACCGCCTCCTCCCTGGAGACCACCACCGTCACCCTGCCGAAGCCGCACCACGGCTTCGCAATCCCGCTGCCCAATGACCAGTACCTGGTAGCGGTCGGCGACTCGAAGACCCGCACCGGCGCCGCTGTTGTGGATGCGCAGGGCAAGACCGTCACCGAGAGCCCCGCCTGCCCCGGCGTTCACGGTGAAGCTATCGCCAAGGACGGCGCATTCTCCATCGGCTGCACCGACGGCGCGCTGGTCTACAAGGACGGTAAGTTCACCAAGATCACCAACCCTAAGGACCCGTACTCGCGCTCGGGCAACCAGGCTGGTAAGGCTGACTCCCAGTACGTTCTGGCGGACTACAAGACCGACAAGGACTCTAAGCTGGAGCGCCCCGAGAAGTTCTCCATTATCGACACCGTTGCAGCAACCCGCACCGTCTACTCCCTGCCTTCTGGCGTGAGCTACACCTTCCGTTCGCTGGCTCGCGGCCCCCAGGGTGAGGCGCTACTGCTGACCACCGACGGTAAGCTGCGCGTCTTCGATCCGGCGACCGGTGCCAAGCTCGGCTCCGTACAGCTCATGGAGGCGTGGACCGAGTCTGAGACTTGGCAGGACGAGCGTCCGGCGCTATGGGTGGACGGTAAGACCGCCTACGTGACCGATCCGGCGACCAAGAAGCTCATTGCGGTGTCCCTGTCGAACCCGGCGGCTCCGAAGGAGCTGATGAGCGTGGAGCTTCCGAAGACCCCGAACGAGATCCTGGGTGTTTCCTCCTCGAACGCTGCACCGGTTGAGGCTGAGGCACACGGATCTGCGGCGTACGGCGCTGCTTCCTCCTCGGCTTCGGCTGACGCGCACGAGTCCAGCGAGGCTCATGATCACGAGTCCGGCGAGGCTCACGAGGGCCACTCCCACTAGGACTCTCACGCTGAGATAAACCTAGCGAAAACATAAAGAGAGATGCGACCGATAGGTTATCGGTCGCATCTCTCTTTATGTTTTCCAGGTTTATACGCCAGCTACTAACGCAGCGGCAGAACCGTCATCTCTTCCCAGTTCTGCCCGTCGTAGGAGTAGCAGTGCAGGTGATCCACGGTGAAGGTGCGCTGCTCAGCGGGCAGAGCATCAAACACCTCACGGGCGTTCGTCACCTGCTCTTCCGTGAGCCCGTGGCCTAATGTCACGTGCGGCACATAGGGGAAGGACGCCGCACCGGCACCGAATAGCTCAACCAGCTTCTGGTGAATCTGCTCGAACTCGGCCTTGCCCGCCTCCAGGTTCAGGTACTCCACCTCGGTTACCGGGCGGAAGGAGTGCACGGAACCCCAGCGCGCCTCAAAACGCGGCGTGTCCAGCGCCTCGCGGAACTGCGGGGAGTGCACCGCAGCCAATAGAGACTCGTTCAGCTCTGTCAGGTACACGGTCACGTGGGTGCTGATAGGCGCCACCGCACCACCAACTACCGAACGCTTCCACTCTTCCAGGCGCTGAACATTCTCACCGCTCACGTGCGCAATAACGCTCAGGTAGCGGCGGCCAGGTTTCAGGGTCGGGGATACAGGAGCCGTCGTGGGGCTCGAAGAGTTCTCTTGTGCTGTCATCTCAATCGTGCAGGTAATGCGGCGCCTCAGCCGAACTGGCTGAACAGCGGGCTAGATTGCAGCGGCAGGCAGGAAGCCAACCTTCTTGTACACGTTCTCAATGGTGACCGTAGCGATCTCGCGGGCAGCGGATGCGCCCACAGCCAGCAGGCGATCCAGCTCGGCGGGGTCGTCCATCAGCTCGAGGGTACGCTCACGCACCGGGTTGAGGCGCTCCACCACGATATCGGCAAGATCAACCTTCAGGTGGCCGTACATCTTGCCCTCGTAGCGTGCCACGATCTCGTCGATGCTCTCGCCGGTCATTGCCGAGTAGATGGAGAGCAGGTTGGAGACGCCGGGCTTAGCCTCGCGGTCGTAGGCGATGACGGAGCCGTCATCGGTCACGGCGGACTTAATCTTCTTCTGGGTTGTCTTGGGGGTGTCCAGAAGCTTGATCAAGCCCTTGTCGGTGGCTGCAGACTTGGACATCTTCGAGGTCGGGTCCTGCAGGTCGTAAATCTTAGCGGTTTCCTTCAGAATCACCGGCTCGGGAACCACGAAGGTCTCACCGAAACGGGAGTTGAAACGCTGAGCCAGGTTACGGGTCAGCTCCAGGTGCTGACGCTGATCCTCACCCACGGGCACGCCGTCCACCTGGTAGAGCAGGATGTCGGCAGCCATCAGAATCGGGTAGGTGAACAGACCCACGGAGGCGTTCTCGGCACCCTGCTTCTGGGACTTGTCCTTGAACTGGGTCATACGGGAGGCCTCACCGAAGCCGGTGAAGCAGTTCAGAATCCACGCCAGCTGGGCGTGCTCGGGCACGTGCGACTGCACGAACAGCGGGGTGCGGGTCGGGTCAATGCCGGAGGCGATGTACTGCGCCGCGGTCAGGCGGGTACGCTCACGCAGCTCCTCGGGGTTCTGAGGAACGGTGATGGCGTGCATATCCGGGATAAAGAACAGGCATTCGTTATTCGGGTCGTCCTGCAACGCCACCCAGTTGTTTACAGCACCAATGTAGTTACCCAGGTGCATCGAATCAGCCGACGGCTGCGCACCCGAGTAGATACGTGCCTTCTGCTGAGAGGCGTTAGGGATGAGGGACTTATCCTGCTTCTTTTCGTCTGCCATAGTTATTTCCTGTGCAGTTCTTCCTGTGCGGTGCTGCGGACGGTGCAGCACATCTTCAAAAACTTATCTGTAGGTGGGTCCGCGTCTTACTCACCGATGCGGTAGTCAATCACTAGCGGCGCGTGATCGCTGAAACGCTCATCGTAGCTTGCCGCGCGGTCCACGACCGCTTCCATGGCGCTTTCGGCGAGCGCCGGGGTCGCCATGTGGTAGTCGATACGCCAGCCTGCGTCATTATCGAACGCCTTGCCGCGGTAAGACCACCAGGTGTAGGGGCCGGACACCTGACCCGCCAGCTCACGAGCCACATCGCGGTAGCCGATATCGCCGAAGAAGCGGTCAAAGTAGGCGCGTTCCTCCGGCAGGAAGCCGGCACGCTTCTGGTTAGCCTTCCAGTTCTTAATGTCCAGCTCGGTGTGGCCCACGTTCAAATCGCCCACAATGAGCACGTGGTCCGAGTGCTTTGCCAGTTCAGGCATGCGCACCAGCATGCGCTCCAGGAAGCGGTACTTATCGTCCTGCTTCTGAGTGCCGACCTCGCCGGAGTGAACGTAGGCACTGACCACGGTAAGGGTCTTGCCGTTGGGCAGAACGTAGTCCGCCTCAACCCAGCGACCCGAATCGTCAAAGTACTCTTCGCCAATATTCGAGCGGGTCGCTACCGGCTGGTTCTCCAGGAGTTCACCGGCTGAGTTCGGGGTGCGTCGGGTCGCCACCAGCACGCCCGCACGGCCCTTCGCTGCCGCCTCCGTGTGCAGAATATGCCACTGGGATTCGTCCAGCAGCTCACGCACGATAGCGTCGGGGGCGCGCACCTCCTGCAGGCAGAGAATGTCGATGTCACGGCTCGCCAACCACGCCGCCATATCCTTCTTGTAGGCGGCTCGGATACCGTTCACATTCACGCTCGCCACGCGAAGCAGCCCGCTCGGGCGCGGTGCAGGGGTGTTAGAAAAATGCATAGTCTTAATTATGCCAGTTTGAGGGAAGAGAAATTTTCACTCATGCGCGTTTTTTCTCTGACTGAACGGTAAACTATTGGGTGATGAATTCACACTCCTCACAGACCACCGACCACGGTGCCCCCTCACATTCTGCGGGCACCACCGCATCCGAAAGTGCTGCTCACAACGCTGAGAGCCGCTACGAGTTACCCCCGATTCCCGGCCCGAAGTACGAGCAGGTCATCCACTACATTGAGCAGCGCTACATTATTCCCGGCAAGCCCGGCGATAAGCTACCCACCGAGCGCATGATTCAGCAGAACTTTGGGGTGAGCCGCCAGACGGTTCGTAGCGCCCTGAAGGTTCTGATTGAACGCGGCCTGATCTACAACGTGCAGGGCTCGGGCACCTACGTTGCCGAGCACACCGAAGCCACCTACATTCCGCGCGTGGGCACCTTCGTCGACGATATGCGCCGCCGCGGTTTTGAAGGCTCCACCCGCATGATTGCGACCCGTTGGATGGACGCCACCGAAGAAATTTCCACCCACCTATCCGTGCCGGTGGGCGAGCAGGTGCTGTTCGTGCGCCGTCTGCGTCTTGCCGACCACGAAGTCATTGGCTTTGAGCGTTCCTACTTTGTGAAGGCTGCCGCAAGCAGCATCCTGGACGCCATGATGGCGGAAATGTCCGGTGCTTCGAGCTCCTTCGACCAGCTTGCCGACACCCCCAACGCCATTAAGCACGCCCGCGTACGCACCAGCGCGGGGCTCTTCACCGACGCGGACGCCGAGGCGTTCAACCACCAGGTTCCCGTGGGCGAGGCGGCATTCAAGGTCTGCACGACCGGCTACACCGAAGAAGGTAGCCCGGTCGAGTACTCAGAGACCCTGTACCTCGCTGATGCCTACTTCTACGAGATGATTCTCTAGCATCTGCCTTTTCTTGTGATGACAGTGTGAAGGGCGGTGCCCCGGTAGATTGTTCTACCGGGGCACCGCCCTTTTGAGTTATTAGCTCTGAAATGTTGCGAGCCTTACGCCGCCTGACGCTCCGCAGTCTCAACCACGTTCACCAGCAGCTCCGCGCGGGTCATCGGGCCCACGCCTCCGGGGTTCGGGGAAACCCAGGACGCCTTCTGCGCAGCCTCCGGGGAGACGTCACCGAAGAGCTTCTTCTTGCCGGTCTCCGGGTCCTCAGCGCGGGAAACACCAACGTCCAGCAGGATTGCGCCGTCCTTGACCTGGTGAGCCTTCAGCACGTGAGGAACACCCACAGCGGCAACAATGACGTCAGCCTCGCGCAGCACCTCGTCCAGGTTCTCGGTACCGGTGTGCGCCAGGGTTGCGGTCGCGTTCACCTCGCGGCGGGTCAGCAGCAGACCCAGCGGGCGACCCACGGTAATGCCGCGGCCGAGCACCACAACGTTCTTACCGTTCCAGTCGATGCCGTGGCGCTTGACCAGTTCAATGACACCGTTGGGGGTGCATGGCAGCGGGGAGTCCAGCGGCTCAGAAACGTTCAGCACGAGCTTGCCGAGGTTGGTCGGGTGCAGGCCGTCAGCATCCTTCTCGGGGGCGATGCGCTCCAGCACACGGTTGGTGTCCAGGTGCTTGGGCAGGGGCAGCTGCACAATGTAGCTGGTGCACGCCGGGTCGTTGTTCAGCTTGTCGATCTCTGCGTCGAGCTCTTCCTGAGTGATGTCACCGGGCAGGTCCACACGGATGGAGTTAATACCAATCTCTGCGCAGTCGCGGTGCTTAGCGCCCACGTATGAGCGGGATGCGGGGTCGTCACCGACCAGCACGGTACCAAGGCCGGGGGTAATACCCTTAGCCTTGAGCGCATCGACGCGCTCCTTCAGCTCTTCCTTGATGGCTGCGGCGGTTGCGTTACCGTCTAGAATCTGGGGCATTATTTTTCCTTCCATAGATTGCGGCGGGTTCGCCGAAACGGATGGTCTGTGTGTTGGGTTCTAGGGTGTGCCCCTAGAGGTACCACTCCCCCGCTACGTCCCTGAACGGGTGTAGCGGGCAGGGCGGTAAAAGTAAGAGGGCGAAATAACCCCGCCCGCTCAGCACCTACGAAGGGATGCTGAGCGAACGGGGTCATTCATGGGTCTACCAGTTCTCGCTGCCCTGGTAGAGGGGGTACTTGGCGCACAGTACCTCAACGCGGGCACGCAGCGCAGCGATGTCCGGGTTCGGCAGCAGTACGGAAGCGATAATGTTGGCTACCTCGGTGAAGCCCTCGGCGTCGAAGCCGCGGGTCGCCAGCGCGGGAGTACCGATACGCAGACCGGAGGTCACCATCGGCGGGCGCGGGTCGTTCGGCACGGCGTTACGGTTGACGGTAATGCCAGCGGCGTGCAACAGGTCCTCTGCTTCCTTGCCGTTGAGGGCGTGGTCGCGCAGGTCAACGAGCACCAGGTGAACGTCGGTACCGCCGGATGCGATCGACACGCCGGCGTCCTTCATGTCCTGCTGCAGCAGGCGGTTCGCCAGGATCTGTGCGCCCTCAACGGTGCGCTTCTGACGATCCTTGAACGCGTCAGATGCGGCGACCTTGAACGCGGTAGCCTTCGCAGCAATAACGTGCATGAGCGGGCCGCCCTGCTGGCCGGGGAACACTGCGGAGTCAATCTTCTTCTTCAGCTCCTCGGTGCAGAGGATGAAGCCGGAACGGGGGCCACCCAGGGTCTTGTGCACGGTGGAGGAGACCACGTGTGCGTGCGGGACGGGGTTCGGGTGCAGACCCGCAGCCACCAGGCCCGCGAAGTGAGCCATGTCCACCCACAGGTACGCGCCGATTTCGTCAGCAATCGCGCGGAACGCAGCGAAGTCCAGCTGACGGGGGTACGCGGACCAGCCGGCAATAATGACCTTGGGACGCTCGGCAAGAGCCAGTTCACGCACCTGCTCCATGTCAACGCGACCGGACTCATCCACACCGTACGCCACGACGTGGTACAGCTTGCCGGAGACGTTCAGCTTCATGCCGTGGGTCAGGTGGCCACCGTGTGCCAGGGACAGACCCATGATGGTGTCGCCGGGGTTCAGCAGTGCATGCATGACGGCGTTGTTCGCCTGCGCACCGGAGTGGGGCTGAACGTTGGCGTGCTCAGCACCGAAGAGTTCCTTCACGCGGGAAATAGCGAGGGACTCAACGATGTCAACGAATTCGCAGCCGCCGTAGTAGCGGCGGCCGGGGTAGCCCTCAGCGTACTTGTTGGTCAGTACCGAGCCCTGGCTTTCGAGGACGGCACGGGGGACGAAGTTCTCGGATGCAATCATCTCGAGGGTGTTCTGCTGGCGCTTGCGCTCCAGCTCAATGGCTTCTGCAACCTCGGGGTCGAGGTCGGCGAGGGGCATCTCGAGGATCTTCTGCTCGGACATTACGCTCCTGGGAGTGTTTTTTCGTTATCTTCGGTCGCTCATCATCGGGGCTGCCGCTGCGTACGCCGGGCGGTCTTCAGGAGGCGGCGGGCGCCTCCAGTTGAAAACCCTGAATGAAAAAATATGAGCTACACCTCATAATACCGTAAAGCCCGCTTTCCTTCGAGAAGGAAAACGGGCTTTACAAAGCATCACGATGAAGTTTTTACGGCGTCGGCGCGACACCAGCGAGGGGCATAGAACACACCCCGGCAGGCTGATCGGCGGCCGTTAAGTGGGTCTACAAATCCTACGCCTGACGCAGGATAGCGGAAGCATACTCCAGGTACGCCTCGCGAGCGCTCTCCTTCTTACCGCCAGCCACCAGCTGGGTCTGCACCACGTAACCGGTCAGCACCGACAGCACCGCGGCACCGATAACGGTCAGCCACTCTTCAAGCTCCTCTTCGGTGAAGTCCAGCTCAGCGGCACCCCAGGCGCGGTAGCGTTCCAGGGACTGATCGCGCAGGTAGCTCAGCTGCTCAGAGACGACGGTCGCCAGCTGCGGCATTGCCACAGCCTCGCCCCAGGTGACGAGCAGGTGACGGCGAATCTTGGGAGTGTCCAGCACCTTCAGGCACCCGAACACGTAGTCCCAGGGCTGTTCGGCGCGGATGCGGTCGAAGGGCGCCATGTCCATACGGGCTGCCGCCAGGATGATCTCATCCTTGGAAGAGAAGTGGTTATAAATCGCTCCGGCAGACAGGCCGGTGGCCGCAATAATCTCGCTCATCGAAGCCTTTTGATAACCGTGCTTGATGAAGCATTCGCGGGCGGTCTCTACAATCTGAGAACGCCTGTTCTTTTTGTATTCTTCGCTGACTTTAGGCACAACCTAATCCTAGCGAATTTTTAGCCAATCCGTGCGCATCCTGGTCGCCGTTGACGCGCCCTCATGCGTAAATCCGGCGCAAAATAGAGCAAAAATTCTATAAATACGACTGCCCACAATACGGATGCACGGGCACCCGGTATAAAAGCGGGGCCCCCCGGGTTCACCCCAGAATACCCCGCTCACAGCGGGTAGCTCAGCGCATGCTGAGCCCGCTACACATTTTTAGTGGAAGAAGTGGCGGGTACCGGTCAGGTACATGGTCACGCCAGCATCCTCAGCCGCTTCGATAACTTCCTCGTCGCGGATCGAACCGCCCGGGTGCACAACGGCACGCACGCCAGCGTCCAGCAGCACCTGCAGGCCGTCAGCGAAGGGGAAGAACGCATCGGATGCGGCAACCGCACCGCGGGCACGCTCGTTACCTTCACCGCCAAGAGTGTTCGCACGCTCCACCGAGAGCTTGCAGGAATCCACGCGGTTCACCTGACCCATGCCGATGCCCACAGCGGCACCATTATCGGCAAGCAGAATAGCGTTGGACTTGGGCGAACGCAGTGCACGCCACGCGAACTCGAGGTCGCGCAGGGTTGCCTCATCAGCTGCCTCACCGGCAACCAGGGTCCAGTTCTTCGGGTCGTCGCCCTCAGCCTGCAGGCGGTCAGCTTCCTGGAAGAGTGCGCCACCGGAAATGGGGCGGTACTCGATGGCCTCGCGGGCAAAGTCCTCGGGCAGAACCAGCAGGCGCAGGTTCTTCTTCTCGCGCAGAATCTCCAGCGCCTCGGGCTCAAAGTCGGGAGCCACAATCACCTCGGTGAAGATGCCCTTGACGGTCTGAGCCATAGCGGCAGTCACCGGGCGGTTAGCAGCAATCACGCCGCCGTATGCGGACAGCGGGTCGCAAGCATGCGCCTTCGCGTGAGCGTCCGCAATCGGGTCAGCCGCACCGGGGGTTGCCACGGCAATACCGCAGGGGTTATTGTGCTTGATAACGGCAACAGCAGGCTCGTCGAAGTCGTAAGCGGCACGCAGAGCAGCGTCAGCATCAACGTAGTTGTTGTAGCTCATCGCCTTACCGTGCAGCTGCTCTGCCTGAGCAATGCCGGGGGCAGCAGCGGGGTCAGAGTACAGGGCAGCACGCTGGTGCGGGTTCTCGCCGTAACGCAGGGTCTCGCTGCGCTCGAAGCCCAGGCCGGCGTACGGGGGCCAGAAGTTAGCGTCCTCATCCTGCAGGAACTGGGATGCAGTCCAGGTAGCCACAGCGGTATCGTATGCGGCGGTGTGGGCGAATGCGCCAGCAGCAAGGCGGCGGCGCTCATCCAGGCAGAAGCCACCGTTCTTAGCAGCCTCAACGGTGCGCGCGTAGTCGGCGGGGTCCACCACAATGGCCACAGCGTCGTGGTTCTTCGCCGCAGCGCGAACCATCGAAGGGCCACCAATATCGATCTTCTCAATGATGGCGTCCTGACCGGCACCTGAAGCAACGGTCTCAACGAAGGGGTACAGGTTCACGACCACCAGGTCGAATACCTCAACATCCAGCTCGTCGAGGGTGTCAATGTGCTCCTGCTTGCGGCGGTCAGCCAGAATACCGGCGTGGATGCGCGGGTGCAGGGTCTTCACGCGGCCTTCGAGGCACTCGGGGAAACCGGTGACTTCGGTGACCTCGGTGACGGGTACGCCTGCTGCCGCGATAGTGGATGCCGTGGAGCCGGTGGAGACCAGCGCGACGCCAGCCTCGTGCAGGCCGCGGGCGAACTCCTCCAGACCGGTCTTGTCGTAGACGGAAATGAGGGCGCGGCGCAGGGGCACGCGATTGAGCTCAATGAGAGACACAAATACTCCGATGCTTTAGACGTGCACGCCGAATCTCGGCGGCACAGCTGGTGGATGGACGTAGCCTGCCAGAATAGACAGGATATGTGTGGGGGTATTCCCCGCCGTTGTGCACCTTCCCCTCATGGGTACTCGGGTGCCACAACGGAACGTGTGTGGGCAGCGGGGTTTGAGCTCGGCTCATTCCGCCGCGGATTATTGAGTAGGCGGATTTAGCTGTCGGATACAGCGCCGTGAGATGCAGCGCTATGGGATTCAGCCAGGGATGCGATGGTCTGCACAAGCAGGCGGCGCTCCTGCACCTTAATGCGTTCGTGCAGGGTCTCTTCGGTGTCGTCATCCAGAACGGGCACTGCCGCCTGGGCGAGGATGGGGCCGGTGTCAACGCCCGCATCCACAAAGTGGACGGTCAGGCCGGTAATCTTCACACCGTGCGCCAAGGCATCACGCACGCCGTGCGCACCCGGGAAGGAGGGTAGCAGAGCGGGGTGGGTGTTAATAATGCGGTTGCTGAAACGCTCGACCAGCTGCGCGTCAACAATGCGCATGAAGCCAGCGAACACAATGTAATCGGGGGTGTAGGAAGCGATCTTTTCTTCCAGCGCGCGGTTCCAGGAGGGGCGGTCGGCGTAGTTGCCGGGTTGCACCAGGAAGGTGGGTACACCCGCCGCCTGGGCACGTTCAATGCCCAGACAGGGCTTGTCGGCACCCACTGCCGCAATGTCGAGGGGAAGCTCGCCCGCTGCTACAGCGTCGAGGATGGACTGAAGATTCGTTCCGGATCCGGATACCATAACCACAATTCGCACCCCACTAGTATAACCCGTCTCACACTCTTATCCAAAGGGAGTAAGAGGTTCACAACACACCCAAAGCCCAAAGGCGAGCACAAAGAAACCCCGGCGGGACAAATCCTCACAGGGGTTCACCGGGCGCAAACTCAACAGGTCGCTAACTCAATAGGTCACGGGCAGACAGGGCGGTACCCTTATAGGTATGTCTACTCCCCCGCAGAACACTCCGAACGACACCCCGCAGCAGCCCACCCCGAACAACGGTGCACCCCAGAACCAACATGTTCCGCCGCGAGCGCCTCAGCAGGCACCGCAGAACATGATGCCGCAGCCTCGGGGACCTCAGGGCAAGAAGCCGCGCAAGCCCATCGACCCGGGTGAACAGCAGAGAGCAAATATTCGCACCGCGTTCATGCTCATTGTTGCCGCGCTGGTGATTTTTGCGGCGTCTTCCTTCGTGCTCTCCACGATGCCGCTTTTCTTGGCGCTCTTCCTCTTCGCGCTCGCCGGCATCACCTTGAGCATTATTGCGATCGTGCGCACCGCAGTCTACCGCGGCCCCTGGTTCTTCTACATTGCCGCGGGCGTCAGTATCATCTACGGCGCCATGACTCTGCTCGGCGGCATGGGCCTCGCCTTCATACCCGGCGCGCAGGAATACCGTGAGTGCCGAGCCTCCGCACTAACCCAAACCGACAGGTACACCTGCGATGAGAAGTTCCAGGGCACGATGGACAAGCTCACCGGCGCGTCCAGTCCTTATTCCGCGCGCTAAGAATGCAGTGCGCTAGTTCTTCTCGCGCGCGTTAGAACCATGGCCGCTAGAGTCCTGGGACTTCGAGGAGCTGACATCCAGCGGGGACAGCTCCACGGTAGACGCCTCATCGGTCACCAGCGGAAGCACGCCGGTCTGGCTACGGACCCCAAAGATGCGCTTCATCGCCTGATCAGCAGAGAGAACATCCAGCTCGCGATCCACAAAGTCGCGCTCTGAATCATTCTTCTGCTTCTTGCGTGCCGCCTTAGCTGCCTTCTTCGCCTCGCGCTTCTGCTCACGCTCATACGCACGGTGGTCGCTGGCACGATCCCGAGCAGAATCCTGCGCTGCGGCGGGCTGCTCAAGACCAAAGCCGAAGTACGCCATGATGCGGCTCGCGCGGCCCTTCGAACGCGGCGCCTGCTCTGCGGGCTCTTCGACAGCGCCCTCACGCTCAACTACTACAGGTTCAGTAGCCTCGTAGACGGGCTCCTGAATCAGCTCGCGGGTCTCCTCATCGGAGGGGTCATGAGCGTACAGAGCGGAATCATAGGCAGTGTGTTCATAAGTAGCGTGCTCGCTAGAGGCAGGCTCAACAGATGCTTCGATACTCTCGTAATCCTCAGCATGCGCAGAGTCCAGGTCACCGACCTGCTGAACGGCCTCAATAGGCTCGTACTCCTCAGCGGAGCTCTCTTCAGTAGTAGCTTCTTCGGAGACAGAATCCTGTGCAGCGTTCGCAGTGGATTCTGCTTCTACAGGCTCTTCAGCCGCCTCTTCGCGCTCTGCAATAATCTCAGCGAAAGCGTCCGCCGCCGCACGCTGCGCTAGCTGCTCAGTTGCCTCCACCGGGACGGCAACCACAGGCTCCTGCGGATGCACCGGAACATGACCGGTCGCCACCTCAGATACAACAGACTGCTCAGATACCATAGACAGCTCGGCCTCAACAACGTTCTCAGAAGTCTGCACGCGTGCCACCTCCTCAGCTTCACGCTCTGCAGCTTCACGTTCGGCGGCTTCCTCAGCCTCACGCTGCGCACGCTCCGCGCGCTCCTGGGCACGCTGCTCACGACGCTGCGCAAAACGCTCACGACCCCGTGCAAAATGCTCACGGGTCGAGGCAGTAAAACTCATCAGACGCTCACCCAGGTTCGGGCTCTCATCCGCAAAACGAGGCAGCTCACGACTGCTATCCGGCACCAGGGCGCGGCTCAGCAACATACCGAAAGTCACGCCTGCACCCACAGTCAACGCGGTATGCACCGCAAAGGTCAGCGGCTCAGCACCAACCTCCGTAAAACGGCCAATACCCAGAGAACCGTACGAAATCCAGCCCAACCATAGGGCACCAAACGAGGTCAGAATACCGGTCATCACGCCCAGCACCACGGCAGAAATCAGCGCAGACAGCGGGCGGAACGGAACCTTCAGAGCAACCCACTCATCCAGGTGATCCTCACCCTCACGCAAGAACCACCAGCCAGCAATCGCACCGGCACCCAGCGGCACCAGCAGACCCACCAGACCGAATGCACCCATCGACTCGGGCACAGCACCCAAAATCGGAAGGATCGGCAAAGTACCAGCATCACTACTGGTCAAACCAACCGAGGTGCCCGCACCAAAAGAGAAACCGGCACCGGTCGACCATGCCATCGCATAAATCACCAGGTTTGGCAAGAAACCCAGCTGCAGCAGAGTCACCGCAGTATCACCCACAGCACCCGCGTGCAGCTCCTGGTAGGTGGCAATAATCTGCGACCAGCCCGCCAAAATACCGATGCCCAAAAGCACCGCACCCAGACCAATCAGCGCAACAAAAGCAACCACCGCAGCACGCACCACAGCCCAGGCGTACGAACCCGCCCAACGCGAATACTGACTCATCTGCGAAATCTGCTCCGCGGTATCAACCCCCACCATGCGCGAGAGCGAACGCGCCTCACGGTAGCCGCCCCACATCAGACCAGCCACCACAATACCCAAAGGCACCAGGGCAGCATTCAACGCATGAAGAGGCTGCGGATGCGGGCTCGCCCAACCGTACATCACCGAACTAATCAGCGCATAGGTGACCGAACCAGACAGCACCGGAATCAAAAACTCGCCCTCATACGAGGCGCGCGCCAGGCGACGACCCGAACGATAACAGAGCATCAGAGGCAGAATACTCAAACCCAGAGGCACCAGCGTCATCGTGCCGGTAGAAGCACCAAAAGCTGCCGTAAGGTCTAAAGGAACACCGTGAATCAGAAGCCACAGGTGCGCCGACATGGCGGCCACGGAGGAGAACTCCATGTCGCCAAAACCCTTGGTCGCCCACACGGCAGACATCGCCGCAAACACTGCAACAGCAGAGCACAGGGCAGTAACAATTAGCTCAACAACACCCTGAAGCCACAGAGGCATGGGCATGGAATAACGCGAGATAGGTGAGGTGCTTTTCATCGTCCTTCAATCATGCCACGAATTAACAACGAAACCCGCCTTCGAAATAACACTCAAAAGCGGGTTCTCACAACTATTCGCACAGGGATGCACGCAAGGACGCGTATCCGGCAAAGTTTTACTCCTCAGTCCACGGGTTGGAAGCCTGAACACCCCAGGCGCGGTACACCTGAGCTTTAGAAGAAATCAGCTCCAAATCATAAGCACTCGCGCTCGCCGCCATCAGACCCTCCAGGGCGGCGGTAGGCAACGGACCGGCATCATCACGACCCACGGCATGCACGCCGAGCGGCGCCTGACGACCAGCCCACTCGAGGCTCACACGCGCATCCACATTAATAACGTGGTCGCCAAATCGCTCAAGAAGTTCGGTAATCCAACGATCAGTTTCCGGGTAGGGGTACAGACCCTTCAGCTCGCCAATACTCAGCACAGAAATGTACATATGTCGGAACGAGCGGCGGCGTAGAAAAGCGACCACGGCGGGGTCAGGATCCGCCTTACGGATCTCTGCCAAAACGTCGGAGTCCAGGAGCATACCGGAGAAATTCATACTCCTAATGCTACGCTACACGCAGACCGGCGTACTCAATAGCGGGGATACCCTCGGGGTTCGGCAGAAGAAGGAAGTTCAGGAACTCGTCGCGCTTAGAAGAAATGCGGGAGTAATCGTCAATGCTGACTGCGGTGTATCCGCCTCGCGCGGGGACAGCTGCGGCACGCAGGCTTTCCTGGTAGGAGCGGGAGGGGTTCAGAGAGATTGCTGCTTCGGTTGCAGAGCCGTTGTACATGTGACAACCTGCGCCGTGAGTGGCGCGATCCTTTCGCATTGCTCTTGTCTGTACCAAATACCACCGGTTATTCCGGTGGTGAATACAAACCGCTTCGTCATCCGAGCCACCCGTGAACATGGGGTTGGCGTTCGACCATAGTCGGAGCTTATCAGTCGAAACTCTTGAAGCTGGGTTTAGCTTACAGCATTTTCTCAAGTTAAGTAAAGCGTTTTTTGAAAGAGATTTAGATTATTAGCATTTTGGCTTGTAGAAACGTTTTTAATAGCGGGAATTTTTGATACTGCGCGGAATATCTTATGTGAATACCGGTGTTTTTATGCGTTAAAAACTCCCCCACCACAAATACGAAATACGCCCTAAACCACCGCTCAATAGTCGCCCCGGCAGCCAGCCCGGCTGTCAGCCCGACAGCAGCCAGCAAATGACCGGCAACAAGGCGCATACCCGCACAATACGCGATAATGAGCTGGTGAGCGCCAACATCCCCTTCCCCGAAATTCCCGTCACCGTACCGCAGATCATTCGCCAGGCCGGGCACCGCACCTACCAGCGCGGTGTCGCCTACCAGCGCAACCGCGAAGTCATCCGCTACAGCTACGACGAAGACGAGCGAACCCTCACCGGGCTCGTCAACGGAAGCACCATCATCCCCTACGAAGTGACCATTCGCTTCTTCCCCGCCGTCAGCGGCTCCGCAACCTTCACCGCCCGCTGCACCTGCCCCGTGCTCACCGACTGCAAGCACGCTGTAGCGCTCATGCTCACCGCGCTCGACCGCGCCTCCGTAGCGAAAAAGGCACTCAGCGAACACCCCGGACCGGTCGGTGTGCCCGGTGCCGAGGCAAAGGAGGCGACAGAGGCAAAGGGATCCGCAGATTCAAAGAGCGCGGACGTTGCGGAGGCGAAGAAAGCCGCCGACCCGCTCGCGGCGCTACGCGCCTCCGGTGCACTCACCACCGCGGCAAAACTGCCCGCACCCGAGGCAGCGACTGCCGAGCCTGAAAACCCCCAGGGAAGCTTTGCGCTCAACGAGCTAGGCACCTCCCCGAGCCTGCAGGCAGAGGCATCCGCCACCAAAATCTCGGCATGGCGACGCGACCTCTCCTCCGTTCTTTCCGCACGTCAGGACCTTGCGGGCATTGATTCGATGCGTGTGAGCGGTGCCCTGGATTTCTCGCTGAGTGTCTCCGGTTCCTACGCGCGCGGCCGCAATATGCCCGGCGCAACCCCCAGCATTAACCTGCTCGCCCGCCCGCTCATGGCGTCCAAAACCGGGCGCTGGATCAAGGGCGGACTCAGCTGGGAAACCTTCGCCTCCAGCGTGGGCGGACCCGTCGGGCGGCACGAAATCTACCCCGAACACGAACGATTCTTCGCCGAGCTCTACTCGATTGCCCGCCCCTGGCAAAACATGTATTCCTCACACCGCGACTGGATCTCAATCAGCGCTTCTGCCTCCACTCTGCTCTGGGATGTACTCGCCCGCGCGGAGGATATTGGCCTGCCTCTGCTCGTCAACGGTCGCGAAGTGAACTACGCCGTGCTGAGCCCCGCGCAGGTGCGCCTACACGCCGCCGCCAGCGAAGAGAAACACGCAGAAGGTACCGGGCTGCAGCTTCAAGCCGCGCTCAGCTGGGAAGGACGCGAAGGCGAACTACTGCGCCAGCTCTGGCTGCCCGCCGCGCACTGCCACCCCATCGGCACCCCGCGCACCGGCTTCTTTGCCCTGGGCGGGCTCGCCCAGCAGGAGTACGAGCAGGCGGCAAAGGCGGTGCACTGGAAGACCGTGCGCCCCGGCGCACTGGATGAAGTGGGGCGCGAATCTTTCGTGCAAAAGGACGCGCAGGAGGCGCCGACTGAGGAAGCTGAGAATAGCGCACCGACGATTGCCCCAGTACAGGGTGAACGGGTGCGCTACTCCCCCGCCGTGCCCGAACTGCCCGAGGGCGTGGAGCTGGCGCTCATCCCCCTGGTCGAGCCGCTCGATGCCGCCTCCGAATCGCTCATTAGCGCCGGAACCGTGCACATTCCCGCCGCGGAACGCGCCACGTTCCAGAAGGAGTACCTGCCCGCGCTCAGCCGCTCCATTCCCTCGCTGACCCCCGATCCGGCGCTGGCACTACCTCGCGTGAAGCCACCGCATCTGGTGCTTGACATCAGCTTTGACGAGCAGGTACGCCACGACGCGCAGCTGAGCTGGCGTTGGGAGTACCCGCTGAACCCCTTCGCTGAGGACAGCGTGGATGAGGCGAGCGCAGAGGAGGCGAGCACCCAGAATCCTGCGGCGGGCTCCGATGTTTACTCCCTGCCCGTTTTCGGTTACCCCGGTGAAGAGGGTGGCGAGGTTCGCGATGAGCGTTTTGAGGCGCGCGTACTGCGTTCGGTGCGCGCCATTCTTGCCGCCCACCCGGCGCTTTCCGGGCTGGAGGAGCGCCGCATCGAAGGCTGGGAGACCCGCGAGCTGCTCAGTGCGGTTCTGCCGAAGCTTCGCCGTGTTTCCGCTGTTCAGGTGCGTTTTAACGGCACCCCGCCACAGTTCGTGGAGGCAACCGACGCGCTGATTGAAATCACCGTGAGCGAGGGCAATTCTCGCGACTGGTTCGGCCTGGGCATTGCGGTGAAGGTCAACAATTGGACCGTGCCGTTCGCACAGATTTTTGAGGCGCTCGACCGCGGAGCGGACCGTATTCTGCTCGGTAATGGCACCTATTTCTCGCTGCGTCGACCCGAGTTTAAGACCCTGCGCACCCTCATCGCGGAGGCTCGCGAACTCGACGATGCGGGCGGTAAGCTGCGCATTAACCGTCACCAGGCGGGGCTGTTCTCTGAGATGGAGTCGCTGGCAGCGAGCGTGCATACGACCGCGCGCTGGGATGCTCAGGTGCGCTCGCTGCTGCAGCTGGTTGAGGGCCTGGAGGATACTGAAGAGAGCACCGAAAAGGGCACTGAAAAAGCACTCGACAAGGGCACTCAGGATTCCCCCGCACCCCAGAAAGCGTCCCGCCAGATTATCGCTCAGCGCCCGGTACCCACCGGCTTGCAAGCGACCCTACGCCCCTACCAGGTGGAGGGTTTCCAGTGGCTGTCGTTCCTGTACGAGCAGCGGCTGGGCGGTATTCTCGCCGACGATATGGGTCTGGGTAAGACCGTGCAGGCTCTCGCCCTGCTCGCCCACGCGATTGAGGAGCATCGTGCAGCCTCCGAACGTACCACCGAGCGCGGTGAGAGCGTCGAGCCGTTCGCGCCCTTCCTCGTGGTTGCCCCGACCTCCGTCATCACCAACTGGGCTACGGAGGCGGAACGCTTCCTGCCCGAGGCGAAGGTCGTGACCATCACCGAAACCACCGCCGGTAAGACCCCGCTGGCCGAGCGGGTTGCCGGGGCGCACCTGGTGCTAACCAGCTACACACTGCTGCGCATGGACGAGGAGGCCTACACCGGCTACGCCCGCACGCTGGGTGGCACCGTTGACGAATTCACGGGCGAGCAGTCCGCCCCCGAAGGCTGGGGTGCGCTCCTGCTGGACGAGGCGCAATTCGTCAAAAACACCGGCACCCGCGCCTGGTCCATCGCCCGCGCAATGCCCGCCCGCACCAAGATTGCGATGACCGGCACGCCCATTGAGAACAACCTCATGGAGCTGTGGGCGCTGCTGGCGATTGTGGCGGACGGTCTGTTCCCCTCCGCCCGCGCGTTCCGTGACCTGTACGCTCGCCCGGCGGAATCCGGCGAGAACCCGGCGCACACCGCGGCGACGGCTGCTCGTCTGCGCCGGCGCATCCGCCCGCTCATGTTGCGCCGTACCAAGGAGCTGGTGGCGGCGGAGCTTCCGGCGAAGAACGATACGCGCGTGAACCTGCCGCTGGCTCCCGGTCACCGCCGCATCTATGACACGCATCTGCAGCGTGAACGTCAGAAGGTGCTGGGTCTGCTGGAGGATATGGACAAGAACCGGTTCACGATCTTCCAGTCGCTGACCCTGCTACGCCGCCTGGCGCTTGATGCCGCGCTGATTGATCCGGACGCCTACGCCGGGGTATCGTCGGTCAAGCGCGACTACCTGGTTCAGCAGCTACCCGATCTGCTCGAGAAGGGCCACCGTGTGCTGGTGTTCAGCCAGTTCACCGGCTATCTCAAGAGCATTTCGGTGCGCTTGGCTGAGGAGGGCATCGGCCACCTGTACCTGGACGGTTCGACCCGCAACCGCGCCGAGGTTATTGAGGCGTTCACGAGCGGTCAGGAGCCGGTGTTCCTCATTTCGCTCAAGGCTGGCGGTTTCGGTCTGAACCTGACCGAGGCGGATCACGTGTTCATCATGGATCCGTGGTGGAACCCCGCCGCTGAGCAGCAGGCAGTGGACCGTATTCACCGCATCGGCCAGGACAAGGAGGTGCACGTCTACCGTCTGGTTGCCGAGGGCACGATTGAGGAGAAGGTCATGCAGCTCAAGGAGTCGAAGGCCGCGCTCTTCGATGCGGTGGTCGGTGAGGGCGAGTTCGCCTCCGCGGCGGTGACGGCTGAGGATGTGCGTGAGCTCTTCGCGCCGGCTGTCGAGCGGTAGCCACCCTCCAGCCTGAGCGGTAGCCCTCGAGTCTGAGCAGTATTTATGGCCCCCGTCATTTTTGTCATTTGGTTACGCCTCCGGCTAGATTCACGCCCGATTCTGGCCCGGCCCTTCTCAACGGGGGCTCTGAGGCGTAGCCTTGAAAGACTACTTACGGAGGCGCCGCCTCCCCATAGATTCCAAAGGAGCATCATGAGCTACAACGTACCCAACGTAAAGTTCAACGACGGCCGATCCATTCCGCAGCTGGGCTACGGCGTGTGGCAGGTTGAGGACGAGGTCGCCGAGAAGGTTGTGGGCACCACCCTGGAGACCGGCTACCGCCACATCGACACCGCCGCTATTTACGGCAACGAGGCGGGCGTAGGCCGCGCTATCGCTAACTCCGACGTGGCTCGCGAAGACATCTTCCTCACCACTAAGCTGTGGAACTCTGACCAGGGCTACGAGCGCGCTTTCGAGGCGTTCGAGGCTTCCCTGGAGAAGCTGGGCACCGACTACGTTGACCTGTACCTGATTCACTGGGCTAAGCCGCAGCAGGGCCTGTACCTGGATTCCTGGCGTGCGCTGATTGAGCTGCAGAAGCAGGGTAAGGTCCGTTCCATTGGTGTTTCGAACTTCCCCGAGGAGCAGCTGCGCGAGATTATCGAGGAGACCGGCGTGGTTCCGGTCATCCACCAGATTGAGTTACACCCCTACTTCTCGCAGGAGGCGCTGCGCGCCGTTCACGCCGAGTACGGCATCGCGACTCAGGCGTGGAGCCCGCTGGGCAACGGCAGCGACCTGCTGCAGAACCCCGTGCTGGCTGAGATTGCGGAGCGCCACGGCGCGACCCCCGCGCAGGTTGTGCTGGCGTGGCACTTGGCTAAGGGCACCGTGGCTATCCCGAAGTCTGTGACCCCTTCCCGCATTGAGGAGAACCTGGCGTCAGTGAACGTGAAGCTGACCGCCGAGGACATCGCGGCCGTGGATGCGCTTTCCACCCCCGAGGGTCGTATTGGCGCTGACCCGGCGAACATCGACTTCTAAGGTATAGCTCGGGCGTATAGCTCGATACACACCTACATAAAGCCCCGACAAGCACTATCTGTGCCTGTCGGGGCTTTATTGTGTTCTCAGGCTTGAGTTTTTAGCGAACGTACGTTCTCGGATTGCTCAATAAGTCGGCGAGCGCTCTGTATCTAGCTCTCGCCCGCTAGTTCTCGTCCTCTACCAGCAGGGAGAGGGAGATGCGGCGGCGCGCCGGGTCGACCTCCACCACACGCACCTGCACGATGTCGCCGCTGCGCACAATGTCGTGCGGGTTCGCCACGTAGCCGCGGCTCATCTGCGAGATGTGTACGAGGCCGTCCTGGTGCACGCCAATATCCACGAACGCGCCGAATGCCGCCACATTCGAGACGGTGCCCTCGAGCACCATGCCGGGGCGTACGTCCTCGAAATGCGAGACGGACTCGGAGAATCGGGCGGTGCGGAAGCTACCGCGCGGGTCCAGGCCGGGGCGGCGCAGCTCGGCGAAGATGTCCTCGACCGTGTACACGCCGGCGATGCTTTCTTCCGCACTGCCCTGTTCGTGGCTGTCCTGCACGTAGTCGGCGGGGTTCAGCCCGGCGAGCGGGTCAGTTCCATCCGAGGTACCCAGGGCGCCGGCAACCCAGTGGGCGCCGTTGCGCGCCTGCGCGTCAGCAATAATGCGGCGCGCGAGCGGGTACGCTTCCGGATGCACGGCGGAGGCGTCCAGCGGCTCCTCACCGCCACGGATGCGGATGAATCCTGCCGCCTGGCGGAAGGTTTTCGCGCCCAGTCGCGGCACGTTCATCAGCTGCTGACGGTTCGCGAAGGGACCGTGTTCGGTGCGGTAGGCGACGATGCGTTCGGCGGTTGCGGTGCCCACGCCCGCCACGTGCGCGAGCAGCTGCACGGAGGCGCTATTGAGGTTCACACCCACGGCGTTCACGCAGTCTTCGACGGTGTCATTGAGGGCGCGGCGCAGGGCGGCGGGCGGCACGTCGTGCTGGTACTGGCCCACGCCGATGGACTGCGGGTCGATTTTGACGAGCTCGGCAAGCGGGTCCTGCAGGCGGCGGGCAATGGAGACGGCGCCGCGTACGGTCACGTCGTAGTCGGGCAGCTCGGCGGCTGCGAGCGCGGAGGCGGAGTAGACGGAGGCGCCCGCCTCGGAGACGGTCACCTTCTGGGGTGCTTCTGTGCCTTCCTCTCGCAGGGTGCGGATCAGTTCGCTGGCGAGTTTGTCGGTTTCGCGGCTTGCGGTGCCGTTGCCAATGGCGATGAGTTCCACGCCGTGCTCGCGGCAGGCGGCGGCGAGCTCGCGCAGGGCTTCTGCCCACTGGTTGCGCGGGGCGTGCGGGTAGACGGTACCCACGCGCAGCGGCTCACCGGTGCCGTCGACTACGGCGTATTTCACGCCGTGGCGCAGGCCCGGGTCCAGGCCGAGGGTGGTCTTGTGTCCGGCGGGTGCGGCGAGCAGAATATCGCGCAGGTTGGAGGCGAACACCTCGGTTGCGTGCTGTGCGGCGGCGTCGAGTAGCTGGTGGCGGATGTGTTCGGCAAGGCGCGGGCGCAGGTGGCTGCGCCATGCGGTGCGCACGGTGGCGGCGAGCCAGCCGAGCACGCGGTCTTCGTCGTCGACGGTGTTGAGCACCTGCACGGGGATGCGCAGTGCGGCGGCGACTTCACGCTCGTATGCAGAACGGACGTTCTCGTAATTTTCGGCGGCAGCCTCAGCTTCGGCACGGGCGGCACCACGCAGGCGGCTGAGCGCCACGGGGGCGGGTGCCACATCCACCTTGAGGCGCACCACGCCGGCGTCCTTGGCGCGGTGCAGCGCCAACACGCGGTGCGGCGGAATAGAACGAATACGGTCCGAGAAGGCGAAATAGTCGGAGAACTTCGCACCGATGCTTTCCTGACCGGCAATCACGCGGGACTCGATCACGCCGCCTTCACGCAGGCGCTTGAGGAGCTTTTCGCTCAGCACCGGGTCGGTGAGAGCACGGTCAACCAGGATCGCACGGGCACTGTCAAGGGCTTCTTCGGCGCTGTGAATCTGCAGGGCTTCGTCTGCCTCAGCGGCCTCAATGCCCTCGTCTTCATCCTCTTCGGTGCCGTCGGTAATGTACGCGGCGGCAATGGCGTGTGCCTCGGCGAGGGGCACCTCCAGCAGGTCTTCGACGAGGGAATCAAGCCCGGCGGCACGCGCCATCTGGGCGCGGGTCACACGCTCGCTGCGGTACGGGGCGTAGATGGCGTTCACGTCTGCAATGGTGGCGGCGTTCATGAGCGAGGAACGCAGCTGCAGCAGGGTGAGCGGGTCGATGAGGCCTTCGTCGGCGCGTTCGGCGAGCGCTTCGAGCACGCGGTTGCGGCACTCTTCGAGGGCACGGAGCTGGCCCAGGCGCGACTGGATGGTGCGCAGCTGGGTGTCGGTGAGTGCGCCCGTTGCTTCTTTGCGGTAGCGGGCGATGAAGGGTACGGAGTTGTCGGCGTCGAGCAGCGCCACGGCTGCGCGGATGCGGTGCGGCGCGATGCCGGTTTCTACGGCGAGCGCGTTGATGAGGTGCTCGGCGGGCTGCTCAGTCTTGCCGCCGGTTTCGTGTTTTTCGCGGTGTGCGGCGCTGCTGGGTTCGTTGCCGGCGGCGCTACTGGGCGCGGGGTCTGCAGCTCGATCCGCGCGCGGGCGGATGCTGCTCGGGAGGGGGTGTTCGCTCATCCTTCCAGTTTCGCATATTTCACCGCGGCTCATGGGTTGACCGGTAATGCTGAGAAAAGAGTCAGTGCGGGGCGTATTTTGCTCGCCTGTGCGGGTGCGGGTAAGCGTATTTTCTATCGCATCTTCTAGTGCAGATTACGAGTCTTTACGCACATTTTGCCCTGTGGATGCGCTAAACATTGTCATCTTTCCGAAAGAAACCGTGTTAGGGGTTCACATATTTGAATAGTGCTTAGTTTCAGCGATAAATTTAGATAAAAGAGCATATTTTTTTGAAAAAATATCGCTTATTCGTGCAGATAAGAGCTGGACTCACACCACGCAAACACCCTTATCTGCGTGCACACGTTCAGGGTTTCGGCGGCACGGTACGACATGGTGCCGCCACATCCTGCAGATGAAAGAGGGACCCATGCGCGAACAAGCCGCGCTATCAAACGCCCCGGAGGGCTACTTAGATTTTCACGACGAGTACGCGGAACTCATCGCCGAACTCGCCGCGCTGGGGTTCACCCCTACCCAGGTTCTCCACCGCCTCAACTTTCTGTACCCGCACATCAACAAGAAGCACCTGAACTATGCGCTGGACTCCGGCATCTGGCAGTTTGGCCCGGTCACGGCAGACGCCCCGAGCTACACGGTGCTCGCCTGCGGCCTCTGGTACGTTTTCGCGGAAGCCTACGATCTGCCTCCGGAGCCCGAGTACGCGGCACTAATTCTTGATTGCGATATTATTCACGACCTGCCGTCCGCGCTGGAGGCACGCCACTTCAACAACGAAGACATTGCTCACGTTCTGGCGAAGATTGGCGCAACGCTCAAGTACCTTGCCGCACACCCCTACTCCCAGCTGGAGGAAGAAGCCTACGCGCAGACCCTCGAGGACATCAGGCTACGCGGCGTGAAAGAAATCGGCACCGAGGGCGGTAGCCTGTACACCCTGCTCGCCTCCAGTATGGAGGGCGAATCCGCGTGGCCGGCACCGGTTCAGACCGTCAACGATTACCTCGGTGACGGCGACTGGTCCCTGGGCATGCTCCGCACCGGCATCTACCCGGCGGAGGCACTCGAGAACGAGTGGTATATCGACGCCGCGGCGGTACCCGAGGATTTTGCACCGAAGACTCTGAGCCTCTTTTTGAGCTATTGCGCCCGCTACGACCGCGAGCCGACGGCGCTGAACTACGGCTACTGGTCTACCATTCCCACGCTCATTGAGCAGGTGCCGCCCCTGGGTGCGGTACGCGCCAAGTTCGGCTCCTGGCAGACGACCCTGCACCGCGGACGCACGCAGATTGCCCGCGAGCTGCGACTGTGGACGAGGAACGAAGCCAACGCAGCTGCCCTGGAGTCGGGTGCCGCTGAGTCGAACGAGGCCGAGGCGAGCGTTGCTGAGTCGAGTGCCGCTGAGGAGCTTGAGCTCCTCGATGCTAAGCTAACTAACGCTGACGCTGAGCTCCCCGAAACAGAACTAGCAGAGCCGGATACCCCGGACGGCTCCCCTGCGGGCGCTCCCGCAGAACTGGCAGAACCGGCAGAGCCCGCGCGTCTGAGCGCCCGCGAACTCACCGAGCAGGGCATCGGCGTGGTGCAGACCGCCCACACCGACCTGGCGGCGTACCACCGCACTCGGTGGGAGCAGACGGTGGAAGTCTTCGGCGAACGCCTCGCGCAGCTTGCCTGGAACCGCCGCCTGAGCACCTACTACTTCTTCGATGGAGCCTGCCTGGAAGATGCCGACCCGACCCCCGTGGTGACGGTTTTCCGCTCCCCCACCGGTTTCCTCTGCGAGCTTGAACCCACCGTCGAGGCGTTGCCCGCCTTCGACCCGGAGTTCCTGCAGGAGCACGGCTGGAGGCACCCGGTACCGGTGCATGCGCTATGGAATCTGCACGCGCTCGATCCGCTGGAGGCAGCTGCCGCCGTCATTGAGGCGATGCGTTCCGGTTGCGGTTGTGAACGCTGGGATTTCTACCGCACCGATGATGACAACGACCCGCTTGCCGAAGAGGCGGAGGCGACGCCCCTCTAAGCGCGCACTCCCGCAGCCTCTCGGGTTCATCCCTGGAGACAGTGAAAGCCCGCGTCCCCGCTCCCTGAAAGGAGCAGGTGACGCGGGCTTTACGCATGCGCTGATAGCCGGTACCGAGATAACCGGCACCGATAGCCGGCGTGGCTTAGCGTGCCGAGAAAATCTCGGACGCCTCCACAATCGCAATCTGCGCGGTGAGGGTCGAGATTGCCTCTTCGCGGCGTGCATCAGCGCGGCGCTTGAAGACCCAGCCGATACCCAGAATCACGAACCAGATGGGCATCGCGAGCAGACCCATGAGGGTTTCCTCGTTCATGGTCAGCACACCAATGGTAAAAGCGAAGAACGCCAGAGCCAGCCATGCGGAGAAACGGCCGCCGGGCAGACGGAACTTCGACTTCCTGTGGCGCGAGGGGAACTTCTTGCGGTACATCAGGTAGCTGACCATAATCATGGTCCACGCAAAAATCACGAGCACCGCAGCCACGGTGGTGACCAGGTTGAACGCACGAGAGATCGAGTCGCCCGCATAGAGCATCACAATCGAGGACAGCAGCATCACGGCGGAGAGGAATAGCGCGTTACGCGGCACGCCGTTCTTGGAAATCTTGCCCAGGAACTGCGGTGCACTGCGCTCGCGTGCCAGGCCGAATGCCATACGCGAGGTGGAGAAAATACCGGAGTTCGCCGAGGATGTCGCGCTGGTAATCACCACAAAGTTAATGATGTGCGCGGCGATACCCAGGCCCGCCAGAGTGAACATGGCGACGAAGGGGCTCTTATCGGGGCTGACCAGGCGCCAGGGGGTGACCATCAGAATCACGGCGAGCGCGCCCACGTAGAAGACCATAATACGTACCGGCACGGCGTTAATTGCCTTGGGCAGGGTCTTTTCGGGGTCCTGGGTTTCTGCGGCGGTGGTACCGACGAGCTCTGAGCCCATGAACGCGAAGACGGCAATCTGGAACGCGCCGAGGAAGCCAATCAGGTGGTTGGGGAACATTCCGCCATCGTTCCAGAGGTTTGCGACGGATGCCTGCGCGCCACTGGGCGAGGTGAAGCCGACCGCGATCATGCCGCCGCCAACGATAATCAGGGCGACGATGGCGACAATCTTAATCATGGAGAACCAGAATTCGATTTCGCCGAAGTTCTTCACGGAGACCAGGTTCAGGGTCAGCAGCACGCCGATGACAGCGAGCGCCGGGATCCATGCCTGCAGATCGGGCCACCACATGTGCAGGTAGCCGACGATTGCGATGATATCCGCGACGGCGGTGACCACCCACATAAACCAGTAGGACCAGCCGAGGAAGAAGCCCGCCATGGGGCCGACGAGGTCGGTGGTGAAGTCAGAGAAGGACTTGTACCTCAGGTTGGAGAGCAGAATCTCGCCCATAGCTCGCAGTACCAGGAAGATGACGGCGCCGATGAGCATATACACGAAAATAACTGAGGGACCAGCCATGGAGATGGCACGGCCGGAGCCCATGAACAGGCCGGTACCGATGGCACCGCCGATTGCGATGAGCTGGATGTGGCGGTTGCTTAGACCGCGGTGCAGTCGCTCTCCCTGTTCGGGAGCTTTAGGATTCAGGGTGACGTTGTTCTGTTCAGTCACGACGTCCTCTTTTCAGCGGTTGTACCCCGTACCGCATGTGCCGTTACTGGAATAAGAATCGCTAGATCGCAGCAGGCACGGTCACTGTATGAATATGCGGCCATTAGCTTGCGGGGCGTCCCCGGATTTCGGGGCGAGGCTAGGGCTCTATCAAATACCACGCGGCATTCGGAAGTGTCACGCTATCGATTGACGCGGAGTTTTTCTGAGAGCTCTCACAGCTACTTGGATAGTTATTCTACAGGTGTTAAGGGCAAGAAAACAGGATTTACGGCAAAAATGTGACCTGTTTCTATTATTTACGTCATATCAAGCGGTGTAAAAAAATGCCGCCCGGAACGTAAACAGGCAGGCACGAGGGCACGCGAAAGCCCCGCCTCCGCATCCTAAAAGAATGCAGAAACGGGGCTTACCAACAGCGCCGCAGAAATACTACATAAACGCCGCAGAAAGAACAGAAACTACTGCTGACCAGCCTTGTCAGCAGCGTTTTCAATAGCCAGCACACGAGCACGCTTCGCCGCGTGACGGCGGGTCAGAATCTCGTAGCCAATAGCCAGAGCAATGAACCAGATGGGGGTCAGCGCCAGACCGATTGCGGTGTCCGGGTACAGGCTCAGGGCGTAGACCATAATGGCGAAGAAGACCAGACCAAACCAGCTCATGCCGATACCCCAGGGCATCTTGTATACGGATGCCTCGTGGCGTTCGGGGAACTTCTTACGGTAGACCAGGTACGCAATCAGGATCATACTCCAGGTGAAGATACCCATCATCGACGCCACGGAGGTCACCACGGTGAACGCCTCCATAATGCCGCTACCGGCGTACAGCATGACCAGGCTGAACAGCAGCAGCACGGTGGTCAGGTACAGGGCGTTGGCGGGCACACCGTTCTTGGTGAGCTTGCCCAGCGCGGAGGGTGCGGCGCCGTCGTGTGCCAGACCGTAGACCATGCGGGAGGTCGAGAAGATACCGGAGTTCGCAGAAGATGCCGCGGAGGTCAGCACCACGAAGTTCACCAGCGATGCCGCAACAGCAATGCCCGCCAGGGAGAACATGCCCACGAAGGGGCTCATGGACTTATCCAGCTTGTCCCAGGGGGTCACGGCGAGGATGGTCATCAGCGGTACAGCGTAGAAGAGCGCAATGCGGAAGGGCACAGCGTTAATAGCCTTGGGCAGGGTACGTTCGGGGTGCTTGGTCTCAGCCACAGCGGTACCGACGAGCTCAGCACCCACGAAGGCGAAGAGAGCAATCTGGAAGGAGCCCAGGAAGCCGGTCACGCCCTGGGTGAAGATACCGCTACCGGAGGGGCCGGGGTGGTCCCACAGATGGGTTACGGAGGCGGTAGTACCGTCGGGGCTGGTGAAGCTGAAGGCGACCATGAGCGCACCAACAATAATGAGGGCGACAATCGCGACGATCTTAATGACTGCGAACCAGAATTCGATTTCACCGAAGTTCTTTACCGAGGGCAGGTTCAGCAGCAGCAGAGCCACGATAACGGTCAACGCCGGGATGAATTTGGGCATGTCGGGTAGCCAGTATTGCACGTAGCCGGTAATCGCGATGACGTCCGCGATACCTGTGACAACCCAGAAGAACCAGTACGACCAGCCGACGAAGAAGCCGGCGCGCAGACCGAGAATGTCGGTAATGAAGTCGGTGAAGGACTTGTACTTGGGGTTGGAGAGCAGAATCTCGCCCATGGCGCGCAGAACAAAGTAGATGACGCTACCGATAATGGCGTACACCAAGACGATGGAGGGGCCGGTCAGGGCGATAGTCTTTGCCGAACCAAGGAAAAGGCCGGTGCCGATGGCGCCGCCAATAGCGATCAGCTGGATGTGTCGGTAGCTTAGTCCGCGCTGAAGCTTAGAGTGCTCAGCTTCGGAGTCTAGGCCAGTGACGGAGTTGTGGTGCATTGGCTGCTGTGTCACGTGTTTCTCTTTCCTGCGTCGATTCGCCCTAAATTTCACTCGGGGGCGAGTCCGGGTGGTTGGTATTCGTGCATAATCCTGAACGGCGCGCCAGGAGGCGGTTCCCGCGCTTCCCGAGCCGGCGCGGTGCGCTTGGGCTTGTGGGCTCCGATTTCGCGGGGCTTCCGATTTCTTGCATCGCCGATAAAAGGTTATGCAGAGAATGCATAATTTCAAATTTTACCCCCTCATACCCACACAAGTACAAGGAATACAACATCACCAAATTTTTGAGACGGGGCGATTGAGACGGGGCGAGTCTGTGACATCTCTCAACCCCCACCCGCAACACGCCCCGCATCACCCCTGAGCCGCCGCACTTTTGTCTGCGCGTTGAATTTCTGTGTTTCTCAGACCGGCATACGCCCGGCTAGTTCAGCGTCACGCCAGCCCCGCACACTGCGAAACCGCACGGTACAGCGGCGCTACGCTATTCTTTTAGGTATGTCTACTGAGAACACGCAGCCTAGCCAGGCACCCGAATCCACCGAAGAAAAGGCCATGAAGCCGGTTCCCGAGGAGTTCTTCCGCCAGCCCTACTCCTTCGTCCGCCGCGGTGACCGCCTCACCGCACGCCGTCAGAAGGCGTGGGACACCTACTCCCCCACCCACGTGCTGGACATTCCGCGCCTGCGCACCGACACCTCCGTCGCACCCGAGGCGACCTTCGACCCGGTCAAGATTTACGGCCGTGAGGCGTACCAGGTCGTCGAGATCGGTTCCGGTCTGGGCGAGGCGATCGTGCACCGCGCAGCTGAGGTACCCGAGGCGAACTTCCTCGCCGTTGAGGTGTACACCCCCGGCATTGCGGACCTGCTGCTGAAGATGGGCAACGCCGGCGTGGAGAACGTGCGTGTGGCTCAGGCGAACGCACCCGAACTGCTCGACAACATGCTTGAGGAGAACTCCGTGGACGAGCTGTGGGTGTTCTTCCCGGATCCCTGGCACAAGTCCCGCCACCACAAGCGCCGCCTGGTGTCCCCGGTGTTCGCTGATAAGGTTGCGCGCGTGCTTAAGCCCGGCGGCATTTGGCGTCTGGCGACTGACTGGGAGGAGTACGCCCTGGTCATGCGTGAGGTTCTAGAGGCGCACCCCGACTTTGAGAACGTGAACCCCGGCGCCGGTGCGACCGAGGAGGATCCGCTGGGTGGTTGGGCTCCGCGTTGGGAGGGTCGTACCCTCACCAGCTTTGAGCGTAAGGCTCAGGAGGCGGGCCGCCGCGCGCACGATCTGACCTACCGCCGCAAGTAAGCGAGGCAGCGCCAGTTACCGCCAGGTGGTTTCCCTCCAGCGCGCAAAGTGCATATAGGTTAAAGCAGGTGAGGCTCCCCGATCATTCGGGGAGCCTCACCTCCACAGTCAGCACCAGAATTCAGGCCTTTACACATTTTTGGCATACTTATTTTTCTAGGTTGCCCTATTCCTATACCCCCTGTTGCTGCTCCGCTGGTAATTATATTTTCTTCACTATTTTTCTCCTTCTGAATGTTGCTTCAGTTCTTCCATATCTTTCATCATTTCACCCACAATAGGTGAACCCTCATCTTTTGCTCCTTGACCCTGACCAGCCCCCACGACAGGTTTCTGCTGCTCACTGACTCTTTTGAATATAATTTCACACGATTCGCGTTCATATTTTTCAAAATTAATTAATTTTTCCTCGGCATCTCCAATATTAAAGAGCCTGTAATTATTTAACATTTCCTGATTTATACTCCTACCCTTATTCTCAATAGGCAAAAAGTACAACGGAAATCTATCAGGACCCCCATCACCGATTGAACAGCCTTTCATTTCATGAAAACCAAAAAATAAAACATCCCTATCCAATTCACCCTTATTTTTGCCACCATTTAGGATACATCTTGCCAGCTTTGGCGACAGCACAAAAAAATGAGGTCGAGAGTACTCAGCAACACGAAACCCAAGATCAACATCACGACCAATAAAATCTATAAAGTAATCATTTTGAATCTCCCGGATAGAGTTTCTATAAACTCCAAAAATAACTGACGTGTTATCCACCGGGTCTCCTTCTTCTTTTTCCACCTGCTCTTGCTTCTCAGTTTTATATTCCCAGTCTTTACCTATTAGATTCCACGAAAAGTCCCACTCATCTTCTGCATGCAGCAAAAACGCATACCCATGTAACCCTAAATGCATATTACTTTCTAGACCCACTGGAACTATATGTTCAATTTCCATAACCTTTATAAACTGGTCTATATACCTGCGAACAGACTGATAGTCTATACTTTTACTCTCACTAATAGGAATTACTCTAAAATAAACAAGCTCATCACCGCGCACACGCCATAGAACCCAGTCATCTCTTGCCGAATCACCATCCTCAGAATCCAGCTTACGCAACTGCCTATCAAATTCGCGCATAAATCTAGATATACCTATATTTACTAAAGGATTCTTAACTTTTAAAGCGGTAGATTCATCAATGTCAACCCCGCATACAAGCACAGCCTGAGGTACCTTATCCTCAGGCTGTGCTTCATTTCCAGATACATCGCTAATTTTTTTGTCAGCCATTGTTATCCAATAGTCCTAGCGTGCGTGCACGGACTTCAGCAGCCGCGATAGATACCCCAAAATCATTAGCAACTAAATCCAAGTCTCCGCCCCGGATTTCAAAAGATTTTTTAAACTTATTCTCGGGCATCAATAGGCTTGCAGCAAAAACATTTGCTTCATATTCAGTAAACCCACCATAAGCATGATTTGTCCTGCGATATACAGTTTCTCGATCTTCCGGATTCCCATCCTTATAATGAATAAAATAATGACCTATTTCGTGAGCTATAGTGAATTTCTGTCGATTTTTCCCGTCCATTGCAGAGACATATATCTTGAATGAATCATCCGAATCATTTATAACCATTGAATTTCCATTTGCCTCTAGATAACCAACTTCATAAACAGATCCACCTAACTTTTCCACTAGTTCAAGGATATCAAGATTCAGGGAATTATTAGACGAATATCTAGACATAAATATATCATTCAGCCGCTCCGCTACAGACTGCACATATTTCATATTTGCCATTTCTACACACCTACTTCCAAAAACTAGACAAAATCACAATAATTAAAAGGATAAGAACGTTAGAAAAAACTACCCACTGCAATATAACTACGGCAAAAAACTTATTCCAGGCAACTTTTCCAAGTACAGCAATTTGTTCGCTTAAATATTCTAAACATACTTTTTCGCTTACAGATTCCATACACTGATTTTTTTCACCCATTTTGTATGTTCCGTAAAAGAATAAGTTCCCATCAGCGCTGTTATACGATTTAGTATACGGTTGCAAAGCTAAGAAACCAATTATAAAAGATCCCAACAAAAGCAATGAACATACAACCACAGCTACCCATGTATACCATTCCCAGCCACCTCGCTCCGCCATATCAGAGAGAATTTTAGGAGCGAACGTAGCATAGGCAGCAACAATAACGCCTTGAACAGTCAGAAGCATCTGAATTTTTGAATCACCGTGTTTAATCCAATCAGTGAAATGCTGGATGATCTGCCATCTTTGGTCAAAGTCCAAGCCCAGCGAAAGATCTGCGGTCTCCTTAACGACCTTCGAAGGCTTCCTGCACATAATTATCCTCCTTAGTTACCTGAGATATCTTACCGATGAGAAGAACCCATTAGTTCTATCCCTGTATTACCACTCTATCCTGTTCTAAGCCCACTCTGCTCTAAAATTGGTCATTTCGAGATAGAATTCATTCGTTATCCGAGTTTTTCAAGGCGGGCCGCCGCGCGCACGACCTGACTTACCGCCGCAAGTAAGCGGGGTAGCGTTAGTACGCGACTTATACGTTAAGGAGGTGAGGCTCCCCGGTCGTTCGGGGAGCCTCACCTCCTTGTGTGTGGGTCCAAGTGCATGCGGGGCGGGGGTCTACCCTCCCTCGCTTCGTATGACGCTAAGACGCACAAGCCTATATGGGCGGCTGACCAGCTCAAATGAGCTAGAACAGCCGAGCCGTTTAACCAAGTGTAGCGGGTTTAACCGGTTTAGCGCTGCGGCTTCGTATCATCCGCCGCAGCCGGCTGGTGACGCTGACGGTATAGCACCACCGCCGAGGAACGCTGACGCGCCGCCGGGCGGGTACCGCGGGCAATATGCACCACGTCGCCGCTGGTACCGGCGGCGAACACGCGCTCCGCCAAGCCCAGCTTCACCTTCGCATCATCAACCTGACGCTGCAGCGCCGCAATCTGCTCCTGCTGCTCCTCCACGAGGGACTCCAGCTCAATAATGCGGCGAATACCCTCCAGGGAGACGCCCTCCTGCGAGAGCTGCTGAATCTGCTGCAGACGGTTCACGTCACGCTGCGAATAGCGGCGCGCCTTACCGGGCGCACGCGAAGGCTGGACCAAGCCGATGCGGTCGTACTGGCGCAGGGTCTGCGGGTGCATGCCCGCCAGCTCAGCCGCCACAGAAATCACGAAAACCGGCAGGTCCACACTGTGCAACGGCTTGCCGCTACGGGACTTAGATGATGATTCTCGAGATGCCATGGTTTACTTCGCCTTCTTCAACAGATCCTTACGCGGGTTCTCCTGCGGTGCCAGTTTTACGAACTTATCGAATGCCTCCTGCGCCTCTGCGCTCAGCTCGGTGGGCAGTACAATCTCCGGGATGACCAGCAGATCGCCGTCGCCGCCCTTAGCCTTGAAGCCGCGACCCTTAGCGCGCAATCGGCGACCGACCTGACCGGGTGCCAGGCGCAGCTTCACGGTGGATGCGTCGGGCAGGGGCACCTCAATCACTGCGCCGTCGACAGCCTCGGCGAGGGTGACGGGTGCACGCAAAATCAGGTTGTTGCCCTCGCGGGAGTACAGGGAGTCATCGGAGACGCGCACGGTGACCTTCAGGTCGCCGCCGCGCAGGCCCTTGCCGCGCAGGCGGACCTTCTGACCGTCCTTAATGCCTGCGGGAATGCGTGCCTCGGTGTGGGAGCCATCCGGCAGGAACACGGTCACGGTCGCACCGGTGTATGCCTGGACGAGGCTGATGCGGGTGCTGGTAGTGCTTTCTTCGGGTGCCGCGTGCTGTGCGCTGCCGAAACCGCCGCCGCCCATGCCGCCAAAGTCGGCGCTCGTGAAGCCTGCGGAGCGTCGGGAGCCGCCGGCGCTACCGCTGAAGAGGCCGCCGAGCAGGTCGTCAATGTTGATGCCTGCGCCGCCGCTGCTGAAGCCGCCGAATGCATCCGCGCCGGGGTAGCCGGTGTAGCTGCCGCCGCCGAATCCGCCCATGCCTGCGGCACCGTAGCGGCGGATCTGGTCGTACTCTTCGCGCTGCTTCTTGTCGGAGAGCACGTCGTATGCTTCCGAGATTTCCTTGAACTTCTTCTCTGCTGCGGCGTCGCCGGGGTTCAGGTCCGGGTGGTACTTGCGGGAGAGCTTGCGGTACGCCTTCTTGATGTCGCTTTCGCTTGCGTCTTCGCTGACACCCAGTGCCTTATAAAAGTCGTCGGTTAGCCAGTTTTCACTTGCCATGTTGTGTTTCTCCTTCTGCGGTGATGCGCCGCCCTCCTCGGTTACGGGACGGCTTGCAGGGGCACCGCGTGCTTGTCTTAATGCTCTATATAAAAGTTTAGTCTACTTGACTCAATTTTGAAAGGGCTGAGCCCAAAAAATAGCGCCCCTACAAGCCTTTTAACCGCCACTGCTACGAGCCAAAACCCGCGCCAACAACCGGGTAAAGCAGCCCCGGCAGATCAGGCGCGCCAGGCAGAACAGCCCGGATAAATAACCCTGGCAAACAACAGGGCGGGCACTCCCCACTAGGGAGAGCACCCGCCCGTCGTTAGTTATTCAGCCATTGCTGAGCCGACCACCTTACGGTGCGACAGCCACAGCCACCTGAGCGGTACGAACCACACGGTCGTTCACGCGGTAGCCGTAACGCAGAACCATGGAGACATGATCCTCAGCCACCTCGTCGGTGGGCTGCTGCAGTACAGCTTCGTGGATGTTCGGGTCGAAGGCGTCGCCTACTTCACCGAAGCGCTCCACGCCCTGCTTGCTGAGCAGCTCTTCGAGCTTCGCAGCGATGGAGGCGAAGGGACCGTCCTGCAGGTCGCCGTGCTTGCGTGCGGCGTCAATGTCGTCGAGCACCGGCAGCAGTGCACCGACCAGGTCACCGATTACGAAGTTTCGCAGCTGCTCCTTTTCGCGGGCGGTGCGGTTCTTGTAGTTGGTGAACTCTGCCTGCAGGCGAAGCAGGGAGTCCAGGCGCTCTGCGGCGAGTGCCGCATCCGCAGATTCTGCTTCTACGGCATCCTGGAGCTCAGCCTCGACGGCTTCCGCAGCTTCCTCGGGGCTTTCGGCCGATTCAGCTTCGGGGTGGCCTTCCGCTGCGGGGGCGTTGAATGCCTCCTCCAGCGGGTCGGGGGTGATGTTTTCCTGCTCAGCCATGATTACTTCTTCTCGTCTTCGTCGATGACCTCGGCGTCGACAACGTCCTCGTCAGCGGCGGGCTTGGACTCGGATGCCTCAGCCTGTGCTGCTGCGTAGAGTGCCTCGCCCAGCTTGGACTGGGATGCCTGCAGCTTCTCGAATGCGGACTTCACTGCTGCGTCGTCGTCGCCCTCGAGTGCCTTCTTCAGCTCGTCGACATCGCTCTGAACCTCAGTCTTGACGTCCTCGGGCAGCTTGTCGCCGTTCTCCTTCAGGAGCTTCTCGACGGAGTATGCGACGGACTCAGCTGCGTTGCGGGTGTCAGCAGCCTCGCGGCGTGCCTTGTCCTGCTCAGCGTGTGCCTCTGCATCCTTGACCATGCGGTCGATGTCGTCCTTGGAGAGGGAGGTGCCGCCGGTGATGGTCATGGACTGCTCAACACCGGTACCCTTGTCCTTTGCGGAGACGTGGACGATGCCGTTTGCGTCGATGTCGAAGGTAACCTCAATCTGGGGCACGCCGCGGGGTGCGGGGGCGATGCCGGTCAGCTCGAAGGTACCCAGGTTCTTGTTGTCGCGAGTGAACTCACGCTCACCCTGGAAGACCTGAATGGTCACGGAGGGCTGGTTGTCCTCTGCGGTGGTGAAGGTCTCGGAACGCTTGGTCGGGATTGCGGTGTTGCGCTCGATCAGCTTGGTCATCACGCCGCCCTTGGTCTCGATACCGAGGGAGAGGGGGGTGACGTCGATCAGCAGAACGTCCTTGCGGTCGCCCTTCAGCACGCCTGCCTGCAGTGCTGCACCCATTGCCACAACCTCGTCGGGGTTCACGCCCTTGTTGGGCTCGCGACCGGTGAGCTCCTTGACGAGCTCAGCGACGGCGGGCATACGGGTGGAGCCACCGACCAGAACGACCTCGGAAATCTCGGAGATGGACACGCCAGCTTCCTTGATTACGTCGAGCACGGGCTTCTTGGTGCGCTCGAGCAGGTCGCGGGTCAGTTCCTCGAACTTTGCGCGGGTCAGCTTCTCATCCAGGTGGATGGGGCCCTCGGGGGTGACGGACAGGTACTGCAGGGAGATGTTGGTGCTGGTTGCGCTGGACAGTTCCTTCTTAGCCTGCTCAGCTGCTTCCTGCAGACGCTGCAGCGCGATCTTGTCCTTGGACAGGTCTGCGCCGGTGTTTGCCTTCACCTGTGCGAGCAGCCACTCGACTACGCGCTGGTCCCAGTCGTCGCCACCGAGGCGGTTGTCACCGCTGGTTGCGCGAACCTGGATGGTGGAGAAGCCGTCGTCGTCCTTGCCAACTTCCAGCAGGGAGACGTCGAAGGTACCGCCACCGAGGTCGAAGACCAGGATGAGCTCGTCTTCCTTGCCCTTGTCCAGGCCGTATGCGAGTGCTGCGGCGGTGGGCTCGTTGACGATACGCAGGACGTTCAGACCTGCGATCTCGCCGGCTTCCTTGGTTGCCTGACGCTCAGCGTCGTTGAAGTATGCCGGGACGGTGATGACAGCGTCGGTGACGGTGTCGTTCAGGAATGCCTCTGCGTCGCCCTTCAGCTTCATGAGGGTTCGTGCGGAGATTTCCTGCGGGGTGTACTTCTTGCCGTCGATCTCGGTGGTCCAGTCGGTGCCCATGTGGCGCTTGACGGAGGAGATGGTGCGGTCGACGTTGGTTACTGCCTGACGCTTTGCGACGCTACCGACCAGAACCTCGCCGTCCTTGGAGAATGCGACGACGGAGGGGGTGGTGCGGGTGCCTTCTGCGTTGGCGATAACTACGGGGTCGCCGCCTTCGAGAACCGAAACGACAGAGTTGGTGGTACCGAGGTCAATGCCTACTGCACGTGCCATATTTATTCACTCCTTGTGATTAGTGCCCCGCTTCTTCTAATGCGAGGCGGGTTAGTTTGAAAGTTTTGGAGGCGGTCGGTGCTGCGCATGCCGCCCCGTGTGGGGTGGCCTGCGCGACTCCTTGAGCCTCATGTACTCAAGTATGCACCCTCTCGAAGGGACTGTCAATAGAGTTGAGCGAACTTTACTCAACTTTTTTTCGCGGATGTGTGTTAGGGGCGGGTTTTTCGGGGTTCTGGGGCGGCGTTTTGCGGGGGATTTTGGGGTGGCGGCGAGGCGCGAATGGGCGGTTCTGCCGCGGAATTCCGGGGGTTTCGGGCTGGGCAAGGGTATGGCGAGGCGATTCAGCGCACGGCGGACAGTACCGGGGCGATTGGGCGAAAAAATTTTTAAAAAAGGGGTAAAAAACCCAAAAATGGGGGTGCAAGAGCTGCTGGAAGGTGACCCGAGGGCACCTTATATAGGACTGGGAGTGTCCTCATTGACGGTAGGACATCACCCCATACGTCTCCTTTGACTTATCCCCTGCCGAGCACAACCCGGAGCAATCTTTCCGTTTGTGTTCACTCGCCCAGACCGAGCACTCTAACTCTTCGCCTGAGGATGAACCTCTGCCGTATCCTAGTGATGACCATTGCTATCAGAGCAGACAGGAGACCCCTGTGCCACAGAAAAATACACCAGCATCCAAAGGCTTCCCCGCTACCACAGCTCATCTCACTTCCGAGGACTCCAACCCGCTTGCAAATTCATCACGTTTATCAATAGCGCTTTTTTACCTATGGCACTGGGGAAAAGTATGCATTCTTCCATTCTTATATTCAATCGCTATATGCATACTCGCAGTATTTATATCAGACAATAATCTAAGGGCCTTAAATAATCTAAATATTCCTGAACTTATTGTTTATATCTTACTATTTTCAATAATCAACTATTCTCCGGCAAAATCAATTGCAGATACACTATATAAAATACGCAAGACAGCAACTAAGCCGAGAATTAAATACAAAGACAAGCAGGGGCCTAAAAATGGCATTCGAGATTTATTGTCCCTTCAGCTAAAATACACTTTATCAACAATTCCACTTAGCGCTTCCGTAGTTTTTATAATCGCCCTCATTCACAATAAAGACCTAACGAAAGGCGACCTTGGAACGGCTATTCAAATTACAGCAATCCAATTTACCGACAATAAATACTCATGGACAACAATAGTAATTACCTTTATAGCCCTGTTCTACATTGCAATTATACCCGCATTCCTCCTTCTTTCCATCAATAAAGCCATATTAAGCTCCTCAGGGCAAGCCCACTCAAGGGACAACTATAAAAGATCACTCAGCATACTCTTCAGGCTCAATTCAATAACTATAGGTCTTTTACTTCCCGTCTCCTACATTGAATATCAGATATTAAAAATAGTATCCGGCAGGGAAAAGTTTATAATTCTGTTCTTATTAATTGCAATGTCTTATACGATTTGCATTTACTCAATAAAAGACATATTTATCAAATCGTGTAATTTTACGCGAGAACAGAACATTAACTCGAATAAAGACACCCCTGCATGGCGAGAAAAAGTACAGCAATTTATTGCTATTCTACTAATGTCAGCAGTTGCTATTGCTAGCCTAAATAGTTTCATGAATGGAATTATTAAAAATATAAGCGATATTGCCGCCAGCCCTGGAGAAACACTCGATTCCACAAGGTCTGACTACTCCTGCATTTTCTCAAACGACAATAAATCTAAGACATCCATTGCATTTGGGGTAGTTGCCGAATCGAAACCAGATTCAATTCACATCTTTACTCCAGAATACAATCATGGAAATATGACATACGGCAAGCAACACGATAGTGGATGGATTGATTTAAATCCGCTAGTAGAGACTCAAATAAAAATCCCTACTGGATACCATATTGAAAAATTTAACAGTATAAAACATCACTACAATATATCCACAGGAAAATGTGAATACACTGAAACCCGATATTCAATTATTATAAATAACCAGGAAAATCAGAATCGGCCTCCTCGTAAGTATTAAACATTTGTTGCCAGCCCCGCCTGCGTGAGATACGCAGGCGGGGCTTCTTCTTTAACCAGCGCGAGCGCGCCAGGGTGGGGCTCTCCCCTATGCTGGTTATAAGCCAGCACCGGAGCAGGAAGGGCACACCGCTATGAACCTCAACAAACTCTTAACTGCGCTACGGCAACGCAAAAACACCCCGGCGCACAACCAGCAGGCCGGGCGGCGCGAACGCTACACGCACGCCCTCGAACAATTCCTCGACGGGCAGCCCGCCGTACGCCTAGGCGGGGCGTACACGCTCGCGAGCCTCATCGACGAGTGGCTCACCGACGCGTCCCTCCCCGAGCAGGTACGCCGCGAAGAAGCCCAAGCCATTATCGACACGCTGACCGGGTGCATCCGTACACCCTACCCCCTCGCACAGAAACGGCAGATCCTAGAATCAGACGAAGCCCCCGAAGGGTACGAAGGCGACTTTACGCGCGATCAGGAGGCACTACGCGAAGAGCAGCTAGTGCGCCGCACCGTCTTCATGGAGTTCAGCCGCCGCCTCGCCGCCGCCGCCGAGAACAACAAGACTGGCAACGAGGAAAGCCACCACGCGGTGCCGCCAATATCACCCACATGGGCTGATTTGCGCTTCGATTTTGGCGGAGCACCCATCTTCTACCCGCTACAGCAGCTGTACTTTCAGAACGCCGATTTCGCCTCCGCAGCCTTCTACGGCCCGGCGGATTTCTTCGGCGCAACCTTCCACGGTGACACCAGCTTTTCCGCGGCACAGTTCACGGCTGACGCATCCTTCAACAGCGCGAACTTCACCGACTGGATGGGGTTCAGCGCCGCACACTTCGCGGGCACAGCAGAGTTCAGCGGGGCATATTTTGCGGATGCAGCAAGCTTCGCAACCGTAACCTTCACCGGCGAGACTGACTTCTCAGACGCCGTCTTTTCAGCTGCGGCTGACTTCGCGGTAGCCTCCTTCGAGTCCGACGCCAACTTTTCACGCTTGAACACCGCGGGCATAGCCAGCTTCGCGGCGGTCACCTTCGGCGGAAAGGCAGTATTCACCGCCTCCACGTTCCACGATGAAGCGCACTTCGCCGCGTCGGTCTTCAACCAGCCGACAGTGTTCTCCAAGTCGCTGTTCGGCGGGGCCGCGCGCTTTGCCGGTGTAGTCACCAAGCAGTCCGCTATGTTCAGCAACGTACGCTTTGCGAGCGCGGCGGACTTTAGCGGGGCGTCTTTCACGCAGTACGAGGATTTTGGTAGGGCGTGGTTCGACGGCGACGCCACGTTCAGCCGGGCGTCTTTTATTGCGCTTCCGAGGACGCGCTATGAGATGGACTTCCCGCAGCAAGCGAACTTCAGTAACGCGGCCTTCGCGCAGGATGCCGACTTTAGTGAGGCGACGTTCACGGCGCATGTCGGCTTCTACAAGGCGACGTTCGCGCGGGCGGTGAGCTTCAATGGGGCGAGCTTTGAGGGCGCTTACTTCGCGAATGCGACATTCGGTCAGGGCGCGGACTTTGACTCTTCGACGTTCAACCATAGTGCGAGCTTCGCGAATGCGACCTTCAACGCTAATGCGGAATTCCACGAGGCTTCTTTTAGAGGGCACGCGGACTTCCACGACGCGGCATTTGCGGCGGATGTTCGGTTTAGTGGCGCGTCCTTTGGTGGAAACACGGGGTTCTGCAGGGCATCGTTCGGCGGTAATGCGAGCTTCTTTAGGACGGATTTTGCGGGGACTGCAGAGTTCTGTGAGGCGATCTTTGAGGGGTATGCCGGGTTCAGCACGGCGGCTTTCAGCGGTGATGCCAACTTCTGCGGGGTTGCGTTCGAGAGGCTCGCGTGGTTCAGTGAAGCCACCTTTGAGGCAGGCACGGAGTTCTCTGGGGCAACCTTTATGGGCGTTGCAGATTTCTGCAATGTGTCTTTCGTGAAGACCCCGCCGGTCTTCGCGGCTAAGAATGTTGAGTCGGGTGAAATGTGCCGGGCACGGTTCGCTGCCCTGCCTGCCGTTTCGGAGTCTACCGGTCAGGAGGGGCATAACTTCGCGGTGTATGAGGGTAGCCAGCCTATTCCGCTGGGTACAGCAGAGCTTCTTAATAGAACGTTCATTCTCCCTCTCGGTGCTGTGCTGTACGACCCGGATTCCTGGGACGAAGAGCAACAGGATTACACCCGCATCAGTGAGCCTGCGCAATAAAACCTAGCTCTCCCCCACCGTTGGGGAAGCGCCCACACACACGCACAGACCCCGCCCGTGCATCCAGTGCTGGCGGGGTTCATGCTTTTGACCGGCAATCGCCCAAGCCCAGCAGCTTTACCTTATGCTGGGTATGACCCGCCCCTTTCAACGATGACAGGAGAACCAGACATATGTTCCTAAATTCAGCCGAAGCCTGGCAGTTACTCTTTATATGCGCAGGCGTAGTTGCCGGCTTCTTGCTCTGTGCACATCTCATCAACCTAAAGAAGAATATACCCCTGTTCTACAGTTGGATTGGGGCAATCGCTATCTTTGGCGGAGCATTAGCTTTCCTCCTGCCCATCGCGCTCAACTCTGGTTTCGGTAAGGACGATGACGGTCGGGTTCTCAGGCAGCTCATTCTCTACACCACTGGTGGTGTCCTAGGTGTTATCACCCTCGGCGAGAGTCACCGAAAGAATAGCCAGGAAAAAGAGAAAAACGAAAACGACCATACCCGCCAAGTCTATGCTGAACGCCGTAGCCGCTACACCAAGGCTGTCGAGCAGCTAGCTGATGAGAAAGCGACTGTCCGTCTGGGCGGAATCTATACTCTTGTGGGCTTGATTGATGAGTGGCTCGCTGATGAAACCCTCAATTCTGAAGAACGGCTAAAAGAGGGTCAGGTTATTATCAATAACCTCTGCGCTTATATCCGCTCTCCATTTGCTCTTGCCAGCAAACGTAGCGTCCTTGAATCTGCAGATCTTGCAGAAGGATACATCGGAGATTTTTCAGCTGATCAAGCAAAACTCTATGAGGAGCAGGAAGTACGCCGTACTATCTTCGATGAAATCAGCAATCACGTCAGCAAATTCGACGAAGAGTATAGTATAGTCCCAGGCAAATGGAGCGACCTTAAATTTAATTTTAAAAAATCGACAATTTTCTACCCCCTCGATAATCTAAATTTCGAAAACGCAGATTTCAGAAATTCCAATTTTTATGGGGTTGCAAACTTTTTTAATTCAACATTCTCTGGACTTACATACTTTTCAAACTCAATATTCAGCTCAACTGCAATATTTTCAAACTCTATTTTCTCCAGAAGCAATACAAAGATCAATCTTTCTGAAACTCATAAGCCTGAAACACCAGATGAGCTCAACAATTTTTCAGAGGCTACCGACAGGGGACTTATATCATTCTTTAAAGGTTCCATATTTATATCAGACTGCAATTTCGAAAATATTGTGATCCCTGGAATTGGAGAAAGGTTAACAAAATACCAAATATCCAGCATGAAATACCATGAACCACTAAGCAAGCCCACGGACTTTAATGACCCTGAAGCCAACTTATAACACTTTTTTAGGCCAAATATATCTTATATGTAATGCCAAAGATACATGGATTATATTTACACTAAATTTTCTAGCAATACATACAATAGGAAATCAACATATATTAACCATCTATAATATGTGCAAGCAATTCACTTTACACTGAATTTTTGATGCCTCTTCAGGTCACAGATTCACATGTGACAATTTGAATTATTCTAAAACGAGACCGTTTCTCTCAGTGAAGATAGGAGATAACTTTGTACAACGACAGATTTTGTTCAGAGCAACAGGAAAGTTGCTTTTACCGTGTCAAGAAATTGATTCACAGCAAATTTCCCGCAGTCTATCGGTTCTTCTTCTGCGGACCCCCATTTTATATTCGTCATTTCTTCCCAATACTCGTCACACTCGGGCTTGTTGGAGGAGCGGCTGCTCTTTTAATCCCGTCCAACACCGGTTGGCTACGCCAAAGTGGATTATCAGGCGAAGCAGAGCAGAAGTCTATCTCAGATTTGCGTTTGCACTTCCTCTACATCACGGGTGGAATTATTGCGATTCTTACCCTTCTACAGACTAACTGGAAGAACCAAGTCGACCGCCAAAAGGTTGAAGCTGACATCAAGAAGAATGAGGTTGATGCCCAAAAAAGCGAGCGTGACCATATTCGTCAGGTGCAGAGTGAACGTCGTAGCCGGTACGCCAAAGCCGTAGAGCAGTTAGGCGACGAGAAAGTCGCTATCCGTTTAGGCGGCGTTTACACACTCGTTGGTCTGGTAGATGAATGGCTTGCTGATGATACTCTCACCCCAGAAAATCAGCGAAAGGAAGGCCAGGTTATTATCAATAGTCTCTGCTCTTATATTCGTTCGCCTTTCTCTCTCGCTATCGATGGCAATATTATGGCCTATGACGGAATCAATTACGATATGCCTCCAGAAGATTACGAAGGAGATTATAGAGCAGACCAAGCAAGACTTATTGATGAACAAGACACTAGAATATCCATATTTAAAGAGATAAGCTCAAGAATACACAACGAAAATCTCAGCATAAATAACCAAAAATATTGGAATAATTTTTCATACGATTTTTCCAGGTCAGTAATTTTTTATCCGCTCAGAAACTTGTATTTTTCGGGAGCCGATTTTTCATTCGCAATATTTATTGGAGATACAAGTTTTGAATCATCACAGTTCCTTCGCAGAACATCTTTTACAGGTGGGCATTTTAACGACGGTATTGGATTTAACAATGCATATTTTAATGAAGGAGCAGATTTTTCAGACACAACTTTTGAAGAAGGTGCCGACTTCATCAACTCAAAATTTACAGGTTGTGTAAACTTTGGGGGATCATTCATAAATGATATGGATTTTTCAAAATCCTATTTTCCACACAATTGCAAACATATCTGGCAATTTGTAATGAAAAAATATAAGCCCGAAACAAAGTATGGAATTGCAAGTCTTATTATGCCTAATAATGAGGTAGTTACCAAAATTCTTCCAATAAATTCTTTCCTCTTCGACCCTGATTCGTGGGATGAAGAAAAGCAGAAATATACTCGTGTCAGCGAGCCGGCAAAACCAATTGAGGATTCCGATGCAGAGGAAGAAAAAACCAACTAAATAGGCTCACCATTAAAAAGGCCCCGTCGGCTCCACACCGGCGGGGCTTTCGCGTACCCTCGCGCGCCCGGACCCGGTACCGGCAGCACCCGGCGGCGAGCACCTCCACCCGTCATCGCCTTCCCCAAAGAACCGCCCCAAGCACCCACCACGCCCAATCACCCGGCACCCCACCGATACACTAGAACCATGTACCGAATCATGACTGTCTGCACCGGCAACATCTGCCGCTCCCCCGTCGGCGAATACCTCATCCGCCAGCACGCCCAAGAAGCCGGCGTGCCCGTCACCGTCACCTCCAGCGGCATCAGCAACGAAGAAGAAGGCAACCCCATCGACCCGCGCGCCGCCGCGCAGCTCACCACCCGCGGCATCGACCCGTCCGCGCACCGCGCCAGCGTCTACACTGTCGAGGACTTCGACCGCAACGACCTCATCCTCGCCATGGACGCACCCCACTACCTGCGCCTCAAAGCCCTCGCCCGCAACGAGGCCGACAAGGCCAAGATCCGCATGATGCGCAGCTTCGACCCGAAGGTCACCACCACCCACCTGGACCAGCTCGGCATCTACGACCCCTGGTACGGTAGCGAACGCGACTTCGTGTACACCACCGAACTCATTGACGCCGCCGCACGTGGCCTCATCAACCACCTCAAGCAGGAAGGCGACGCGCAGTGAGTCAGCGTATTCCCCTGAACCAGAACCGCCGCGTCACCGGCACCACCGAAATCCTGGAACTCTGCAAAGACATGCTGCGCCTGGAGCACGGCATCGGCAACGACTTTGACATGGACACCGCCGAATTCACCGAATTCCGTGAGCAGTTCCTCGCGGACTTCGCGCAGATCCCGCTGATTATCGGCATTGACGGCCGTAGCGGCACCGGTAAGACCAGCCTCGCCGCGCAGCTTGAGCAGGAGCTCACCGCCGCCGGGCACAGCGTGCACGTGCTGCACCTGGACGACTTCTACCCCGGCTGGGACGGCCTCTTCGACGGCGTGGAGGCGTGGGACGCGCTATCCGTGCAGCTGACCGAAGGTATTGCCGGAACCTACACCCCGTGGGATTGGGAGGCGGGCGCCCCCGGTGAGGTGCGCACCGTCGACCCGGCGGCTACGCAGGTCATCATCTGTGAGGGTGTCGGCGCCATTGCGGGCGCCTGCGAGGTGCGTATTCTCGCCACCGCCCCGGACGAGGTGCGTTACGAACGCGCCATGGCTCGTGACGGTGACACGTTCCGCCCGCACTGGGAACGCTGGGCGGCACAGGAGGAGGCGCTGCTCGCCGAAATCCCGGAGGACTACGCGACCGTGGACTTCATCTACGACAGCGCGGCGCAGTAGCAGCCGCACGGTAACCGCCAAGAAGGGGCGGTGTTATCCGTAAGCGACATCAGGGTGTCCGAAGCGAAGCGAGGACGGGTGCCCCTGTAGGAGCGTGGATAACACCGTCCCTTCTGCATACCCTCTGCGTACCCGTCCCGCTCCCAAATTAAAAAATGTCAAACGTTTAACTTACGAAGCCACCCCCGATTCTGCTACCGTGAACAAGTTGTGCCTCCAGCCTGCGCAAGCTCATCCCCGGGGCGGTACCGCCGCATCCACGTCTTGTAGAGCCGCAGGCGCCGTTGCACGCGCATCACGCAGAAAGAAAAACTAAGACTAATGTCTTCGAAGTCGACTAAGACCTCCTTCGGGCTATCGCCCCTTTTCATTGTTGTTTTGGCGTTGCTGACTGCTATCGCACCGCTGGCTACGGACATGTACCTGGCGGCGCTGCCTGCAGTCGCTGAGAACCTGAACACTACCAGCACGAACGCATCGCTGACGTTGAGCGGGTTCATGGTGGGTATGGCGCTCGGCCAGCTGGTCGTGGGTCCGCTGTCGGATAAGACGGGCCGCCGCAAGCCGCTGCTGATCGGTGCGGTCATCTGTTTCATTGCGACGGTGGCGTGTGGTTTCGCGCCGAATATTGAGCTGCTGATTTTTGCGCGTTTCATGATGGGTTTCGCCGGTTCGATTGGTGCGGTGCTGGCGCGTTCCATCGTGGCTGATACGACTGAGGGTCTGGCGACCGCTAAGCTCATGGGCGTCATGATGATGATTAACGGCTTCGCGCCGGTGCTTGCGCCGCTGTTTGGTGGCTGGGTGCTGTCGTGGGGTAGCTGGCGCGATATTTTCCATGTGCTGGGCGTGATTACCGCGATCATGATGCTCGGTGTGATCTTCGTTATTAAGGAGACCCTGCCGGTGGAGGAACGCTACCAGGGTACCGCCCTGAGCGTGTACTCGGAACTGCCGAAGGTCTTCAAGATTCGCCGCTACCTGGGTTTCATGCTGACGATGTGCTTCGCGTTTGGTGCACTGTTCTCGTATATTTCCGGTTCGACGTTTGTGTTGCAGAAGATTCTGGGCATGTCCGAGACTGAGTTCACGATCGTGTTCGGTGTGAACTCGATTGGTATTGTGCTGTTCAGCGCGATTGCGACGAAGCTGGTTGGTCGTGTGGCGCAGCGTCACATTGTGAATGTCGGCGTGGTTAGCCTGTTGGCGGTGTCTTCGCTGCTGTTGGTCAGCTTCTTTGTCGGTATTTCGCTGGTGCCCACGCTGGTTCTGCTGTTCCTGCTGACCAGCTCGTGCGGCCTGATTTTTGGTAATGCTTCGGCGTTGGCGTTGAACGAGGCGCGCCACATGGCGGGTAGTGCTTCAGCGGTGATGGGTACAGTTCAGGCGATGCTGGGTGCGTTGGCGGCGCCGCTGGTGTCGTTTGCCGGTGAGCATGAGTACCTGCCGATGGGCTTCTCCATTCTGGGTTTCGCGGTCCTGACGGCGCTGGTGCTGTGGACTACGCCGCGTAAGGATTCGGACTACTCGGCTGACGGCGAGAGCCACGAGGCCCCGGCGGCGGGCCACTAGCCTGTTGCTGATTTTTGTGTAGCTAAAGCCCCGGATGGGCGACCTGCTAAGTGAACTGCCTCCCGTTTCTTGGACATCAAAAC